>NZ_JAQJCI010000013.1:0-164816 GCF_030182495.1 Rhizobium aureum | reverse complement strand
TTATATCGATAAATAAACCTCCACCTACGGTGGAGGACTGGACGAGTTCTACACGGTAGTTGAGAGACCTCCTGCTTGAACCGCTGGGGTGGCCCAGACTTCGAACAAGGAGGTTTTATGGATGAGCAAACGCTCTCGCATGCGACGTGGGACTGCAAGTATCACATTGTTTTTGGCAGCAAATACCGCACGAAAAGACTTTACGGGTCGGTTTCGCATATTGTCGGCTTCTTGAAGGGCAAGACGGCCCTTTACGTAGCGAACAAATATGCGCGCAAGCGCCGCTACAAAGGGTATCACTTTTGGGCACGCGGGTATTTCGTATCGACGACGGGCTATAACGAGCAGGTCGTCAGACAATATATCCGTAATCAGGAAAAGGCCGACAAAGCTTCCGACTTTGCCGACCTCTTCAATCGTAGCTACTAAGCGCTAACAATACCGCTTCTAGCGGTTCAAGCGCAGCGTTTCAAACCTCCACCTCTGGTGGAGGTCATGACTTTTCAGCGAATTAGGATGGTGGGCGTGACAGGGATTGAACCTGTGACCCCTACGATGTCAACGTAGTGCTCTCCCGCTGAGCTACACGCCCATCCGATGGCGGCGCATAGATCACAAAACCTTGGTGGCCGTCAATAGGCTTTTTTTCGGTTTTGTGACGTGGCCGCCGAAAGCCTTACGCGGCAAGGAGTTTGTTGACTTCGTCGACGAGTTCCCGAAGGTGGAAAGGCTTGGAAAGAACCTTGGCATCCTTCGGCGCCTTCGAATCGGGATTCAGCGCGACGGCGGCAAAGCCGGTGATGAACATCACTTTCAGGTCCGGATCGAGTTCGGTAGCGCGGCGCGCCAGCTCGATACCGTCCATCTCGGGCATGACGATGTCGGTCAAAAGCAGCGAGAACGGCTCTTCGCGCAGCCGGTCGTAAGCGCTGGCTCCATTGTCAAAGGACAAGACCTTGTAGCCGGCTTTTTCGAGTGCCTTCACGAGAAAGCGACGCATGTCGTTGTCGTCTTCGGCAAGAAGTATCTTCTGGGTCATCATCTCTATCGCTAATCAACTTTGTCTGTTGGACTTGTCCAGCTTTTAGGTTAGCGCAGCGCCGTAAACAAGCCGTGAATAGTCGGCCAAAACGCGCCAATCCTGCTTTTGTTCAAAGCATGACTTCGTTCTGCGAAAACGCCCTGCGTTTCCGCCGAGCGGACATCGGGAGATTTCGAATACGGCGCTTTGGATTAAGGCCATTTCGGTCAAGTTACTATGGACTTGCGGTCATGCAACTGGCAACATGATTACTGCGACAAGTTGTTGACATGGTAAAGACGTTGATGTCCGCGGAAATGCGTAGTTTCGAGATTTTCGAGGTATCGGAGCCCGCCTCCCAGACCATACCGTTTGTCTACAGCTCGCCCCATAGCGGTCGCATTTATCCCCCCGATTTCATCGCCCAGTCCCGCCTGCAGGGCATCGCCATCCGCCGCTCGGAAGACCATTATGTCGACGAGCTTTTTTCGGCGGCAAGTTCCCTCGGCGCACCGTTGCTGCTTGCCAATTTTCCGCGCGCCTATATCGACGTCAATCGCGAGCCCTATGAGCTCGATCCGCGCATGTTCGACGGCGCCTTGCCGCCTTACGCGAACATCAATTCGCTGCGGGTCGCCGGCGGGCTCGGGACGATCCCGCGAATCGTCGCCGAGAATATGGAAATCTATGCGCGGCGCGTGCCGGTCGAGGATGCGTTGAAGCGCATCGACACGATCTACAAGCCCTATCATGCAACGCTTCGGCGGCTGATTGCGCGCACCCATGTCAAGTTCGGCTTCGGCGTGCTGGTCGATTGTCATTCCATGCCAGGCAATATCCGCATCGCCGGCAGCAATATGCGGCCCGATTTCATCCTCGGCGATCGCTATGGCACCAGCGCCTCGGCAGAGCTTTCGCGTGCCGCCATGCAGATCCTCGAGGAACTCGGCTTCAACGCCGTGCGCAACAAGCCCTATGCCGGCGGCTTCATCACCGAGCATTACGGCCGTCCCTCGCGCGGGCTGCATGCGCTGCAGATCGAGGTCAACCGGTCGCTCTATGTCGACGAGACGACGCTGGAGAAACGGCCGGATTTCAACGAGGTCGCGGCTGCCATTACGCTTTTCATGAAGCGCATGGCCGAGCATGTGGAATCCTATACGGGCGATCCGGCGTTGGCTGCCGAGTAGGGATATCTTGCCCTTGGCGGGCGAGAAAGCAAAATTAGCATGTAGCTTCAGCCAAGTGCTGGATTTTGCAAGAGAGAGGGTAGGCGGGAGCGCTCGCAATCTCCGAATTGGGCGAGCAAGAAACGGACCCTCGCTCTTGCAATTTCAATGGCTTAGAAATTGCGTCAGACTTTTGAAGGCGACACGTCCGGTATCGCAATTCCTACACCAGTGAAATTGCTTTCTCGCCCGCCAAGGGCGAGATGCCCCTGCGCTTGCCGCTCCATCCCACAAAACAAATATAGCCTTAGCAAAAAAGAACCGCGCTCGTGGCGCGGCTAAGTCTAGGGAGGAAACACCCAAGGAGGGTATTTACAGTCAGAAGACTGTAGCTGGATACTGATATCGCATTGCACAAATGTCAAGCACTTTATTGCACTGCAAAATATTTGGGCAGATTCAAAAATCCTGCCTGATTGGCGGGCAGGGCGCCTGTTGCATCATCATCCGGTTTGCTTCAGGGCCTATATGGGATATGACATCGCCCATCCTGTCATTTACGTGGATTGACCATGCTTCCCGATCGCTCGTTCTTCTATCGTCTGGCCGAGGCGGCCAAGGCCGAAACCCTGCCGCGCTTTCGTACCGGTGTCGATGTGGTCAACAAGGAAGCCAAGGGCTTCGATCCGGTGACGGAAGGGGACCGCGCCGCCGAAGAGGCGATTCGCGCATTGATCGAGGCCGAATTTCCCGACCATGGCATTCTGGGCGAGGAGCACGGCAGCGTCGGGCTCGATCGCGAGCATATATGGGTCATCGATCCGATCGACGGCACGCGCGCTTTCATCTCTGGCGTTCCGGTATGGGGAACGCTGATCGGCCTGCAGAAGAACGGCCGCGCCCTCATGGGGATGATCGACCAACCTTTTACGGGCGAGCGCTATTTTGCCGATGGCAATGGTTCCACCTATTCGGGGCCGGATGGCGAAAAGCGGCTGCAGGTCCGCGATTGCGGCAGCCTTTCGAACGCCATCCTCTTCACCACCTCGCCGCATCTGTTCGTCGGCGAGGAGCTTGCCAAATATCGCGAGATCGAAAGCCAGGTCCGGCTTTTCCGTTATGGCACGGATTGCTATGCCTATGCGCTGCTGGCCGCAGGCCATATCGATCTCGTCATCGAGAATTCGCTGAAACCCTATGATGTCGGCGGCATCATTCCTGTCGTTGAGCAGGCCGGCGGCATCATGACCACCTGGGATGGCGGTCGGCCGGAAATGGGTGGAACGATCATCGCCGCAGGCAGCCGCGCTGTTTATGAACAGGCTTTGGCTGTGCTGTCTCGCTAGAGCAGCTCAACTTTCACGGAGTTTCTAAGCCGCTCAGGCTTCCGCTTCGATCTCATAGGCATTGGTTTCGGCGTCGCTGCCGGGGATGAAGGCGTGGATCGCGGCGAGTGCCTGATTGCGATAGATGTCCCGTTCCTGCAGGATTTCATGCTTGGCGCCGTGAATGGGAACGAGCTGGGCGGCACGGAAATAGCGTGACAGCCGTTCCTGATCGGCATAGGGCACGACGCCGTCGCGCGTCGGCGCGATCAGGACGGTGGGGACGTGGATTGAAAACAGGTGTTCGGGCTTATTGACCCGTTCGATCGCCCGCAAAGCCTGCGATAGCCAGCGCGCCGTCGGCGGACCCAGGCAAAGCTGCGGATAAGCCGCGCCGATGCCGATGTTGCGGCGGTAGCGCTGCTCGTCTGTCGTCAACGGGTTGTCGGCGAAGGGTCTTTCCTTGAATTTCTTGCTGAACTGCATGCGGCCCAGGCCGATGCCGCTGACCGCACCGGAGAGGAAGCGGATAAAGCCGGGTGAGACGCCGTGCCCGGTCAAGCCGATGAAGGGGGCAGACAGCACCATGCGCTCAATTCGGCTCGCAAGCCTCGGCGCGGCAGACAGGGCAATCAGCCCGCCCGTCGAATGAGCAAGGAGAAAAAAGGGCAGACGTGTATCCGGCAGGACGATCTTGTCGAGGAAGGCGGTCAGATCCCGCTCGTAATCGGAAAAATGGCGGATATGGCCGCGCAACGGGTCTTTCAGCAGTCGCTCGGATCCGCCCTGGCCGCGCAGATCGAAGGTCGCAACCCACAGGCCCTTGGCCGTGAGGTTACGGATCGTCTCGAAATATTTCTCGATGAATTCGTTGCGGCCCTGTAGCAGGACAACGGTTCCCTTCGCGACCGGCTGCTCGCAGCGGAAGACGGCGTAGCGCAGCTTGCGTCCGTCGAAACTTTCGAAGAAGCCTTCGGTGCGGTTTTCCGGTACCGGATTGTCTGCCGTGGAATAGAGGATCGAATCCATGACGGTGTCGCGCCTCGCTGACCAATGTTTCATCTCAAGGGGATAGCGCAGGCTGGGGGAATTGCAACAGGTTTGTTGGCGGCTCCGGCAATCGATTCCGTGCTCCTAAAGACGATAATCCTCAATCGGCGATTCCGATGGCACTATCGTTTTTCTCCGTTTCATCTTCTTGCGCAGCTTTGCGAATGTTCGGCCGTTGATATCACCTGCGGGAATGGAAGACATGGCAATCACCGAAATTGCGGATTCAAGAATTCTTATTGTCGGCGGCAGCTCCGGAATGGGGTTGGCGTTGGCGAAACGCGCGCTCGCAGCCGGGGCGGAGGTCATCGTCGCTGGACGGAACGCGGATAAGCTCAAGCGCGTTTCAACGGAACTTCAAAGCCCATCGCTTTTCGTCGAGACGGTCGATATCACGCAAGAAAGCCAAGTCGCCGGTCTGTTTGAGCGCATCGGCCGGCTCGACCATATCGTAAGCACCGCCGCCGATATCGAAGGCGCTTATGAGCTGCTGCCTTCGCTGGACCTCAGGGCTGCGCAGAGGGTCGTGGAAAGTAAATTCTACGGCCCGTTGCTGCTTGCGAAATATGGGTCGCCCTTACTCTCTGCCACTGGCTCCATTACGTTCACGTCAGGCATTGCCGCTTATCGTCCGGCCACCCGGGGGTCGGTGGTCGCTGCGGTCAATGCTGGCCTGGAAGGGCTGGTTCGCGCGCTTGCAGTCGAGTTGGCGCCCATTCGGGTGAATGCCGTTTCACCGGGGTGGGTCGATACGCCCATCTGGACGTTCGTTGCCGGCGACCAAAAAGAAGAAACCTTAGGTGCCATGGCAAAACGGCTGTTGGTCGGACGGGTGGGCCAACCGGAAGACATCGCCGACGCTATCAGCTTCCTGATGGGCAACGCCTTTACAACGGGGACGGTACTGCATGTCGAGGGCGGGCATCGGCTGATTTAGCGGACGCAAAGCCGGTGCTTGCGAACGCCAGGAACAGCTTCAAAGCTGGCGGCTGAACACGCCTGCGCCGCCAGATCATCACAAGCGAAGCTGTCCGCATCGGCCCCGGCCAGGGCATTTCGTCGAGTTCGCCACGATGGAGTGCGTCCGCGACGGCAAACCACGGAACCAAGCTCGATCCTGTACCGGCAGCCACGAGGCGAGCAATGGTACCGATGCTGCCGACTTCGGCGGCGAGCTTTGGTGCTGCCATCCCTGCCGCCTCGAATGCCTTGTCGAACAGGTGCCGGTAGACGCAGCCGGCTTCGGTTGCCACGAAGTTCATCGAAGCAAGTGCTGCCAGATCGCTTGTCTTCGATGATGCCTCCTGTGCGGGAGGGGTGATGAGGATCAACGGCTCCGTCGATATCACCCGCTTTGCGAGGCGTTCATCAACCTCGCCCCTGTCAAAACAGAAGGCGACGTCGATCTCACCGGTTTCGAGCTTGCGCAACAGGTCGCCACTGCCCGCTACCTTCACCCGCAGATCGATATCGGGATGATCGCGCTGAAGGGCCGGCAGCCATTGCGGAAGCTTCATGGAAGCAATGGTCTCAAGCGCGCCGATCGTCACCGTGCCAGCCGCAGCCGCCGAGGCTGCTTCAACGGTAGCGCGCGCCTCGTTGGCGATTGCCAATAATTCCTCGGCATAGGGTTTCAGTGCCTCGCCAGCCGCCGTCAGCTCCAGGCCCGATCTCGACCGGATAAAAAGCGCAGTGCCCAATTCGGCTTCAAGCGACTGGATCTGGTCGCTCACGCTCGATTGCGCGAGATGGACCTCTTCGGCTGCGCGGGTGAAATTCCGGTTCCGCGCGACCGCCAGAAATGTCTTGAGTAATCGGGGGTGCATCGAGCCGTGCCGAACCAAAATGACAAGCGCCATTTAAAGCTGGACGGCGCTCAATATTCGTCAGGCTGCCACATCCCTTGTATCGACGTCAATGCACGACGGGATGGCCGTCGGAAGATCAGAAAAAGCGGGCCAGCGGTGTCGGCAATTCGTGGTGCCCTTGAAGGCGCCTGCGGTATGACGTCGATCGCGATGCCTTTCCGTCAAGCCTTCGGTGTCGCTCCGCGCCGCTCCAGCGCGGTTTTGCGAATGATGTCTGCGATCTCCGGGCTGCTGCTCGATAGCATCTGGAAATCCGACGCATAGAGCGACAGCAGGGAGACTTCGGTCGCGGCGCTGACGGTTGCCGAGCGGGGCTCGCCGGTGATCAGCGCCATCTCACCGAAGAAACTGCCGGAGCCGAGTTCCACCGGGTTCGGCGTCGCGACGCTGACGCGGCCCTCGACGATGAAGTACATCTGGTCGCCGGCCTCGCCCTTGCGGCAGATGATGCCGCCTGCCGGCACGACACGCGGTCTCAGCGCTCTGACAATCTCAATAAGCGCGGCCGAACCAAGTTTCTGGAAGAGCGGCACCGCGGCAACCAGTTGCCAGTTGCGCACGAAATCCTGGCGGCGAACCTCTTCGTAGAAGCCGGTGGCGAGGATGCCGGCCCAGAGCGCGAAAATGCCGATTCCGCTCATCATGACCAGGCCTGCGAGGACGCGGCCGGCGAAACTTTGCGGAATCTCGTCGCCATACCCTGTCGTCGACAGCGTCACCACCGCCCACCACATCGCCAGCGGGATGCTGCCGAACTTGTCGGGCTGAACGTCGCGCTCGATGATATAAGCTACGAGCGCCGCGCCGAACAGAACGATGCCGAAGATCGAGGTGACGCCGATCAGGTTGCGCGCTTCCTTGGTCAGGACCCTGCCGAGCAGCCGGAAGAAGATCGAGCCGCGCAGTGGCTTCAAAAGCCAGATGGCGCAATAGAGGCTTTGGTCGCGGCCGCGGACGAGAAGGAAGGCGGCCAGAGGGACCAGAACAGCCAATATGTCGACGGCGATTTCCGGTGCGCTGCCGCGAACGCCTTTCGTCCGCTGCACGATCAGCGTCTCGATCAGTTGCAGACCGTAGGCAGCCCAGATGCCGGCGAGCAGAACTTGCAGGATGAGCCTGGTCTGTCCAGTTATATCAGGCGTCGTGAGTGCCGCCACGGTCAACAGGCCGATTGCAGCGAGCACCGCGTTCAGCGATGCGGAAATCTTCGAAAAAGGGAGCGCCGACATTCAATACCCCGGGGTGGGTCGCCACTTACCTGCAACAGGATGAACTAGAATAGGATGGCTTCAATCCAAACGTAAAGGGCTCGCAGGATATGCGTGGCCGCCAAGTGTCGTCGGCTATCGCTGCCCGACCTCAAGCGGAAGGCCCTTGAAAGGCTTGATTTCCTTGAGTACGAAGGTCGTCTGCATTTCCTTGATGCGTGGCAGCCGGCGAACGACCGCCATGGCGAAATCCGCATAGCTGTCGAGATCGGTCGCCACCACTTGCAGCAGGAAATCCGCGTCGCCGGCGATGCTGTAGCAGGCTACGACTTCGTTGAGCTTCAAGACGTCGCGTGAGAATTCCTCGGCCTCCGCTTCGCTGTGGCTGTCGATCTTCACTCTGATGAAGGCGAGAACGCCGAGACCGATCCGCCGTCTGTCCAATGTTGCCGCATAACCCTGGATCACACCTGTTTCCTCCAGCTCGCGCACGCGCCGCCAGCATGGCGACGTCGAGAGCCCGACTTTCGAGGAAAGCGCCTGATTCGTCAGGCGTCCGTCCTTCTGAAGCGCTTCGAGGATACGCAGATCGACGGGCTCAAGGGGCTTAGGCATATCCGACCTCAAATTCAACGGAATTTGGTACTCTCTACCATATTCACGTTATTATTTGCAACGAAAGGTAAGAATTCCCCTGATCTCGGAGATATCCTGTACGCCCATAACTCAATAGCAGCAGGTCGCCATGCTTCCCGATATTCGTGTTGCCATCATCATCAATCCGGCATTGCCGCTCGGTCTGATCGCCAATACCACCGGTGCCATCTCGATCGGGTTGGGTGCAAAGTTTCCCGCGCTCGCGGCCAGGCAATTGACCGACAAGGAGGAGCGTACGATCGACATCAGCTCGAACATGCCCGTTCCGATACTGCAGGCGGATGCGGAGACCATACGATCTCTTGTGTTGAAGACCTTGCCGGTGGAAAACGACCGCGCGATCGTTCCGTTTCCTGCCTTTGCCCGAGCGCTGCACGATTATAGGGACTATGAGGCGACGTTTCCGGATCGCGATCTCGCCGGCGAGGCGATCGACGGCCTGGGGCTGGCGGGGCCTTCGAAATGGGTGAAGTCGTTGACCGGTTCGCTGAAGCTTTTGCGGTAGGGTCGTCGCTAGGTCGCTGCGTAGCGAGGCATGGTTTTCGGCATCGGCGAGCTTGTCGTCCTCGTCCCATGCTGGTAACGGCTATAGGATGAAACTCCCTCAACCACCCCGTGCAGTCGTGTTCGACATGGATGGACTGCTCTTTGACACCGAGTCGCTCTACATACGTTCGCTGATCACGGCGACTGCGGAGTATGGCTATGAAATGACATGGGATTTGTACCGTCCCATGATTGGTTCGCCTTGGCATGTGAACCGCCATTCGCTGCTTCTTCTCTATGGCTCCTCTTTTCCGGTCGACGATGTGCGATCTCTCTGGCTCAAGCATTTCAGCGTCTTGGGCGAAACGGAGCTTGCTCTGAAAGCAGGGGTTTCGGAATTGCTGGATCTTCTGGACGAACTCGATATTCCACGAGCGATAGCGACGTCCTCATTCCGTCATAGCGTCGATCATCATCTCGAAGCCCACGGCTTGACGCATCGTTTCCATCAGATTGTCGCGTATGGCGACTATGCGGAAAGTAAGCCCGCTCCCGATCCATTTCTGGCGGCTGCCGCCCGGCTAGGTATCGAGCCATCTTCCTGTCTCGCTCTGGAAAATTCACATAACGGAATAAGATCTGCCTCCGGAGCCGGCATGATGACAATCATGGTGCCGGATCAGATGGAACCCAATGAGGAAATCCTGAAACTTTGCTTGGGCTCGGCTTCCAGCCTGCATGAAGTACATCGGCTCATAGCCGCGGCGAACGGACGACTTTCGATCTAAGCAATCAGTCTCGGTGGATTTCCATTCAAGACGGGCTGCTATCGCTCTCGTTCTGCGAAAAAAGGCCGGCTTGCGGAGATAGAGAGATCCGCTTCGCCGGCCGAGCAAGGACTGAAGAAGAAGGGACGATACACTTCAGTCATCGGACGATGGTTGTTCCGATGATTTGAAGATATGGCCGCCAGCCTGAACGGGTTCCGAACCATGCGTTCATCTGCGGTTCACGCAGGGTTTTTCTTGGAATTTCCTCAACCGCGCGGGGTCTTGAACTCCGCAAAAGCGATCACCATCTCTTTTTCGCGGGTGCCAAACGGGCTCGCAGAACCGTCCCGAGGCTGCCCGGAGTGGGGCCGTGGGGCAAAACTTGAAATCGCAATTGTCGCTCACAGGAGGACTTCATGCGTCACGTAGACTTCTCTCCCCTTTATCGTTCCACCGTCGGTTTCGACCGTCTGTTCACCATGCTCGACACCCTTGCCCAGCCGGATCAGGCACAGACCTATCCGCCCTACAACATCGAGCGCACCGGTGAAAACACCTATCGCATCACCATGGCCGTTGCCGGTTTCGATGAAAAGGAACTGAGCATCGAGGCTCACGCCCATGTCCTTCACGTCAAGGGCGAAAAGAGTGAAGAGCCGGCTGAAACCAGCGAATATCTCTATCGCGGTATCGCCAAGCGCGCCTTCGAGCGCCGCTTCCAGCTCGCCGACCATGTCGAGGTTCAGGCTGCTTCGCTAAAGAATGGTTTGCTGCACATCGATCTGCTGCGCAACATTCCGGAAGCCATGAAGCCCCGCCGCATCTCCATCGCGGCCGAACAGGTGGATGCTCCGAAGTCCATCGAGGCTCACATCAACTAAGGCGGGCCGGCGGTCCCCGACCGCCATGTCCGGGCCGGCGGATTTAAGCCGTCAGGTCCGGGCTGACGGACTAAAGTTCGTCATGCCCTTGATCCTCCCAAGATCAAAAAAGAAGCGGCGCTCCATCCGGGCGCCGCTTTTGTTTTGTCGCGATGTCGAAAGCTTCAGGCAGCGTTGGTGGCTTCGCCGGACTTTGCACCTGCTTGTGCCTTTTCAGCCTCGCGCCGCTTGGCTGCATCGGCATATTTCTGGGCAAGCACGGCGCAGGTCATCAGCTGGATCTGATGGAACAGCATGAGCGGCAGCACGATGGCGCCGATACCCTGGCCGGCGAAGATGACGTTTGCCATCGGTACGCCGCTTGCCAGCGACTTCTTCGAGCCGCAGAAGGTAATGGTGATCTCGTCAGCCTTCGAGAAACCGAGCGCGCGGCTGCCGAACATGGTGATGCAGATGACCATGGCAAGCAGAACCATGTTGGCGACGATCACGGTGGCGATGTCGACCACCGAAAACGTGTGCCACAGCCCCTCGACGACGGCTTCGCTGAAGGCGGAATAGACGACCATCAGGATCGAGCCGCGATCGACCGGCATCAGGATCTTCTTCTTCGAGCGGATCCAGTCTCCGATCCAGGGCTGCAGCAGCTGGCCGGCGATGAAGGGAGCGAGCAGCTGCAGCATGATCTGCCACAAAACATCCCAGGAAAAGCCGCCCTGACCGCCTACGGAAAACAGGATGCCGACGAGCAGCGGCGTCAGAAACATGCCGAAGATGTTGGAGGCGGAGGCGGCGCAGATCGCGGCGGGCACGTTGCCGCCGGCAATGGAGGTGAAGGCGATGGAGGATTGCACGGTCGAGGGCAGCACGCTCAGGAACAGCATGCCGGTATAGAGCGACACGGGCAGGATGCTGTTCGGGACGATATGCCCCATGGCCAGCACCAGCAGCGGGAAGATGCCGAAGGTCGTCAGCAGGATGACGAGGTGCAGCCGCCAGTGGAGCATGCCGGCGATGACGACATCGCGCGACAGGCGCGCGCCATGCAGGAAGAACAAGAGCCCGATGGCGAAATTGGTGGCGATGCCGAAATAGTGAGCGCTTGCCCCCTGTACCGGAAAGAAGGACGCCGTCAGAACGGTGAGCACCAGCAGCATGGTGAAGGTGTCAGGAAGAAAGCGGCGCATCGTGCCTACCCAATCGCATTGCAAGTGATGATGACTCCTTGCAGATAGACCTATTGTGATCCACGATGCAAGGAATAACAGTTATCGCAATACAGGATAAGCCATGCTTGATCTCACGCAGTTGCGCAGCTTCGTCGCCGTCGAGCAGATGGGCAGCTTCACACTGGCCGCGGAGCGGCTCGGTCTCGGGCAATCGACCGTCAGCCAGCATATACAGCGGTTGGAAACGGAGATCGGACGCAAATTGCTGGCGCGGGACACACATCGCGTCGTTTTGACCGATGACGGTGAGGCGCTGCTCGGACATGCGCGCCAGATGCTGTCGATCGAAGGGGAGGTGCGGCAGCTTTTTGCCGGCAACAGCCTGCGCGGCAATCTTCGGCTCGGCGTTTCCGAGGATTTCGTCACCAGCCAGCTCCCCGACGTGCTGGAGGAATTCGTGCGTT
The DNA here is from genome assembly GCF_030182495.1 of Rhizobium aureum. Taxonomy (NCBI): domain Bacteria; kingdom Pseudomonadati; phylum Pseudomonadota; class Alphaproteobacteria; order Hyphomicrobiales; family Rhizobiaceae; genus Rhizobium; species Rhizobium aureum. The sequence continues at coordinate 152,748 of NZ_JAQJCI010000013.1, read as the reverse complement.
CGCATCCCTCCGTCGATCTGGAGTTGACGGTCGCGCTCAGCGGCACGCTCTATGAAATGCAGGACAATGGCGATCTCGATCTGGTGCTTGCCAAGCGCCGGCTCGGCGATGCGAGAGGCAAGCTCGTCTATCGCGAGCCGCTGGTCTGGCTGGCGCGCGATCCGGAGCGCATTCGCAGGCTTGCGGCACCTCTGCCGTTGATTGCCTTTCCCGCGCCCAGCGTCACCCGCGCGGTGGCGCTGGAGGCACTACGCCGGCAGCAGGTGCCATGGCGGATCGTCTGTACCTGTGGCAGCCTTAGCGGGCTGACGGCTGCCGCCCGCGCCGGCATGGGCGTTCTCGTCCAGCCGCAGAGCATGGCGCCCGCCGGCCTGAGCGAAATTGCGCCGGGCTGGCTGCCAGCGCTGGAGGATGTCGAATTCGTGCTTGTGCCACGCAAGGGTGCCAATCAACTTCTGATCGACGCGCTGTCGGAAGACATTCTGACAAAGGTCCGCGGGCCGAGATCGAACTGAGAGCAATACCGCTCGCAGCCTCGCGACAAAAGCAATCCGGATCATGCGGATAGCGCTGGGAATTTTCCGGGATTTCCTTTGCCGGCTGTCGTTTTCCTTCACGCTCTGCGCCTTGCGACACCTGAGATTCAGTTCAAAGTCAGCTTCCGCTGCTATCTTGGGTGGCGATAGGTGAACTGCTGGAGGATATTCGTCTCGATGATATATGGTGCCATCTTCATTTCCGGACTTGTAGCTTGCGTCGTGGCAATGACGATGATCGTTCATCATAAACCCGCGTCCGATCGCGATGATTTATCGAACTTTGCAATGTTCGCCCATCGGAATTAAAACTAACCCTCGTTGTCGCCATTATGAGCGCCGTCCGGTTGAATCCGGCTCCGGCGCTTTTTTCATGCGGGTCACGCAAGGCAGGCGAGGAAGTTCGCCACATCGGCCTCGGTCGTGGCGAAGCTGGTAACAAGGCGGATCAGGGTTTCATCATTGCCGATCAGGTCCGGTTGGGATTCCGGGATAGGCCATTCATAGAATTTTGCTCCCTTGTCTTCGGCCGTCTTGGCGGAGGATTTCGATATGATCGCAAAAACCTCGTTGGAAGCCGTCGGCCAGGCGAGACGGGCGTCCCGCACCCTTTCGATGCCGGCGCGCAGACGATCGGCCATGCCATTGGAATGGCGGGCCAGATCGAGCCAGAGGCCGTCCTGGAAATAACCGTCGAACTGGGCGGCAATGAAGCGCGACTTGGAGAAGAGCTGGGCGGCGCGCTTGCGGATGAAATGCATCTCCTTTGCCTTCTCCGGATCGAAGAAGACGATCGCTTCAGCGCACCAGCAGCCGTTCTTGGTTGCGCCGAAGGAAAGAATATCGACGCCGCGCTTCCAAGTCATTTCGGCTGGCGTGGTGCCGAGCGCGACGAGGGCGTTGGCGAAACGCGCGCCATCCATATGTAGCGGCAGGCCGTTCGCCTTGGCAACGGCAGCGATGGCATCGATCTCCGCAAGCGAATAGACCGTGCCGATTTCCGTCGCCTGCGTGATCGTCACGGCGGCGGCGCGGCCGTGATGGACGGCATCCTGCGGGAAACGGGCGATCTTGGCGGCGAGCGCCTTGGGATCGATCTTGCCGAGAGCGCCATCGACCGTTGCAAGACGTGCGCCGCTGAAGAAATCGGGTGCGCCGCATTCGTCTTCGGCGACATGCGCCTCGCTGTGACAGAAGCTGATGCCGCCTGGCTTCTGGACGCTGGCGAGCGACAGGGAATTGGCGGCCGTACCCGTTGCGACGAAGAAGACAGTAACCTCGCGCTCGAAAATATCAGCGAATTTGGCTTCGACATGCTGGTCGAGGTCGCTCGTGCCGTAAGCGGAGGCAAAACCGCTGGACTCAGCGAGCAGACGCTCGGCGACTTTAGGATGGGCGCCGGCCCAGTTATCGGAAGCAAAGAACATGAAGGTGCACCAGATGAAGGAGGAAATTGCGGTGAGATTAGATAGGGTCAGCCGGACATTACGCCAATGCTAAAACCTATCAAGAGGATGAGTTTGAGGAATGCATCACAGAAATTGATCTACGCAATCAACAAATAAAATGATGCGCCGCAGCGAAACTTTATTGCTCTATTTATGCAGCAAAGGCAATCTTACGTCTTTCGTTGACGAATTTTTGCCGTTTTGCTCTTGCGAAGACCTGAGCTTTCTGGCATAGAGCTGATGAATTAGGACAGGGTTGCTGTCCTATTTTGGCCGCCGAGGCCGAAGATGTGCCCGAGGGTCCTGACGATGTCGGGATTTCGAGCTATAGTTATCCGGAGCGTGCCCTTTCAAGCCTTTCAGGCGGCGGGCAATGCGGCGGTGGAATAGCAAGGCGCGGAACGCTGACGACGGGCTCCATTCAAGGGGCCGCGGTTCGCGGCCGGGATCTTCACAATGCAACAGCGCAGTCGCGCGTCGGCCCCGGAAACGGACCGCGCGGGACGAAGGAGCGCCCGCGATGCGGGCCTTATCGGAGGGAAGACGATGACGAACAGGACGACGTCCACGAGTTTTGACCAGACCGCTGCAGTGAACGCTGCCGCTACGGCCAAGACGTCGAAACGCGCTGTTGGCATCCCGCCGAAACAGGGCCTCTACGATCCGCGTAACGAACATGACGCCTGCGGCGTCGGCTTCGTCGCGCATATGAAGGGCCAGAAGTCGCACCAGATCGTGCGCGACGGCCTGTTCATTCTCGAAAACCTGACGCATCGCGGTGCTGTCGGCGCCGATCCGCTGATGGGCGACGGCGCGGGCATCCTCGTGCAGATCCCCGACCGCTTCTTCCGCGAGGAGATGGCCAAGCAGGGCGTGATCCTGCCGAAGGCCGGTGAGTATGGCGTCGGCCATTTCTTCCTGCCGCGCGACGAGGCGCTGATCGAGCATTTCAAGACCGCCATCACGCAGGTCGTTGCCGAGGAAGGCCAGGTTCTGCTCGGCTTCCGCGACGTGCCTGTCGACAACTCCTCGCTGTCGAAGGCGCCTGATATCGCCGCCACCGAGCCGCACCATGTGCAGGTCTTCATTGGCGCCGGCCGCGATGCCGGTACGAACGAGGAGTTCGAGCGCCGCCTCTTCACCCTGCGTAAGGTGATCTCCAACCGCATCTATGCGGAATATGAGGGCGAGGAGAGCAGCTTCTACCCCGTGTCGCTGTCGAGCTCGACCATCGTCTACAAGGGTATGTTCCTTGCCTATCAGGTGGGCGCCTACTATAAGGATCTCTCCGATCCGCGTTTCGAGACGGCGGTTGCCCTCGTGCACCAGCGTTTCTCGACCAACACCTTCCCGTCGTGGAAGCTTGCGCATCCCTACCGCATGGTCGCGCATAACGGCGAAATCAACACGCTGCGCGGCAACGTCAACTGGATGGCCGCCCGCCAGGCTTCGGTCTCTTCGCCGCTGTTCGGCGAGGATATCTCCAAGCTCTGGCCGATCTCCTATGAGGGACAGTCGGATACGGCGTGTTTCGACAACGCGCTCGAATTCCTCGTACGCGGCGGATACTCCCTGGCGCATGCCATGATGATGCTCATCCCCGAGGCGTGGGCCGGCAACCAGCTGATGGCGCCGGAACGCAAGGCGTTCTACGAGTATCATGCCGCCCTGATGGAGCCTTGGGATGGCCCTGCCGCCGTCGCCTTCACAGATGGCAAGCAGATCGGCGCGACGCTCGATCGTAACGGCCTGCGGCCGGCCCGCTATCTCGTCACCAGCGACGACCGCATCATCATGGCGTCCGAAGCCGGCGTTCTGCCTGTCGAGGAAGAGAAGATCATCCAGAAGTGGCGCCTGCAACCGGGCAAGATGCTGCTGATCGACATGGAAAAGGGCCGCATCATCTCCGACGACGAGGTGAAGTCGGAACTGTCGACCAAGCATCCCTATCGCAACTGGCTGAACCGCACGCAGTTGATCCTGGAAGACCTGAAGCCGGTGGAGCCGCGGGCGCTGCGCCGCGACGTGTCGCTGCTCGACCGCCAGCAGGCGTTCGGCTACACGGCTGAAGACACCAAGCTCCTGATGTCGCCGATGGCGACGACAGGGCAGGAAGCCGTCGGCTCCATGGGCACGGATACGCCGATCTCGGCCATGTCCGACAAGTCGAAGCTGCTCTATACCTACTTCAAGCAGAACTTCGCGCAGGTGACGAACCCGCCGATCGATCCGATCCGCGAGGAGCTCGTCATGAGCCTTGTCTCCTTCATCGGCCCGCGTCCGAACCTGCTCGATCACACCGGCATGGCCAATGCCAAGCGCCTGGAAGTGCGCCAGCCGATCCTGACCAACGGCGATCTCGAAAAGATCCGCTCGATCGGTCACACCGAGGATCGCTTCGACACCAAGACGCTCGACTTCACCTATGATGTCGAACGTGGCGCCGAAGGCATGCCCGAGATGCTCGACCGTCTCTGCGAGCGGGCGGAAGCGGCCGTTCGCGGCGGCTACAACATCATCGTGCTTTCCGACCGCCAGATCGGACCGGACCGCATCGCGATCCCGGCGCTGCTGGCGACGGCTGCTGTCCACCATCACCTGATCCGCAAGGGCCTGCGCACCTCGGTCGGTATCGTCGTCGAAACCGGCGAGCCGCGCGAAGTGCATCACTTCTGCCTGCTGGCCGGCTACGGGGCGGAAGCGATCAACCCCTATCTCGCCTTCGACACGCTGCTCGACATGCATCAGCGCGGCGAATTCCCGAAGGAAGTGGACGCGACGGAAGTCGTCTACCGCTACATCAAGGCGGTCGGCAAGGGCATCCTCAAGGTCATGTCGAAGATGGGTATCTCGACCTATCAATCCTATTGCGGTGCGCAGATCTTCGATGCCGTGGGCTTGCAGCAGGAGTTGGTCGACAAGTATTTCTTCGGCACGGCGACCATGATCGAAGGCATCGGCCTTGAGACGATCGCCGAGGAAACCGTCTCCCGTCACAAGGCTGCTTTCGGCCGCGATCCGCTGCTGGCAAGCACGCTCGACATCGGCGGCGAATATGCCTACCGCATGCGCGGCGAAAGCCACGCCTGGACGCCGGATGCGGTGGCTGCCCTGCAGCATGCCGTGCGCGGCAATGCCGAGGATCGCTATCGCGAATTCTCCGAAATGGTCAACGAGTCGGCACTCCGGATGAACACGATCCGCGGTCTCTTCAAGATCAAGGGTGCGGAAGCGCTCGGTCGCAAGCCGATCTCGGTCGACGAGGTCGAGCCGGCTGCCGATATCGTCAAGCGTTTCTCCACGGGCGCCATGTCCTTCGGTTCTATCAGCCGCGAGGCGCATACGACGCTGGCCATCGCCATGAACCGCATCGGCGGCAAGTCGAACACTGGCGAAGGCGGCGAGGAAGCCGACCGCTACATGCCGCTTTTCGACGGTTCGCCGAACCCGGAACGTTCCGCCATCAAGCAGATCGCCTCCGGCCGTTTCGGCGTGACGACCGAATATCTCGTCAACGCCGACGTGCTGCAGATCAAGGTCGCGCAGGGCGCCAAGCCCGGCGAAGGCGGCCAGCTGCCGGGCCACAAGGTCGATGCGACGGTTGCCAAGACCAGGCATTCGACGCCGGGCGTCGGCCTTATTTCGCCGCCGCCGCATCATGACATCTACTCGATCGAAGATCTGGCACAGCTGATCTACGATCTGAAGAACGTCAACCCGACCTCGGATGTCTCGGTCAAGCTCGTCTCTGAAGTCGGTGTCGGCACGGTTGCCGCCGGCGTTGCCAAGGCGCGCGCCGACCACATCACCGTCTCGGGCTATGATGGCGGCACCGGCGCTTCGCCGCTGACCTCTCTGAAGCATGCCGGATCGCCCTGGGAAATCGGCCTTGCCGAAACCCAGCAGACGCTGGTGCTGAACGGGCTGCGCTCGCGCATCGCCCTGCAGGTGGATGGCGGTCTGAAGACCGGCCGCGACGTCATCATCGGCGCGCTGCTGGGTGCCGACGAATTCGGCTTTGCGACCGCGCCGCTGATCGCGGCCGGCTGCATCATGATGCGCAAGTGCCATCTCAACACCTGTCCGGTTGGTGTCGCCACCCAGGACCCGGTTCTGCGCAAGCGCTTCAAGGGCGCGCCAGAGCATGTCATCAACTACTTCTTCTTCGTGGCCGAAGAAGTGCGCGAGATCCTCGCCTCGCTCGGCGTTGCCAAGCTGGACGATATCATCGGCGCTTCCGAGCTTCTCGAAAAGGATGAGATGCTTGCCCACTGGAAGGCTAAAGGCCTCGATTTCAGCCGTATCTTCCACAAGGTCGATGCGCCGAAGGAAGAGACCTACTGGACGACGGTGCAGAAGCACCCGATCGACGACATTCTCGACCGCAAGCTGATCGAGAAGGCGGAGCCGGCGCTCGCTTCCAAGACGCCGGTCGCCTTCGAAGTCGACATCAAGAACGTCGATCGTTCGGCCGGCGCGATGCTGTCGGGTGCGGTTGCCAAGCGCTATGGCCATCGCGGCCTGAAGGACGACACGATCAACGTCACCCTGAGGGGCACCGCCGGTCAGTCCTTCGGTGCGTTCCTGGCGCGGGGCGTGACCTTCAACCTCATCGGCGACGGCAATGACTATGTCGGCAAGGGCCTTTCGGGCGGCCGCATCATCATCCGTCCGCCGGAGAATTCGAAGATCGTTGCCGAAAACTCGATCATCGTCGGCAACACCGTGCTCTACGGTGCAACCGAAGGCGAGTGCTACTTCCGCGGTGTCGCGGGTGAGCGCTTTGCGGTCAGAAACTCCGGCGCGATCGCCGTCGTCGAGGGCGTGGGCGACCATGGCTGCGAATATATGACCGGCGGCGTCGTCGTGGTGCTCGGTGAAACCGGGCGTAACTTCGCGGCCGGCATGTCGGGCGGCGTGGCCTATGTGCTCGACGAGAAGGGCGATTTCGCCCGCCGCTGCAACATGGCGATGGTCGAGCTGGAGCCGGTTCCTGAAGAAGACGAGCTGCTGGAGAAGCTGCATCATCACGGTGGCGACATCATGCATAAGGGACGCGTCGACGTCTCGGATGACATGACGCGCCATGACGAAGAGCGTCTCTTCCAGCTGATTTCGAACCACGTCCACTATACGGGCTCGACGCGAGCCAAGGAGATCCTCGATCACTGGGCCGACTACCGCCCGAAATTCCGCAAGGTCATGCCGGTCGAATACCGCCGCGCCCTTGAGGAAATGGAGCGCAGCCGGATGAGCGTGGCGGCGGAGTAATCCGCCCCGGTTCTGAAACCAGCCGAGGGTTTCGCCTCGCATTGCGATCGCCATCATGGCGATCGCGACTGTCGAATAGCGGAATCGGATTTGAATTAAAGTGCCGGACAGGGAAACCGAGATGACCCTCAGGCACGGGAGCCATGAGCTCCTCTTTTAGAGTGAGGAAACGAAAGCATGGGCAAGGTAACAGGCTTCTTGGAAATCGACCGGCAGGTGGCGAAGTATCAGCCGGCGTCGGATCGCATCCGGCATTTCCGTGAATTCACGATCCCCATGTCGGACCAGGAAGTGCAGAAACAGGCAGCCCGCTGCATGGACTGTGGCATTCCCTATTGCCACGGCCCGACCGGCTGCCCGGTGCATAACCAGATCCCCGATTGGAACGACCTCGTCTACAACAACAATTGGGAACAGGCGATCCACAACCTGCATTCGACCAACAACTTCCCGGAATTCACCGGCCGCGTCTGCCCCGCGCCTTGCGAGGAAGCCTGCACGCTGAACCTCGAAGATGCGCCGGTCGCAATCAAGACCGTTGAGCAGGCGATTGCCGACAAGGCCTATGAGCTCGGCTTCATCCGGCCGCAGCCGGCAACCGTGCATACGGGCAAGAAGGTCGCGATCATCGGCTCGGGTCCTGCCGGCATGGCAGCCGCCCAGCAGCTCGGCCGCGCCGGTCACGACGTCCATGTCTACGAGCGCGAAAGCAAGCCGGGCGGCCTGCTGCGTTACGGCATTCCGGACTTCAAGATGGAGAAGAACTTCATCGACCGCCGCGTCGAGCAGATGAAGGGCGAGGGCGTGACCTTCCATTGCGGCGTCAATGTCGGCGTCGATATCAAGGTCGAGCAGCTTCTGGCCGACCATGATGCCGTGCTCTATTGCGGCGGCTCGGAAACCCCGCGCGAAGCCGGCATTCCAGGCACGACGCTGGCCGGCGTCCATGACGCCATGCCCTATCTCGTGCAGCAGAATCGCCGCGTCGGCCGCGAAAACATCGACAGCGTCGGCTGGCCTGCCGATCCGATCCTGGCCGGCGGCAAGCACATCGTCGTCGTCGGCGGTGGCGATACGGCATCCGACTGCGTCGGCACGGCGTTCCGTCAGGGCGCAGTGAAGGTGACCCAGCTCGACATTCGTCCGCAGCCGCCGGAAAAGGAAGACAAGCTCGCCGTTTGGCCGTTCTGGGCAACGAAGATGCGCACCTCGTCCTCGCAGGCCGAAGGCGCGGTTCGCGAATTCCAGGTCGCGACGCTCGAATTCATCGGCGAAGACGGCGTTCTGACAGGCGTGAAGTGCTGCGAAGTGGACGATCGCCGCAAGCCGATCGCCGGCACGGAATTCGTCATCCGCGCCGACCTCGCCTTCATCGCCATCGGCTTCCGCGGCCCGTTCACCGACAGCGTGCTCAAGGAACTCGACGGCAAGCTGACTGTGAATACCGACCGCCGCGGCTCGACCAACGTCGTTGCCAACGACAAGGACTACAAGACCTCGGTCGACAAGCTCTGGACCGCCGGTGACGTTCGCCGTGGCCAGTCGCTGGTGGTCTGGGCGATCCGCGAGGGCCGCCAGGCCGCGCGCGCGATCGACGAGGCGTTGATGGGTTCGACGGTTCTGCCGAACTAAGTTTCGCTGTCCTCTCGCTCAAAGTTATCGAAGGCCGGGTTCGTTACAAACCCGGCCTTTGTCGTTACCGGCTTGCGGCGATATTCCAGCTGTAGACACAACGGTCGAGTCCGATGGCGATTTCGAGCACCGCGACGTCATGGTCTATCGCCGGCCCCTTCTTCGGCTGGCTGCGGTAGCGCTGAGGGAAATCCGTGCGTTTCGAGATCGAGCAGACTTCCATCCATTTGTCGCCATTGTCGACCTCGATATCCATAGTGATTTCGGAATAGGCCGGGAGACGGTCGGAAGGCACGATTCGCGTCGGCAGATGGATCACCGAGGCGATCATCCGGCGGACCGGTTCGAGGGAGGCGGCATGATAGTCATTGCCGCTATCGGCGGTGAAGGCGCATTGGAATTCGAGCTGCCAAAACTCCTTGAGCCGCACATGCTTGCTCGGCTGGTCCTGTTCGCGGCGATAGGATTTCCCGGCCTGCCAGACGCACAAGGGCAGCCGCGTTCTGGAATGGTTTCCGAGAAGATGCTGCATGTAGACATAGGTTGACGGCGTCGTTTCCGGCCGAAGCACAAGTTCGGTCTCGGTGTTCGACATTCGCTCCTGCACCCATATGTCCGAATTGGAATAGGCATCTGAGACAAGGCTTCGAGGCATCAGGGTCGGAGCCTCGATCCTGCGGAAATCCCAGGCGGGGTTTGCGGATCGCAGGAAGTTCGCGACTTCATCGGAAAAGAAGCGGACGAAATCGTCGCGCAGCTTGATGTCCCGCTCTTCCCAGTGAACGAGCGAATTGACGTTATAGATATTGAGCACGTGCCATTCTCCATGGGCAACGTTGATATTTTGAGGTTGAGGGCTTTACGTCCAGCAGCCGCCGGACGCATCAACGCCTCCGGCTGTCACGACTGGACGCGGAGACCTCGGCCGGAGAAAGCGCACAAAACCGCAACCTGCAGGCAGGTGCGGTAACGATCGATCTGATCTGCGCTGTTGGTGCTCATGCAATTCTTCTATTGGCGGTCCGCGAGCTTGTCAAACCGCTCCGGCGCACCTATCGCGCCACCGATCCCGGCAACCGGTAGTCGTCCACGCGGCCGGCCGGCGCCGGATCCATTCGGCCCTTGTCGACGAGCAGATCGCGGGGCGAAGGTGTCGTCACGGCGGGGGCGGGCGCGCTGCCCAGCAGTTGCGAGCCGCCATCGAGATCGGGGTCGGAAAGGCTTATCGGCTGCGTGCGGGTTATTTTTTCCATCTCGGTTGCGGGCAGGTTGGCCTGCTGCGCCGGCAGTGGATTGCCCGTGTCGAGGCGGGTGATGTCGGGGCTCGCCTGATCTCCCAATATCCGGCGTGCCGGCTTTTCGACATAGAAGGCGACCTTGCGCTTGCCGGCCACCGTCAGGTTGACGCCATCGGCCGTCCTCAATCGAACTTGCTGGCCGTTTATATCGGAGCCGGTGACGATGAATTCGCCGTTCTGGTCGGTAAAGCCGTCCCATATGTCGATGAACTCACCGCCGACGCTGGTGGTCTGGCTCTGGTAGATCTGGTTGAGCTTGACCGCACCGGCGCTCAGCTGATCGGAGCCGAAGGAGGGCAGCCCCACCCAGAGCAGCGGGATATGGCGGCTCGTCACCAGCTTGGCGAATTGCTGCACGCGCTCTTCATAGGCGAGGAACCACGGATCTGTGCCGTATTTCTCGTTGAGCCCGTCGCCGATCATCTGCTGGCGGTCATTGGCGCCGATCATGACGACGACCATGGCCGGCTTCAGCTGATCGATCATCCCGGGCAGCTGCTGCGGCCAGTTGTAATAATCCTGCCGGACGAGGCCGGAAGCGACATTGCCGCGGGCCTGAATGACGACGCCGGGGGAGGTGGAGAAGGCATCCTCCAGTCCCGCCGCCAGGCCGCTCGCCAGGAAGTCGCCGACGACGAGGATGGTTTTGGCATCGGGAAGCTTCTCCGCCGGTGACGGCGTTTCCGGCTGTACGACTGGCTGCCGAGGCGGTGGGGTCGGCCGTTTGCGCGGTTGGACCTTTCGACGCGGTGGCGGCTGCTCGGCCGGCTGATCGAGGTAGTCGGGCTCGCGGGTGCCGAACAACATATCGAACAGGTTTCTGCGCGGCCGCTCCTGCGCTTCGGCTGTGCTCCACAAGCCGCCGAACATGATGATGATTGCAAGGAATGCCGTAAGGACAATCCTTGCTGTTGCCATGGTTGCGCGGGCAGGTCGTTTTGTCATAGCTATTTTTCCGCTGACGCCCCGCGATCGCATGAGGATAAATTTCCCGCCAAGCGATCTCCGGTTCGTTCCAGGCGGCCTACTTGCGCAGCGCCTTTAGCAGGCCCATCGAAGGCTCGCCATCCGCATCCATGCCCATGCGTTGCTGAAGGGCTGATATCGCAGCCTTGGAACCCGAGCCGAAATTACCGTCGACGACGCCGTCGTAATAGCCGAGCTCTTTCAGGCGCGTCTGCAGCTCGAATTTCTGCTTGACGTCGAGCGCGCCGCTCGGGCGCGGCCAGGATTGCTGCATGCCGCCATAGCCGGCGATCTGGTCCGCGAGCAGGCCGACGGCCAGCGCATAGCTGTCGGAAGCGTTGTAGCGCTTGATGGTGAAGAAGTTGCCCGTCATCAGGAAGCCGGGACCATCCGGGCCGCCTGGCATCTTCAGCTGCGCGCGGTCGGAGGTCGTGCGGAAACCCTTGCCGTTGGGACGCACGAAGCCGAGAGCCGCCCATTGAGCGATGGTATGGGTCTTGCCGGCCTGCGCGGCGCCGCCGGGCGGCACCACGACTTCATAACCCCATGTGCGCCCAGTATCCCAGCCGTTCTTGGCAAGAAGATTGGCCGTGGTCGCCAAGGCGTCGGGAATGGAGTTCCAGATATCCGGATGGCCGCTGCCGTCGGCATCCACGGCGTAGAGCAGGTAGCTGGTCGGGATGAATTGCGTATGGCCCATGGCGCCTGCCCAGGAGCCGTTCAACTCCTTGCGCGAGATATCGCCCTTCTGCAGGATCTTCAGCGCGGCGACCAGCTGCTTCTTGGCATAATTGGCCCGCTTGGGATCGGCGTAGGCGAGCGTCGCAAGCGCGCGGGGCACATAATGCAGCCGATCATTCTTGGCCAGGACGGCGCCGTAGTTCGATTCCATCGACCAGATCGCCAGCATGATATTTCTGTCGACGCCGAAGCGCTGTTCGAGCGCGCGCAGCGTGGATGCATATTTGACCGCCATCTTCCGGCCAATATCCACGGTATAGGGATTGACACGGGAGTCGAGGTAGTCCCAGATTTGGGACTTGAACTCCGGTTGATACTGCGCTTTTTCGAGGACCGTGGGGTCTGGGTCCGTCACGCCGGCAAATGCATCGCGATAGGTCGATTGTGTGATGCCGCTCTTTGCAGCGGTGGCGTAGAAGCCCGCGATCCATTTCTGGAACCCAGGGTCAGCATTGGCGTTAACGGGGAAGAATCCCGCAAAGGCGCCGAGCGCGAGCGCCAGAGCGAGACCACGAAGGGAGTTTTTGCGGTTTAAGGTCATCTACAGCCTGGTCCATCAATCGTTGGATTTCGGTGCGGCGAAGCAAATGGCATTCGCCCAAGCGTGACACTAAAGGAACGAAGTCAACAAATTCTTTACCATGGAAGTGAGGGCCAGTCATTATTTGCAAAACAGTAGCAAATCTAATCTACTGACGTTTCGAATGGCTTGGCGCCAGCGTTTAATGCCCAGGAGGTATGAGTGGGACAGCATAAGAAGGTGCGTAAGGCAGTATTTCCGGTTGCCGGACTAGGGACGCGGTTCTTGCCGGCGACCAAGGCGGTGCCGAAGGAAATGCTGACTGTCGTGGACAAGCCGGTGATCCAATACGTCGTCGACGAGGCGATGGAAGCGGGCATCGAGCATTTCGTCTTCGTGACGGGCCGCAGCAAGCACGTCATCGAAGATTATTTCGATATTCAGTTCGAACTCGAGCAGACGCTGCGCCAGCGCAACAAGAATGCCGAACTGTCTCTGCTGAACGGCCTGCTGCCGAAGGCCGGTACGGCGAGCTTCACACGCCAGCAGGAGCCGCTCGGCCTCGGCCACGCCGTCTGGTGCGCCCGCGAGATCGTTGGCGACGAGCCTTTCGCGCTTTTGCTGCCCGACATGGTCATGCGCGCCGAAAAGGGCTGCATGAAGGGCATGATCGAGCTTTATGAGCATAGCGGCGGCAACGTCATCGCCGTCGAGGAATGCGCGCCCGACCAGACCCATAAATACGGTATCGTCGGTGTCGGCGAAGCGATCGGCAGCGGTTTCCGCATCACCGAAATGGTCGAAAAGCCTGCCAAGGGCACGGCTCCGTCCAACTTCTTCATCAACGGCCGCTATATCCTGCAGCCGGAAATCTTCCGCATCCTGGAAAGCCAGGAACGCGGTGCCGGCAACGAGATCCAGCTGACCGACGGCATGCTGAAGCTCGCACAGACGCAGGATTTCGCCGGCTATCACTTCCAGGGCCAGACCTTCGACTGTGGCGCAAAGGATGGCTTCATCCTCGCCAACGTCGCTTTCTCGCTGGCGCGCGCCGATATCCGCCCGACCATCGAAAACGAGCTGAAGGCGCTGATCGCCGCCCTGAAATAAGCGCTTGCAATCTTCACAGGCAAAGCATCGAGGCCCGGTCATGCCGGGCCTCATGTCGTCTGCGCGGACAAAATTCACGGTACGGAGTGCAGTTTGAGGTCAGCGCTTCACCGTCAAGCCGACGCCGGCCTGAAGCTGGTGCGTGTCGTCGCCGGCCTTTCTGGTGGTCAGCTGATAGCCTATATTGCTGGTCAGATCGAGGTAGCGGTTGATCCCCCAGGTCAGGCCGAAAGCTGTGTCGTATTCGGTTTCGTCGGAGGCGCCGCCGTTGGAAGGATAGTCGCGCCAGATCGTTCCGCCCGTCACTTTGGCGGTCAAGTCGTCGCGCAGCTGATGGCTTACGGTGCTTGTCAGCTGGTAGGCGGTATAGCCGCTGAGGCCAGCCGTGGTGGAGGGCTGGACCGTGGTCGAGAGACCGATGCTGATATCCGTGCCGCGCTGCGGCGACCAGGCAAGATTGCCGTCGATCGTCGGCGAGTCCACGGACGCGAGGCGCGAATCATCGAATTGCGTGTGCTGATAGCCGAAGCCGAGCTCGCCCCTGAACTTTTCGCCAAGGTCGAATTCGACGCCGCCCTTGCCGCCATAGCTTTGGTTCGAGCGGGCATAGCCGTTGCTGTCGCGGGTCTGATCGTAGATTGCGCGGCCGAGATTGACTTCCACGAAGGGAATGATGGCGGGCGAGAGCTCGTAGCCGATACGTCCGCGCCAGGTGCCGGCCGTCTGGTCGCGGTCGCTGAGCGTGACCTTGGTTCCGTCGGAAAGCACGGCATCGGAATAGACCGTCCGCGTCAGCGCCAGTGCCGTCGTGCCACGCAGCAGGCCGAAGTCACGTTCCAGCGAAAGTCCGGTCGTGAATTGGTTGACCGCCGATTGCTTCGAGGCGCCGGCGATCGCGTTCGGGTCGCTCGTATCCTCGCGGTAGAACTGGTAGCCGGCGGTGAGATGCGCCGTGGTATCGGCGGGAAGATCGAGCCGCAGGTCGGCATTGAGATTGATGGTCGGCTTTTCTTCGCTCGTGCCGCTGAGGTTCTTTTGCCAGACGCCTTCGCCGGTGACGGTCAGGGCATGACGATCCCAATCCGAGGTCAAGGTGCTGCGCAGGTCAGTCTGCAGGAAAGTGCGATTATCCTTGGTCGAGCCGGTGCGATCCCGCTCGACATTGATGGACTGGTTGACGGAAGGGCGCAGGGTGAAGGTGCCGAGCGGTATGCCCTGGGCATCTGCGCGATCCGGATACTGGCGCGCCTTCAATCCATCGACGGTCGGTTCCGGCAGGTTGACGCGGCGCAGGTCGTTATCGAGCGTGGAGCCCGTGGTGGTGGGATCGACGCCGTCAAGGCGAAGGCGCATGTTCGGGGGTGAGTCGCTGTTCGACGCGCTGGCGGAGGCCGCGTTCGTCGGCTGGACCGGCTGCGCGCCGCTTGCGGAGGTGGTCGTCGGATCAGCCGGCGATGCCGATGCAGGCAGGCTGTCGTCGAGGTTCTGATCGGGCGAGAGAGATTGCGCATAGGCCGACATCGGCGCGGCGAATGCGATGCCCCAGCCGAGAACGGCAAAGGTCGCCCATGCCGTTAGCTGGAGGGCACCATGACCCGCCTTATCCTTGCCGATGTTCATTTTATTTATGTCTGACCCTGCTGGAAATGTCTTAAAATTCTTACCCAAGTGTAAAGCGGCGTGGTTAACGCTTGGTTGCCAAAGGACTACGCGCCGATGTGGATCGGCAATATTATCGACATGATATGGCCGGCCGGCGCTGCGGGCATAAGTCGATCTTTAGTGGACAGATTTGCAGAAAAGCGTTAGGCCTCGCTCATGAATAAGAGAGCTGTAAGACTCATCGAGAACGGTGCGATCGAATCCGCGATACGAACGATCGAGACCGAGAGACGGGGCATGGAGGCGCTGGAACGCGCTCTGACCAACGGTCTGGCCGAGCCCTTCAGCCGCGCGGTGGAGATCATCGGCGATATCAGCGGCCGTGTCGTCATCACCGGCGTCGGCAAGAGCGGCCATATCGGCAACAAGCTCGCCGCAAGCCTGGCCTCTACTGGAACTCCTGCCTTCTTCGTGCATCCGGTCGAGGCCAATCATGGCGATCTCGGCATGATCACCCAGGATGATGTGATCATCGCCATCTCCTGGGGCGGCGAAAGCGCGGAACTGCGCGGCATTATCAGTTATTCCCGCCGCTTCTCGATCCCGATGATCGCCATTACCTCAGGCGAGGCTTCCACTCTTGCACGCGAATCGGATGTGGTTCTGCTGCTGCCGAAGGAGCAGGAGGCTTGCCCGCACGGTCTGGCACCGACCACATCGACGCTGCTGCAGCTTGCCATCGGTGACGCACTGACCGTGGCGCTGCTGGAGGCGAGGGGCTTCACGGCCGAGGATTTCCGCACCTTCCATCCGGGTGGCAAGCTGGGCGCCAGCCTGTCGCATGTCGCCGATATCATGCACAAGGGTGATCGCGTGCCCCTGGTCAAGCTTGGCACCGGCATGCCGGAGGCGGCGATGACGCTGTCGCAAATGCGCTTCGGCTGTGTCGGCGTGATCGATGACGACGGTTGCCTCTGCGGCATCGTCACCGACGGCGATATTGCCCGTAATCTCGGCACCAGCCTCGCCGAGATGCGCGTGGACGAGGTGATGACCCGCAATCCGAAGACGGTCAAGGAAACGACGCTGGCAACGAGCGCCATGGCCGTGCTCAATCGCCACAATATCTCGGCGCTGATCGTCGTGGACGATGCACGCCGGCCGATCGGCGTCGTGCATTTCCACGATCTGCTGCGGATCGGTGTAGCCTGATCAGACGGGTTCGACCGTAAGCTCGCGGCCATTGCTGGCGACGACCTTGACGCGCGCGCCGATGGGCAGGTCCGGCCCGCTGACCGTCCAATAGGTATCGTTCAAGCGAATGCGACCCCGGCCCTCGCTGATCGGCTGATCCAGTGTTGCCGTTCGTCCGACCAGGCTGGCGCCGCGCTGATTGAGGAACGGCTCGTCCGTAACCTGGTCGTTGTTGTAGAGATAGCGTCGCCCGATCAGGGTGACGATCACGGCCGTGGCGGCGAAGACGAGCCCTTGCACCTGCCAGACCCAGAAGGCGCTGTCCCAGAAAAGCAGCGACAAAGCGCCGACGATGATGCCGGCCAGGCCGATCCAGACCAGGAAGAAGCCCGGAAGGATCAGCTCGGCGGCGAGCAGCACCAATCCGAACAGCCACCAGCTCCAGGGGCCGAGTTCCACGGCAAGATTGTCGAACATCTCAGCTCTCCCGAGATGGCAGCGGATTGACGGAAGGCGTGGTGCGAACCGCGCCCGACCGGGGGCGGGACGGTTGCGGGGCGCCATTGCCGTCGCCATTGTCACCGAAGACTTCGCGGGCGATGGCGCCGATGCCGCCGAGCGAGCCGATGATGGAGCTGGCCTCCACGGGCATCAGCACCACCTTCGAATTGCCGGCGGAGCCGATCGCGGTCAGGGCTTCCGTGTATTTCTGCGCAATGAAGTAGTTGATCGCCTGCACATTGCCTTCGGCGATAGCTTCGGAGACCACGCGAGTCGCCTTCGCTTCCGCTTCGGCGAGACGCTCGCGCGCCTCGGCATTGCGGAACGCCGCCTCGCGCTGGCCTTCCGCCTGCAGCACGGCTGCCTGCTTGGCGCCTTCGGCGCGTAGAATCTGTGCGTTGCGCAGGCCCTCGGCCTCCAGAACCTGCGCGCGCTTTTCACGCTCGGCCTTCATCTGCCGCGCCATGGCATCGACCAGGTCCTTCGGCGGCTGGATATCCTTGATCTCGACGCGCGTCATCTTGATACCCCAGGGTTCGGCCGCTTCGTCGACCACGCGCAGCAGCCGCTCGTTGATCATATCGCGGTTCGACAGCAATTCATCAAGGTCCATGGAGCCCATGACCGAGCGGATGTTGGTCTTGGTGAGATTGAGGATCGCATTTTCGAGATTGGTGATCTGATAGGCGGCCTGGGCCGCGTTCAGCACCTGAAAGAAGGCGACTGCATCGGCCGAGATACTGGCATTGTCCTTGGTGATGACTTCCTGCGTCGGCACGGATAGAACCTGTTCCATCACATTCATGCGGGCGCCGACCGTTTCGATGAAGGGCACGATCAGGTTGAGCCCCGGTTCCAGCGTGCGGGTATAGCGACCGAAGCGCTGGACCGTGTAGCGATATCCCTGCGGCACGGTCTTGATCCCCGCGAACAGGACCAGGATGACCAGGACGATCAGGGCAATCACGACGATGCTGAAACCACCGACTACCATCGAATTCCTCCATGGACGCGCCCGCCTGCGGCGGAACCGCGTCGCGTCAATCGCTGCCGCTCTGCCTCCAATCGCTCGCCCGAGCATAAGAGGCGGCAGCTCAATCAGATGTGGTGGGTTAGCATGTTCTCGACAAGTGAGGAATGGGCACCGAAGGGGAGGTGCTTGCAAACTCCAATCAATCAATTGCGACCGGGTCTTGCTTCCGGCGGTTGATCTTCATACTTTATTATGGAAATTTCCGGCTCCGCTGTTCCGCAGCCTTTCGAGCCAAGTCATCGCGCATCACCAGGGTGGAGCTATGAATATCGATAGGACCTTACGGTCGGTCGTGGCCGTGCACGCCTCAATTCCGGAAGATGCTTTCACAGCGGCAACGCTCGGCACCCGCAGGGAAGGCAGCGGCGTGGTTATCCGGGGCAATGGGCTCGTCTTGACCATCGGCTACCTGATTACGGAAGCCGACAATGTCTGGCTGACGACCAATAGCGGCCGCGTCGTGCCTGGCCATGTCCTGGCTTACGATCAGGAAACCGGCTTCGGCCTGGTGCAGGCGCTCGGCCCGCTCGACGTGCCTGCCCTGGAGTTCGGCGACGCCGACAAGGCCGAGATCGGTGATGAGGTCGTCGTGGCCGACGGGATCGGCCAGTTCGTCGAGGCGAAGATCGTCGCCAAGCAGGAGTTTGCCGGCTATTGGGAATATCTCGTCGATGAGGCGATCTTCGTTGCACCGGCGCATCCCTCATGGGGCGGCGCGGCTCTTCTCGATGAGGATGGCAAGCTTCTCGGCGTCGGCTCGCTGCATTTGCAGATGGCGACCCAGAATGGCGACAGCGCCGACATCAACATGATCGTGCCGATCAACCTGCTATTGCCGATCCTGGACGATCTCATCAAACGCGGGCGGGTCAACAAGCCGCCGCGGCCCTGGCTCGGCGCCTTCTCGGCCGAAAGCAATGGCGATGTCGTTGTCATGAGCGTCACTGAGGGCGGCCCGGCTGCCAAGGCAGGGTTGCGCCGGGGCGATATCATTTCGGAGATCCGTGACGGCGAGGTCGACGGTCTCGCCGACTTCTACCGCAAGGTATGGGAGAGCGGGCCGGCTGGCGCCGAGATCCCCATGCGGGTGCTGCGCGACGGCCGCGAAGCCTGGCTGCGCGTCAAGTCGGCGGATCGCAGCAGCTTCCTCAAGAAGCCGCAGCTGCAATAGGTTTCGAGCGGTTCAGCTTTTCACGGAATCTCTGAACCGCTTCATCTCTTTGTGCCGCGCTATTCCGGCCGGCCTCTTACACCCAGCCGAGCAGTTCCCGCCGCACGACCTTTTCCAGCACCTTCATGCCGTCTTCGCTGTCGTTGAGACAGGGAATATGGGTGAATTTCTCGCCGCCATTGTGATGGAAGGATTCAGCCGCCTGTTCGGCGATCTCTTCCAGCGTCTCCAGGCAGTCGGAAACGAAGCCGGGATTGAGCACCGCGATGCGCTTGGTGCCGTTCCTGGCAAGCTCCTCCACCGTCTTGTCGGTGTAGGGCTGCAGCCATTCCTCCGGGCCGAAGCGGGACTGGAACGTGACCATGAACTGATCTTCGGAGAGGCCAAGCTTCTCGCGCAGCAGCCTGCCGGTCTTCTGACAGAAACAGTAATAGGGGTCACCAAGCTTGAAGTAGGACATGGGTATGCCGTGGAAGGAGGCGATGATCTTTTCCGGCTGCCAGTCCAGCGTCGAGAGGTGACGGGTCACGGAATTGGCAAGCGCCTCGATATAGGTCTCGTCGTCGTGATATTGCGGCACGGTGCGGATCGCCGGCTGCCAGCGCATCTTCTGCAGTTTTTCGAACGCCTTGTCGTTGACCGTCGCCGTCGTAGCCGCCGCATATTGCGGATAGAGCGGAAAGAGCACGATGCGCTCGCAGCCATCGTCCTTCAGTGCCTGGATGCGATCGGCGATCGAAGGCTGGCCGTAACGCATGGCCCAGTCGACCTTGACGTTGGGCAGGTCGCGCAGCCGCTCGGCCATCAGGTCGGACTGGTTGCGCGTATAGGTGCGCAGGTAGCTCTCGTTCTTGTCCTTGTTCCAGATCGTCTCGTAGGCCTTGCCGACTTTCTGAGGCCGGGTATTGAGCACGATGCCGAACAGGATCGGGTACCATTTCCAGCGCGACCATTCGATGACGCGGCGGTCTGTCAGGAATTCGCGCAGGTAGCGGCGCATCGAGGAATAGTCTGTGCCGTCAGGCGTTCCCAAATTGATGAGCAGCACGCCGACCTTGCCGTATTTCACGCTGGGGTGATCGGGCGAAAGCGTGGTCAGGTCAGCTGTCATCGATTGAATTCCTCTCAAGATACGAAGCACTTCACATAAGAACAAAAGCCGGCCCGGGAAAGCCCGGACCGGCCCTCTCATACGAGACAAATCGTCCTCACTTGGTCGGGACCCTCAACTTTTCGCCGATCGTCAGGTGGTGCGGCTTGATATTGCGGTTGGCGGCCACGAGTTTGTGCCACTGATTGGCGTTGCCGTAATAGGTCTTGGCAATATCCCAGAGCGTATCGCCGGCGACGATGACATGAGTCGTCGGTGTCGTCGTTGGTGTCTTGGGCGGCTCGCTGGCGGCAGCTGCCGGTGCGGTTGTCTCCGGCGTTGTTGCCGCGGGCGCGCTCGTCGCGGGTGCCGACGTTGCCGGAGTTTCGGTCGCGGGTGCTGCCGTGGCGGGTGTTGACGCCGCCGGATCCGACTTTGGCGGAGTGGATGGCGTCGCCGTCGGATTTGTCGGCATGGTCGTGCTCGGTGTCGTGACGGTCGGTGGCGAAGAGGCGGGCGGCGTCGTGGAAGAAGCTGCGCCGCCATCCGCGGCCGGTGCCGGCTTCTGCTCGGGCGCGGCCTGCTGTGTCGCATCGGCCGGTTTTGCCGGCGCGGGCTGCGCCGTTGCCGCGACGGTGCCGACCTGGGTTATGCGGCCGTCTGTGTAGGGCTTGTAGGGGTTGTGGGCGCCAAGATAATCGGCGACCACCGATTCCAGATTGGGGCCGAAATCATAGGCGTTCTTGCCATCCTTGGCGAAGACCGCATAACCGTCGCCGCCGGCGCGCATGTAATTGTTGCTGACGATACCATAGGTTTTTTCCGGATCGATCGGCTTGAATTCCGTGCCTTCCTGTACCTCGACGGAGACGAGACGGCTGCCTGCGGGCTTGGTCTTGTCGAAGCTGTATTTGAGGCCGGCAACCTGGGGGAAGCGGCCGGCGCCCTCATCGATCTGGCTGAGGCCGTTTTCCAGCGCCGCCTTTACCTCCGCGCCGGTCAGCTGGAAGGTCGCAATCGTGTTCTGGAAGGGCAGCACGGTCAGAACATCGCCCATGCTGACATCGCCGGCGCCGATGGAGGCACGCAAGCCGCCGCCGTTCTGGATGGCGATGGAAATGCCCTGCGTCTTGGTGCGGTCGAGCATTGCATCGGCTACGAGATTGCCCATGGAGCATTCCTGAACGCGGCAGACTTCACGCGCGCCTTCAATGGGTCCTTGCGAGCTGCCGATGACCTTCTTGCGCAGTTCCTCGATCGGCTTGGCCATTTCCTGCACGCGGGCTGCGATCGCCGGATCGGGCTTGATGGAGGCATCGAGCAGGATCGGGTCGCCCTTGGCATCCTTGACGATGCCGTTATCGTCGAAGGTGACGACGAGGTCACCGAGATACTTGCCATAGGAGGCGGCCTGGACGACCGGCACCTTGTAGCCCGCCGGATTGTCGACCATGGTCGGGTAAGGGCCGGCTGCCTTCGGGTCGGTGTTCGACAGGAGCGTGTGGGAATGGCCGCCGACGACGATGCTGACGCCGGCGATCTTGGCGATCTTCTCGACATCGCGCGGATAGCCGACATGGGTGAGAGCGATGATCTTGTTGATGCCCTGCGATTTCAGCGCATCCACCTCGGCGCTGATTGCGGCGGCATCGTCGGTGATCTTCACATGCGGGCCGGGCGAGGCCAGTTCCGGCGTTTCGGTCGTTACCGCACCAACGATGCCGATCTTCTGGCCGCCGACATCGAGCACGATGGATTTCTTGATGCGCTCGCCGAGCTTCGACTGATCGTCGACCACCAGATTGGCGGTTACGACCGGGAACTGTGCCTTGTCGAGGAAAGCTGCAAGCGGGCCTTCGCCATCGTCGAACTCATGGTTGCCGACCGTCATGGCGTCGATCTTCACAGCGTTGAGGAATTCGACCTCGGCCGCGCCCTTGTAAGTGGTATAGAACAGCGAGCCCTGGAAATTATCGCCGGCATCGAGAACCAGCACATTCTGGCCGGCAAGTGCGGCGCGGCGCTGGTCGATGATGGTCTTCAGCCGGGCTGCACCGCCGAAGCACTCATTCTTGGCTTCCTCGGCTGCCGAGCAGGTCGCATCGAACTTGTTGATCGATTCCACGCGCGAATGGAAATCATTGAAATGCAGGATGTTGAGCTGATAGTCCGCGAAGGCGGCGCTGGTGCTGAGCGCCAGCAGCGTGGCGGCCAAAAGGCCCACTCCGAAGGGCTGCTTCATCTGTCTCTCCTGTTGGTCATCGCAATCCGGCCCGCCCGTGCCCATGGCGGTCCCCCCTGCCGATGTTTTCATCACGGGCAAGCGAGTGCAAGCAAAAGCTGTTGGCTTCATTAGGATTTTTACAAGCAGGGAAATGTGCGCCGGATCAGGCGCATGCCTCGGCGGAGGCGGGGCCGTAGGATTCCCGCAATGCCGCAGCGGCACTCCAGCCGGCGGCGCAGAAGATCAGCAGGCAGCAAAGGGAGGCTGCAAGATGAAAGCGCCGTTTCCGCTTCCGGTAGAGAAGGATCGCGCCGGCGCCATAGACCAGCAAGGCGGGCAAGGCGAAGATCAGGACGCCGATCGGGCCGTCGCAATCGAGCGCATCGATGCCCTGAGCCCGATAGGTATTGACAGGGAGAACCGTCGCCATAACAGCGGCGGGGAGAGCTGCGACAAGAGCGAGATAAAGGACCAGCACGCCGCGCATGATGCCTTATTCATCCGGCAGGCCCATATCAGCCCTGGCGATTGAGCGAGAAATGCCCGCCGGTTTCGGAGGTGCAATTGAGCTGGCTCGGATTGGCCAGGAAGCAATTCACCTTCGACGACGTGCGCTTGACGTTCGAATAAAGATTGATCTGGATCATGCCGGATGGATCGGTCGTGTAGGTTCCCGAGGCCATCTGCTGGTTCGTGCCATCAGTGGTATGCGTTTCGAATCGGCCGCTCGAGAATGTCGAGTTCAGCCCATTCGAATCGGCCCAGCGGCCTTCAACGGAATTCCCTTGCGGTTGGCCGCCGGTGTTCATTCCCATCGGCGGCGGCCTCGATCCGCCGAAATCGACGCAGGCGGACAAGGCTGACGCGGCAGCAACGAGGGCAAGCATGGTTCTTATCTTCATAAATGTCTCCCGCGAATAATGGCGGACTAAAGGCGCATCGGTTGCAAGGAAGATGACGCGACCATCGGGCTAAAGCAAGGCTCCACCACCGATCTGCTTGATTTATCTGGCTTGCGTAACAAAAATGCCCGCACGACTTGTGCGGGCATTCGGGTCTGGCATCAAGCTGACACTATACCCTTAGCGAACCAGAATGTTCCGGAACTGCCAGGGGTCCTTGGTGTCGATGTCCTCCGGGAAAAGGCCCGGGCGGCCATCGAGCGGGGTCCAGTCGGTGTAGTGACCTTCGACCGGGCCGAGATAGGGCAGCTGCACTTCGAGGCAGCGCTTGTAGTCGACTTCGTCGGCTTCGACGATGCCGGCCTTCGGGTTTTCCAGTGCCCAGACCATGCCGGCGAGAACGGCTGATGTCACCTGCAGACCGGTGGCGTTCTGGTAGGGGGCGATGCGGCGGGTCTCTTCGAGAGACAGGCGCGAGCCGTACCAGTAGGCATTCTTGGCATGGCCATAAAGCAGCACGCCGAGTTCGTCGATGCCGTCCTCGAGCTCGTCCTCGTCGAGAACGTGATGGACCGGCTGCGGCGTGCCGCCGTTGCCGAACATCTCGTGCAGCGAGAGCACGGCGTCGTTGGCCGGATGATAGGCATAGTGGCAGGTCGGGCGGAAGGTCACTTCGCCGTCCTTGTCGCGAACGGTGAAATAGTCGGCGATCGAGATCGACTCGTTGTGGGTGACGAGGAATCCGTATTGCGGGCCAGGCGTCGGGCACCAGGTGCGGACGCGGGTGTTGGCGCCCGGCTGTTCCAGATAGATGGCGGCCTGGCAGCCCTTCTTGTGCTTCTTGGCGTTCTTCGGCATCCACTCTTCATGGGTACCCCAGCCGAGCTCGGCCGGCTGCAGGCCTTCGGAGATGAAGCCTTCGACCGACCAGGTATTCCAGAAGACGTTGAGCGGCTTCGGATGCTTGGTGCGCTGCGTGTCCCGCTCGGCAATATGGACGCCCTTGACGCCGACTTTCTTCATCAGCTTGGCCCAGCCTTCGCGGTCGTGCTGATCCGGCTCGTCGAACTTCAAGCCGATATCCTTGGCGAGGTTGACGAGCGCCTGCTTGACGAACCAGGAGACCATGCCCGGATTGGCGCCGCAGGTGGAAACGGCCGTCGTGCCGCCCGGGTTCTTCGCCTTTTCCTTGCGGACGGTTTCGCGCAGCGCATAGTTGGTGCGGTCGGCATTCTTCATGCTCTTGTCGAAGTAGAAGCCGAGCCAGGGTTCGACGACGGTATCGATGTAGAGCACATCGAGCTTGCGGCAGAGCTTGATGAGATCGAGCGAGGAGGTGTCGACCGAGAGGTTGACGCAGAAGCCCTGGCCGCTGCCTTCCGTCAGGAGCGGCTTCAGGAGATCCTTGTAATTGTCCTTGGTGACATATTCCTTGATATGACGGACGCCATGCTTTTCGAGGATCGCCAGGTGCTCGGCGTCCATCTGCGGGTCAATGACGACCATCCGGCTTTTGTCGAATTTGAAATGGCGCTCGATCAGGGGCAGGGTGCCGCGGCCGATGGAGCCAAAGCCGATCATCACGATCGGACCGGTAATTTCGGCATATACCGGATAGTTCTCTTCCGTCATTCTTTTCTCCTTCGAAAGGCAGGACGCCGTTCGGTTTGCGAAATTCAATCAGAGTTGGCGCGAAAACGCGAGATGAGCGGCTCTAATCATAATTTGATGTCACAATAAAGAGCTGTTCAGGGTTAGCCGGGCAAAGTCAAGAAGGCCAACATACACGCCATATGCGACGAGTTTGTTGCCTTCAAGGTTTGTTTTTACTGACCTATGGGAAATGCAGCGCCGGCCGCGCTCAGCCTTTCAAGGCTTCCAGGTCATCGGTAACGGTGGTCAGCGCGATTTCCTGGATCTCATAGACGGCGATGCCATGAATGGTGAAGGGGTCGGCTGCAGCATAGGCCTCCAGTTCGGTACGCTCGCCGCGGGCGAAGATGACGCCGCCGGTGCGCGGCACCTTGCGGCCGGAGGCCAAAAACCATCCCTTGGCATAGCCTTCCTTCACCCAGGCCATGTGCGGCTCCATATACCTGTCAGCTTCGTCATTGCCCTTGAGATAGGTGAGTGAGAGGATGAACATTCAATCATTCCATAGGAGTTGCGCGCGGATCAGGCCGCGCAGGGAGTTTCCGACGTAAAGGGTATGGTCTTTAAGGTCGTCGACGCGGATGCGGCCGACGCGGGCCTTGCGCTGGCAGATGAGTTCCGTGCGCAAGACGCCGGCAAGCAGTCCGGCGGAAATCGGCGGAGTGCGCAGCGCGTCCGGACCATCCTCGATGAAGACCGAGGTGATCGTGCCCTCGCACAACTCGCCCTTCTCATTGAGCAGCAGCACCTCGTCTGCTTCGTCAGGCCGATATTCCGCGCGCGCTGCCTCATAAACTGCGCGGCGCGTGGTTTTGACGCGCAGCAGCTTGTCGGCGGAATCGAGCCGGGTTGCGGCAATGCGGACCCGCCAGACGGTGTCGGGTGGCAGCGGGACAAAGGGGGCCGTCGTCACTGCCGTCTGGCCTTCACGATCCAGCGTCAACCGAACCCTCAAAGGCACAGCGGTACCGGCAATCGCCTGTTCCAGTTTTCCGAGCACGTTCTTCGGAGCTGAAAAGCCGAGGCGGCGGGCGGAGCGCTGCAGGCGGGCGAGATGCAGGCGCAGGCGAACGAAGCCGGTTTCCGGCTCGTAGCGCAGCGTCTCGATCAGGGAAAAATCCTCTACCGGTCGATCCATCGGTCCCCCACGGCAAAGCGCGCCTTGAGGAGGCATTCCTCATATTCCGCTTCCGCCGTCGAATCGAAGACGATGCCTCCGCCGACATTGAACACCGCGCGGCCGTCTTCGAAAAGCGTGATCGTGCGGATCGCCACCGAAAAACGCATGGCACCACCAGGCGAGATCATGCCGATCGCGCCGCAATAGGCGTCGCGCGGGCTGCCTTCGAGGTCGTGCAGGATTTCCATCGCCCGCATTTTCGGCGCGCCGGTGATCGAGCCGCAGGGAAAAAGTGCTGCGAGGATATCGCGAATGGTGATGCCGGGAAGCAGCTTCGCCTGCACATGGCTGACCATCTGGTGCAGCGTGGGATAGGTCTCGATTTCGAAAAGCTTGGGAACGTCCAGCGTGCCGACTTCGGTGATGCGCGAGATATCGTTGCGAAGCAAGTCGACGATCATGCGGTTTTCGGCCTGCGTCTTCTCGTCGGCGAGCATGGCGGCGATGATCTCGTCGTCATCGGCGGCATCCTTGCCGCGCTTGGCCGTGCCCTTCATCGGATGCGTCTCGATCCAGCCATCCTCGTCCGTGCGGAAGAAAAGCTCCGGCGAGCGCGACAGGATGATCGGCCCGCCGAGATCGACGAGCGCGCCGTATTTCACCGGCTGCCGTTCGATCAGCGACCAAAAGGCAGCGCGCGGATCGCCGTTCCAGCGGGCACGGATCGGCATGGTGAGGTTTGCCTGATAGCAATCGCCCTGACGCAGATGCCAATGCAGCCTGTCGAAGCGCTCCTTATATATCTCGAAATTCCAGCCGGCCTTCGGCTCTGTGAGAAACTCCTGGTTTTCCGGGCGCTGCGCCGGCTGACCGAGTGGATGGCCGTCGGCGGCCGGCGCATCGAAAACGCCGAAACATAGCAGCGGTGTTTCCCTGTTTTCCTCGGCGAAGGATGCGAGTTTTTCCTCGAAGAGATGCCCGGCCTCGTAGGCCATGTAGCCGGCCAGCCATTTTCCCTCTTGCCTGGCCCTTTCCATGCGATCCAGCGCATCGAAAAACTGCACGCGCGTATGGGCCATGATGACCTCGGCCGGTTCGGCGAAGATCATCACCTGTCCTGTGCTGTCGTCCCTGAAGAGGACGTAGGGTATGGCATCGGCCATGCGCGGATTTCGATCCAGTCTTTGTTCAGTGATCCCGAGGCATGATTGCATATGCCGTTACGCTTGGCCTCTCACCCCAACTCTCTCCCCGCATCGGCGGGGTGAGGGGCCAAGCGCAAAGCTTCGGCAACAGCGAAGATGCCTGGCCTGCTTTTCCTTAGAGCAGACGGGATTTCAGTTCTTATCTAGCGCTTCCAGCTCGTCGATCAGCCCTTCGATCATCGACAGTCCCTTGCTCCAGAACGACGGATCGGTCGCGTCGAGGCCGAAGGGCTTCAGCAGTTCGGAGTGGTGCTTGGTGCCGCCGGCCTTCAGGAGCTCGAAATACTTGTCCTGGAAACCCTTTTCGGCGTTTTGGTAGACGGCATAGAGCGAGTTCACCAGGCAATCGCCAAAGGCATAGGCGTAGACGTAGAAGGGCGAGTGGATGAAATGGGGGATATAGGCCCAGTAGGTCTCGTAGCCCTCGGAAATCTTGATCGCCGGGCCTAAGCTCTCTGCCTGTACCGAGAGCCACAGCTCGCCGATATTGTCCGATGTCAGCTCGCCATTCTTGCGGGCAGTATGAACCTTGCGCTCGAATTCGTAGAAGGCGATCTGGCGGACGACCGTATTGATCATGTCCTCGACCTTCTGGGCGAGCATGGCCTTGCGTTCGCGCTTGTCGGTGGTCCTGTCAAGGAGCGCGCGGAAGGTCAGCATCTCGCCGAAGACCGAGGCGGTTTCCGCGAGCGTCAGCGGCGTCTGGCACATCAGCGCGCCCTGGCCGCCGGCCAGCACCTGGTGCACGCCAT
The DNA here is from genome assembly GCF_030182495.1 of Rhizobium aureum. Lineage (NCBI taxonomy): Bacteria > Pseudomonadati > Pseudomonadota > Alphaproteobacteria > Hyphomicrobiales > Rhizobiaceae > Rhizobium > Rhizobium aureum. The sequence goes on along the minus strand of NZ_JAQJCI010000013.1, from coordinate 124,779 downwards.
GGCCAAGCTCGTGCGCCAGCGTCATGACATCGCGCGGCTTGCCCATATAGTTGACAAGAACATAAGGGTGGGCCGAAGGGACCGTCGGATGGGCAAAAGCGCCCGGCGCCTTGCCCGGGCGCACCGGCGCGTCGATCCATTCCTCGTCGAAGAAGCGCTTGGCAATGGCGGCCATTTCCGGCGCGAAACTGCCATAGGCGGAAAGAACCGTGTCTTTCGCTTCGGTCCAGGGGATCAGGGCGTTGGGCGTCTCCGGCAGCGGTGCATTGCGGTCCCAGAAGTTCATCTGGTCCATGCCGAGCCACTTGGCTTTCATCTTGTAATAGCGATGCGAGAGGCGCGGATAGGCCTCGCGCACGGCCGCCGCCAGCGCATCCACCACCTCGCGCTCGACGCGGTTGGCCAGATGCCTGCTGTCGGCGATATCCTCGAAGCCGCGCCAGCGATCGGCGATTTCCTTGTCCTTGGCGAGCGTATTAGTGATGAGCGTGAAAGTGCGCAAATTGGCCTTGAAGGTTTCGGCAAGCGCCATGGCGGCCTTGCGGCGTATCTCCGGATCCTGCTCCTGCAGCATATTCAAGGCGACTTCCAGTGGCTGCTTCTCGCCGTCGATCTCGAAGCGCAGTTCCGCCATCGTTTCGTCGAACAGGCGGTTGAAGGCGGCGGCACTCGTCATGGATTTTTCCAGGAACAGCTGTTCCAGCTTGTCGTCGAGCTGATGGGGCTTGTCCTTGCGCAGGTCGACGATCCACGGGCGATAGTGGCCGGCGGCGGGGTCGTTCGCCATGCAGGCGTCCATCACCGCATCGTCGATACGGTTGAGTTCCAGCGCGAAGAACAGGAGATGCGAGGAGTAGTCCGTCAGCTTAGCCTGGACATCGCCATAGAGCTTGCCGTTGGCCGGATCGGCCGTATTGGAGAAATAGGTGAGCCCGGCATACGAGCCGAGGCGGCCCATGATGTCGTCAAGCGCTTCATACTCCTTGAGGGCCGCGCCGATACCGGCATCGCCCGATTTGGCGGCGGCATCGGTAAGCTTTCCCTTCCACTTTTCCTCGAAGGCGACGGCCATCTTGCCCGCCCTTTCCATGTCATTGAGGAAGGCCGGCGAGGTCGCGGACGGATAGAGGTCGCTGAGTTTCCAGGCTGGCAGGTCGCCAAGCGCTTGTCCGACGGCCTGGCTTGCGGAAAAGTTAAGGGATCGATGGAGCGAGGTCGGGCTCATGGGCGATATTTCCTCTGCTTTTATTTTTCGGAACGTCCGGTCCGTTCGTGTCTAATCGGCCGAAAAGCATGCTGCAAGGCCTGATTTCCTTGCATTGGCGCTTGAAACATAAGCGATATTACATTCGTCATAATGATTAAAATGCGATGATTTGGCAAAACTTCATGTTCAAGCCTTTCTGCGAGTGTTCGCTTCAGGTTTCGCATGAAGTGAGGCACCAATGACCGTTTACAATAGCGCCAAGGGGGGCGCGCAGATTCTCGTTGTTGAGGATGATCCGATTCAACGCCGTCTGCTGAAGAATGCCATCGAGCGGCACGGACACGTCGCTCATTTGGCAGAGAATGGCCGTCTCGGCCTCGAAGTTTTGAAGCGCAGCAGCGATCAGATCAATGTGATCGTGCTCGATCTCATGATGCCGGAAATGAACGGCATCGAGTTCCTGGGCGCCCTGAACGATATGGGCATCGATCTGCCCGTGATCGTTCAGACGGGGCAGGGCGGCATCGATACCGTGGTGCAGGCCATGCGGGCCGGCGCCTTCGATTTCGTCGTCAAGCCGGTATCGCCGGAGCGTATCGCGGCGTCGATCGCCAATGCGCTGAAGCTGGACCAGCGCGAGGCCAAGGCCCGCGCCGGGCGCAAGTCGCGCTCGAGCAGCATCACTTTCGACGATATCGTCTCGGCAAGCCCGGCGATGATGCGTGTGATCGACCTTGCCCATCGCGCGGCGCAATCGAATATTCCCGTGGTACTGGAAGGCGAATCCGGCGTCGGCAAGGAACTGGTCGCGCGCGCCATCCAGGCAGCCAGCGACCGTGCCGGCAAGCCGTTCGTGACGGTCAACTGCGGCGCCATTCCGCACAATCTGGTCGAAAGCATCCTTTTCGGTCATGAGAAGGGCGCCTTTACGGGTGCTGCGGAGCGCCATGTCGGCAAGTTCATGGAGGCCGATGGCGGCACGCTATTCCTCGACGAGATCGGCGATCTGCCGCTTGATGTCCAGGTCAAGCTGCTGCGCGCCGTTCAGCAGGGCGAAATCGAGACCGTCGGCGCGCGCGTCGCGCAGAAGGTCAATGTCCGGCTGATCTCGGCGACCAACAAGGATCTGATCGAAGAGGTCAAGGCAGGGCGGTTCCGCGAGGATCTCTATTATCGCCTCAACGTCTTCCCGATCACCATGCCGGCATTGCGACGCCGCAAGGAAGATATTCCCCATCTGGCACGCGCCTTCGCTGACCGATTCGCGCTCGAGCAGAAGCTCGACCATCCGCTCGGAATCAGCAACGACGCTCTTGCGCTGCTGACGGCCTATGATTGGCCGGGCAATATCCGCCAGCTCGAAAACGCGATCTTCCGCGCCGTCGTTCTGTCTGAAGGGCCCGAACTGCGCGATACGGATTTCCCGCAGATCGCCGCGCAGTTGCCCGGCTACTTCGCCGCCGAGCACCCGACGTTAGTTGTGGATAATTCGCAGGCGCACGCGGCGGATAACATTGCAACGGAGAGAGCGGAACGGGCCGCACGCCCCCTTCTTCAGGCTGCGGCTGCAACCTCTTCTCTTCCGGGCGGCGATGCTTCCGAGAGCGCTTCCGACAATGTCATCGTCAGCACCAATACATCGGGCGATGTCAGAAAACTGGCGGATGTCGAGGAAGAACTCATCCGATTTGCCTTGAAATTCTATCGCGGACAGATGAGTCAAGTGGCGAGAAAGCTCGGGATCGGCCGCTCAACTCTCTACCGAAAGTTGAAGGACTACGGCATAGACCCGGATGACCCGCAAAAAAACGCCGCATGAGTGGTGATTTAACGTTTAGGCAAGCATATTTTGTTACCCGTCGTAAAGCACTTGTTAGTGCATCGTTCACCATGTATGAAGAGGGCGACCATGTGTGGCATTTTTGCCATCGTGTCACCGCAATTGACAGCCATTTGGAACACGATGCGACATTGTCTGTCGGACGGGGATCGAATTGCCGAATTTGAGTGGAAATACCAAGCCTAAAAGCTTGAGCTGGCATTCTGCGTGCTCTGACTTATTTCGCAAGGTGGCCAAGGTTGCAGCCGTTGGCCTCCTTGCCTTGGCCGTTTCCACCCCTGTTTTCGTCGGCACCCCTTCGCAGGCCGGCGGTGAAACCCGCAGCCTCAAGATCTATTACGTCCACACCGGCGAAAAGGCCGTCATCACCTATAAGCGTAATGGCAAGTTCGATCCGGACGGCCTGGAGAAGCTGAACCGCATCCTGCGCGACTGGCGCAAGAATCAGCCGACCAAGATGAATCCGCGCCTGTTCGATCTGATCTGGGAAGTCTACCGCGAAAGCGGTTCGCATGAATTCATCTACGTGATCTGCGGCTTCCGTTCGCCCGGCACCAATGAGATGCTGCGCACGCGCTCCGCCCATACAGGCGTTGCCAAGAAGAGCCAGCACATGCTCGGCAATGCGATGGATTTCTATATTCCAGATGTCAAGCTCACCAAGCTGCGCGAGCTTGGCATGAAGCTTCAGGTGGGCGGCGTCGGCTATTATCCGACCTCCGGCTCCCCCTTCGTCCATATGGATGTCGGCGGTGTGCGCGCCTGGCCGCGCATGGATCGCCAGGATCTTGTCCGCCTGTTCCCGGACGGCAAGACCATGCATATTCCGGCGGATGGCCGGCCGCTGCCGGGCTATCAGCAGGCAGTTGCCGACTATAAGCGCCGCATGTCGTCCGACGATATTCAGATCGCTAGCTCCTCGTCGCCGCGCCGCGGCTTCTTTGCCCGCCTGTTTGGCGGCGGCGGTGCGGATGAGGAAGAGGACAATGCGGAAAGTGGCACGGCGGCAGCGCCGGTGGCCGTGGCTTCGGCAACGCGTAAGGGTCAGCCGGCTCCGGTTGCGAGCGATGATGGTGACGATAGCGCCGCTCCGGTCCAAACTCCCGCTCAGGTTCAGGTTGCGAGCGTAAACGCTCCCGTTCCGCAGGTTCGTCCGGCCTTTGGCAATCAGCCTGCCGGCAGCGATGTTGCGTCCGCCCTTGTCTCGCCGTCGCGTAACGCCGCGCAGGACGCGCTTGCGGCGGCAATGCCGAACACGGACGATCAGCCGCAATATGCCGATCTTCGCTCCTATCACGTGCCCGTTCCGGCCTTGCTCGATCGGCGTGCGCCTGGCGATGCCGAGCTGGCCTCGGCCGAGGCTGATATGAAGGGCCAGGTCGCTTCCGTACCGGTGCCGGCACAACGCCCCGAACTTGCTGAAAACCTTTTGGCGTCCACTGACGCGGATCAGGAAGCGCTCGACGATCAGGCCGATGTCGCCGCCCTTTCGCCTTCGGTCGTCGCCGCCCTCGAGCAGAGCCGTCCCGATCGGTCCGATGCGACTGCTGCGGTTACCCCGCCGCTTAATGATGTTGCCTCGAAAGATCAGATTGCGCCGGTCAGTGACGGGGCAGCGGGCGGGAACGGTGCCGCTCAGGCTATCGCGTCGGTCCTGCCGCAGCAGCGACCTGCGCAGCAGATGCCGATGCAGGTGGCGGCGCTCGCGCCGATCCGCAACGAGGTCAAGGCCAGCAGCCGTCGCTTCAACGACAGCTTCGATACTGTGACGCCGCAGGAACGTCCGATTGCCGCCGGCATAGCAACCAAGGGCTCGCGGCCGAGTAAACAGGATGCGGTAGAGGCCGATGCTGGCCGCGCTACCGTGACGACCGCGCCGACGCTGACGGAGAAGATGATTTCGCAGTGGGCGATCGCAAAGGCCCGCGTCGAGATCGTCAATCGCCCCGTCAAGGCGCCACGTTTCGTCAGCGCGACGCTGCGTGCCCAGCCGACCGCCGTCTACACGGATGGCTTCAAGATGCAGACGGCATCGATCGATCCGGAGCGTTTCAGCGGTTCCGCCGTGAACTTCCTTCAGGTGAAGAAGTTCAATTCGGTCGAATAGGCTGAGATTCCTATTCTATGCAGTCCTCGCGGAGCCGCTTGGGCTCCCTTTGCATATGGCGGGTGCAGCTGAGATACAGTGCTGTTGCTCACAGGTGACACCGCATCCGCTTTCAGGTTCAAGTCAGCTTTTATTCATCCTGGCCTCACGCTTCATTCAGCGTCGTTTCATTCAGCCGGATTAGGGCGGCAGTCTTTCCAAGGCTGGATATCCGCGTTTGAATCGAAAGACAGCAATCATCATCGGCAATGGCAAGCTGCCGCGCGATCTCTCGGAGATCGTGGACAGAGCGGATTTTACAATGCGCTTCAACGAGCCGAAGGCGTCGATCGGCATGAGCGGATCGCGCACCGATATTCTCATGCTCGCAACCTCCAGCAAGCCGATGCAACGCCGGCTGACGGATCCGGCCTTCCTGGCCAGCGCCACCTTCAGGGCCGCAAAGGAGGTCGTGCTTGCCTACCATCCCGTCATCATCGGCAAATATCACCCCAAGCCCAACTTCCTTTCGCGCCTGAAAGGCAGGAGAAGCGACTGGACGATGCGGACGATCGAACTCGTCGGCGCTGCCGGCAAGGAGATCCGCATCATGCCGCCACAATTCTATATCGAAGGCTGTGAGGAGCTTGGCGTGAGCGAATGCCGGATGCGCCAACTCTTTCCAAGCACCGGCTTTTTCGGCATCCGCTATGCCCTGTCGCGTTTGCCCGCCGACGAGTGGGATGTCAAGCTGTGCGGCTTCAGCTGGGAAGGATGGAAGCGTCATGCCTGGCTGGACGAGCGCCGCTGGGTCGACGACAAGATGGCGAGCGGGCGCATCAGCCTGCTCGTCTAACCTTCTTTCAGTTGTCGAGTCGATTGAAAACAACCGTTTTCAGTTTCGGCTCAGGTTAGCCTAAGTTCGCTTTCATTCACGGTTGCTAGAGCCTCGCGAAAAGGACCGAGGTACTCTTAATGCAAACCCACGAATTCAACCCGTCTTCGGCGCTGCCGCTCGAAAGATCTCATGCGGGATTCGAGTTCGATCATGCGCCCAATCCCGCCGACGCCAGACTGGAAGAAGCCAAGCAGCCCGTCATTCGCGGCTTTATCATTCATCTGGAGCGCGCCCGTGACCGCATGCCCCAGGTCGAGCGGCTTGCAGCCAGACTGCCGGTGCCAAGCGAGGTCATCGAAGCGGTCGATGGGCGCACTCTGACGGATAGCGCGGTCGAGCGCGTCTATCGCCGCCGACTGCAGAAGCCGTATTATCCCTTCGAAATGAGCATGGGGGAAATCGCCTGCTTCCTGTCGCATCGCAAAGCATGGGCCGCCATTGTCGAGCAGGGTATCGATGCTGGCCTCGTCTTCGAGGACGACGTCGAGATCGATGATGCGTTCCGGGCTGCCTTTGCCGCAGCCAAAACTTGCCTGAAGCCCGGTTCGTTCATTCGTTTTCCATTCCGCATGGGCAGGGAGCATGGCAAGTGCGTTCTCTCCGAGGGCGGGACCAATGTCATCCAGCCGATCCGGATCGGTCTCGGCATGGTGGCCCAGCTCGTCAGCCGCGATGCGGCTATCCGCCTGCTGGAGGCGACATCGGTTTTTGATCGCCCCGTGGATACGACCGTGCAGATGAGCTGGTTGACCCGCGTATCTCCGCTGGCGGTCCTGCCAGGCGGTGTACACGAGATTTCTCCGCAGCTTGGCGGCAGTACCATCAAAAGCGACAGGACGTTGGCGGAACGGCTTTCCCGAGAGGTGTTGCGGCCACTCTATCGCGCGAAAATTGCCCTTCGTTCGCGCCGCTTCATCTGAGACGCCATATCGTGACCGTTCCAATTCTCGCTTATCATCAGATTGCGGTGCCGCCGTCGCGCAAGGCGCCGTATAGAAGCATGGTCGTTCATCCCGAAGCCTTCCATCGTCAGATGGAGTGGCTGAAAAGGCTTGGCATTCAGGGCATGACGCTGCGTGAGGCAATGCCCTACGTCCGGGGAGAAAAATCCGGCAGGGTCGCCGCCATCACCTTCGACGACAGCTATGCCAATGTTTACGAGAATGCATTGCCGGTGTTGCAGGAGTTCGGCTTCACGGCCACGAATTTCGTGGTGGTGAACCAGATCGGCGGCAGCAATGTCTGGGATACGCCCATCGGCGTGGCGCATGCGCCCTGCATGTCGGTCGAACAATTGCGCCACTGGCACAGCCTGGGGCACGAGGTAGGATCGCACACGCTCGATCATGTACGCCTCCCGCGATTGCCGATGGAAGAGGCACGGCGCCAGATCACGCATTCGCGCGAGCTGCTGGAAGACCTGCTCGACGAGGGCATCTCGTCCTTCTGCTTTCCCTATGGTGACGAAACGCCGCTCGATCGCGTATTGACCTATGAGGCGGGCTATAGCGCCGCAACGACGACCCGGCGCGGCCGCGCGCGGTCGGCCGACGATCCGTTCGGTTTGCCGCGAGCGACCATCCGGCGCAACGACAGCTGGATGCATTTCGTCAAAAAATGCATCCTCGGATAACGGGCGGTCGCCAATTCACGGCGGCACCGGTCATGGCTGCTTTTCCGGTGCAGGAGCGCGATCCGCAATGGTCTGCCCATTGTGATCGGTGAGCGTGATGGGGCTGCCGACATGGTTTCTCATCGGCGTGGCCGGTGGCATGAGGGTCCATGTGAAATAGGCGATCAGGCCACAGACACCGAACAGAAAGACGGTGAGAATGGCCGGAAAGGACCATTCTTTCGTGAACATCGGTGTCTGCGGGTGAGGCTTGAACGTGGCGCGGCGGCCGGCGGCCGTCTTATTGAGCTGTGTCGGCATCATTGCCTCCAAAACTAGGCGTCCAGGCGGATTGGGAGCCGAGATATTTCAATGCGACGGCGCACGGGATGCGCACCAGCCATTGCCTTGTTGCGAAGACCCGCTTGCGCATGATCTCTCTCCATTGTCTGCCTGGATGAAGCACGTACGACATTCGCCGTTTCAGCTCAATGCGGCAATTTGGTATGGGCAACCGTGCCCGTTTACATGCTGTGTCGAGGTCGGCTACAGATGAGCGATGAGGCCTGCGCTGGCGGATTGGCGGGCCTCCCATCGTCTATTATCGTGCGCGGCGGATCGCTCTCCGGTGCATGCGCGCAAAGGAATTGGAATGCCCATCGAGTCCTGGAAAGGCGGCGAGGTCGACGTTGCCGTGATCGGTGCCGGAGCCGCAGGTGTGGGCGCTGCCCGGCAATTGCAGCGGCTTCGTCCGGATCTCTCTATCCTGTTGCTGGAAGCCTCCGATCGCGTCGGCGGTCGCGCGCGCACGGTCCATCCGTCCGGTGTGGGTGGAACCGCGCTCGACCTCGGCTGCGGCTGGCTGCATGGCGCGCGTACCAATGCCTGGACCGGAATCGCCGAAGAAGTCGGCCTGACCGTCGATCGCACGCCCGCGCCCTGGAGCGATGGCGGGCATCGGCTCGAGCAAGACGATCCCGGGGTAAAGGCCGCGGGCGCCGCCGTGAACGGATTTTTCGGACGCGCCTATGCTTATGAAGGCGAAGATGATGCGGATCTTTCGACCCTGGTGGCACCGGACGATCCTTGGAGTGAACGGATCCATGCCGTCGGCGCGTTCATGACCGGAGGAGAGCTCGACAAGTCCTCGGTGATCGACCTTGGCCGCTATGATCCCGGTCCTGGCCCGGATTGGCGGGTGCGGCAGGGCTACGGAACGCTGGTTGCGACCTATGGCCTGCCCGTGCCGACCGTCCTTGGCGTCGAGGTCGGTCACATCGACCATAGCGGCGCCGCCCACATCGTGCTTTCCACGAGCAAGGGCGAGCTGCGGGTAAAGACCGTCATCGTCACCGTCTCCACCAATGTCCTGGCGGCCGAACGCATCGCCTTCTGGCCGCATTTGCCGGAGAAGATCGAGGCCGCATCGCGTCTGCCGCTCGGCCTGGCCAACAAGCTTTTCATTCGCATTGCCGAGCCGGATATGTTTCCGGAGGATACGCATGTCATGGGATCGCAGCACAATCGCCGAACAGGTGCCTACCAGCTGAGGCCGTTCGGCGCGCCTGTGATCGAAGCCTATTTTGCCGGTGATCTTGCGCTTGATCTGGAACGGCAAGGCATGGAGGCGATGTTTGCTTTTTCAGTGGAACAGCTGAAGCGCGTCTTCGGTTCGGATGTCGGCGCAACATTGTCGCCCCTTATCAGGTCCGCCTGGGCGGGCGAACCCTTCGTCGGCGGGTCCTATTCCTACGCGACGCCCGGCGCGTCCGATCTTCGCGGGGTATTGGCCGCCGCCCGCGATAATCGGTTGTTCTTTGCCGGGGAAGCCTGTTCGAGGGCGCGATACTCGACGGCGCATGGTGCCTACGAGACCGGGGCGGCGGCCGCCGAAGCGGTTGCGAAAGCGCTGTGACAGGAGGTTGGTATGAGGGGCGCGCCGGCTGGGGAAGGGAAATGACGATTTGCCTCATAAATTTCTGAAAATCACTCTTAAACTTGCGCAGGAACAGGCGTAAACGCAATCAAATACCACCCGATTTGATTTAAACCATCCTTCGGGAGATGGGCGGCGAAAACCGCGATAAAAGAAGCATTGGAGGAGCCATGAGCAACGGCGACACGTTAACCTTCGCCATCGAGAAAAATCCGAATCCTGCAACGGCCAGCGAGCGCGAAGCGCTGCTGCAAAATCCGGGTTTCGGTCGCATCTTCACCGATCATATGGCGACCATCCGCTATTCGCAGGACCGGGGCTGGCACAGCGCCAAGATTGAGGCGCGCAAGGCGCTGCCTCTCGATCCAGCGACCGTGGCGCTTCATTATGCGCAGGAAATCTTCGAAGGCATGAAGGCCTACCACCTGCCCGATGGTGGGGCAGCCCTCTTCCGTCCGAGCGCCAACGCACGGCGTTTCCAGAATTCGGCCGAGCGGCTGGCCATGCCGCGCTTGCCGGAAGAGCTCTTCGTCGAGTCCGTTCGCGAGCTGGTCAAGATCGATCGCGAATGGATCCCGACTGCGGAAGGTTCGTCGCTCTATCTCCGGCCGTTCCTGATCGGCACGGAAGTCGCTCTCGGCACAAAGCCATCGGCAGAATACATCTACTGCGTCATTGCTTCCCCGGTCGCCTCCTTTTTCAAGGGCGGTGGATCGGCTGTCACGCTCTGGGTCTCGGAGAATTTCACCCGCGCGGCTCCTGGCGGCACGGGTGCGGCCAAGTGCGGCGGCAATTATGCGGCAAGCCTTGCCGCATTGGCCGAAGGTCAGCGCGAAGGCTGCGATCAGGTCGTCTTCCTCGATGCCGTCGAAAAGCGCTGGATCGAGGAGCTTGGTGGCATGAACGTCTTCTTCGTCTTCGATGATGGATCTCTGCAGACGCCGCCGCTGACCGGCACGATCCTGCCGGGCATCACGCGCGATTCGCTGATCAAGCTCGGGCGCGACATGGGCCTGACTGTCCGCGAAGAGCCCTATTCGATCGAGCAGTGGCAGGCCGATGCCGAGAGCGGGCGCCTGCGCGAATCCTTCGCTTGCGGCACGGCGGCTGTCGTGACGCCGATCGGCAAGGTCAAGGGCCGCAAACATAGCTTCATCATTGGCGATGGCAATGCCGGCGTGACGACACAGCGCCTGAAGGCCGCGCTGACCGATATCCAGTTCGGCCGGGCGCCGGATAAGAATGAGTGGCTGGACCGCCTGTTCTAAGCGGACCATGAACCGATACCCGGCGGGAAAGGCATATGAGCTCTCCCGTCGGCTCTGACACAAGAACGGTTCAGCTTTTCGTAAAATATCTGAACCGCTCAATCTCTTTGTTTCACGCAATTCCGGACGGAAAACAGCTGCGCACTTTTCCTGGAATTGCTCCAGAGATCGCATCGTCACCCGAAACATCGGAGTTGTTGTGATGACCAGCGTCAGCGAACGTTCCGGCGGTGAGCCGGGCGAGGAGATCGGTTTTGTCGGCCTTGGCGTCATGGGCCAGCCGATGGCTCTCAATCTTGCAAAATCAGGCACTAGGCTGGTGGTCTGGAACCGCTCTGCGGCAGCGGCCGATCCGTTGCGCGAGGCGAATGCCGCGGTGGCGGCGAGTGCCGAGGAGGTGTTTGCGCGCACGCGCGTCGTCATTCTGATGCTCGTCAACGAAACGGTGCTGGATGAGGTCCTGCAGCGCGGGACGCCGGGCTTTGCCAAGCTGGTCATCGGGCATGTCGTGGTTTCGATGGGAAGCAATTCGCCGGGCTATTCGCGTGGGCTTGCCGCCGATATTCTCGCCGCCGGCGGGCGCTATGTCGAGGCGCCGGTTTCGGGCTCGCGCAAGCCTGCAGAGACGGCGCAGCTCGTCGCGATGCTCGGCGGCGACGCGGAGACGGTCGCCGAAGTGCGACCGCTGCTTGCGCCCATGTGCCGCGAAACGATCCTCTGCGGTCCCATCGGCAATGCGCTGCTGATGAAACTGACAGTCAATCTCTATCTTTGCACGATGCTGGCGGGGTTGGCCGAGGCGGCGCATTTTGCCGAGAGAAACGGGCTCGATCTCACCACCTTCCAGGCCGCGATCGATTCCGGTCCCATGGCGAGCGACCTGACACGCGTGAAAATTCCGAAGCTCATCGCCAGGGATTTTTCAGTGCAGGCCGCAACCGCCGATGCGTTCAACAGCACAAACATGATCGCCCAGGCGGCGCACGCCGCCGGCATGGCGTCGCCAGTTCTCGATCTCTGCCGCACGCTCTATGGAGAAAGCGTGGACCTCGGCAACGGACGGCTCGATATGATGTCTGTGATTGCCGCCATCGAGGCTCGCACATCGGCCCTCGACCGATCCTAGGAAAGCGCTGTGCCGGCACCTATGTTGCATTGAGACGGAAACAGACACTGCCGAAAGGAAGACGGATATGCCGGCTGCTGCGGACCACAATCTCTTTCGCCAACTCGGTTTGAAGCACCCGCTGATCGTTGCGCCGATGGCGGGCGGTCCCTCATCGGTGGAGCTTGTGGCGGCTGCGTCGGCTGCAGGAGCGCTCGGTGCCATGGGGGGCGCCTATTCCAATGCCGCTGCCATCGAGGCCTTTGCGGATCAGGTGCGCCAGCGAACCGATCGTCCGTTTTCGATCAATCTTTTCATTCCGCATTCGATTCCCGAAGTTGCGGCCGATCGGCTTGAGCGCGCAGTGGCGGCGACCGCCCGGTACAGACAGGAACTGGAGCTGCCTTCGCCGCAGCTTGCGGCTCCCTATGAGGAGGATTTCGACGCGCAATTCGAAGCCGTGTTGCGCGTCAAACCGGCATGTTTCAGCTTCGTCTTCGGTCTGCTCCCCATCGACCATATCCGCGAGGCGAAAAAGGCTGGTATCCCGCTGATCGGCACGGCGACGACGCTTGAGGAGGCGAGGGCACTGGAAGACAGCGGCGTGGATGCGATCGTGCTGCAGGGCTTCGAAGCGGGCGGGCACCGCGGCATTTTCGATGCCGGGGCAGCGGATCCGGAAATCGGCATGCGCGATCTCCTGGCGCAATGCGTCGGCACCATTCGCGTGCCGCTGATTGCAGCCGGCGGTATCATGACCCCGAGCGATATCCGGGCGGCGCTGCAGGCGGGTGCGCAGGTCGTGCAGATGGGCACGGCCTTCCTTGCCTGCACGGAGGCCGGAACGTCGGCTCCCTATCGCAAGAAGCTTGTCGAAACATCGGAACGCAGGACGCGCACGACACGCGCCTTTTCGGGCCGCTTTGCGCGCGGGATCGAGAACCGCTTCATGGACGAGATGGATGGGAAGCCGGACGCCATCCTTGCCTTTCCGGCGCAGAACAAATTCACGCGGGACATACGTGCTGCGTCGACGGCGAAGGGATTGCCGGATTTCCTGTCTCTCTGGTCGGGAACCGGCAGGGGCGAGCTGTGGCAGGGGAGTGCCGCCGAATTGATCGGTCGTCTTTTCGCAGAGTGATGCGCTTAAAAAGAAAGGAGCCGGCAAACCGGCTCCCGATCGTCTCGCAAGGCTTGTGAAGCCTCGATTATTCCATGCCGAGTGCGGCCATGTAGGTCTGCAGGATGGATTCTTCTTCCAGACGTTCGTTCGCGTCCTTCTTGCGAAGGCGGATGATGGTGCGGATCGCCTTGGTGTCGTAGCCGCGGCCCTTGGCTTCGCCCATCACATCCTTGATATCGGACTGGATGGCGGCCTTTTCTTCTTCGAGGCGCTCGATGCGCTCGATGAATTGACGCAGTTCCGCCGCGGCCACGTTCTCGACGCTGTTCTCTTCCATGCACTTCTCCTAAAGGGTCTCAAAGGGTCGCTTACAGCCGGTCGCAGATGAGATCGGTCGGTCACCGATAGGGGCACATCGCTTCAGGGCTTGCGCGGGATTTCGAATTCGATCGGGCAGTTGACGTGCCGCGAATGGCGCGCAAGGTCAAGCCGGATTGGTGAAGGGAGCGTTAATCTTTTGGCTTGTTCTGCTCGAAAGCGGCTTTTTGCACAGGCGAGGCTTCTTTCTGGTGCAGGTTTTTCCAATCCTCGTAGGACATGCCGTAGATCATTTCCCGGGACTCATCCTTGCTGACGGGGAGGCCTGCCTCTTCGGCCGCTTCGCGATACCAGTTGGAGAGGCAGTTGCGGCAGAAACCGGCCAAGTTCATCAGGTCGATGTTCTGAACGTCGCTGCGTTCGCGCAAGTGTGCCACGAGGCGGCGGAAGGCGGCGGCCTCAAGCTCGGTCTCTTGTTCCTTGGTGAGCGTGGTCATCTGTTACTCCTCTGTTCGCTTGCCGGCCTAGTAGATCTCGTAAGGACCGGTGCGCGAAGGATATTGCTTATATTCATGGAGCGCCGGATCGGCGTTTATCTCCGCGAAAATCGGTGCCAGGCGATCGGCCCATTCGGCAATGCCGGCCTCGTCGCCGATCAGATCCTGCCGGACTTCCAACAGTGCATGCGGAATGCCCTTCATCATGCAATGGCGGAACATCGTGTCGTTGCGCAACGCACCGTCATACGGCTCATTGTCACCAATGACGAGATTGGTATCGGCGCCGAGCTTTGCAAGGAGCGGCGCGACGGCGCGATCGTCGTTATCCCAGAGCACGCTTGCATGCCAGGGCCGAGGAACACCCTTCCACGCCGGCGTGAAGGAGTGCAGCGACAGGATCAGAGGTGCCTTGCCCGTCGTTGTGGCCACCGCTGAAATCGTCTCGTCGACGGCTTGATGGTAGGGCCGGTGGAAGGCTTGGATGCGGTAATTCCACTCTTCATTCGTGATCGGGTGATTGCCTGGGATGATCGCCCCGTCCGAGATCTTCATGATCAGGGTCGGATCGTCCTCGCCGCGGTTCGGATCGATCAGCAGGCGGGAAAAGCCGCCGAGGACGCCAGGCACACCCAACCTCTCGCAGAGATGACGGCACAGGCTTTCGATACCGATGTCGTAGGCAATGTGGCGGGAGAAGGCGGCTTCCGGCAGGCCGAGGCTGCCATAGCGCTCAGGTAGATGCCGCATGGCGTGATCGCCAAGAATGACCATGCCTTTGTCACGATTGCCGGATATGATTTCGAATGGTCTGAAGTCGGTCATGCAGATTGTCGGTTATCGAAATTTTCAACTCTTTGTTTGATTGCATGTGCGGATGGAAGGTGCAAGGTTTGCAGCTTCGACCGGATGAGGAACGGCGCGGGGCGCCGTCACCATCCCGCGAAGAAAATATAATCGATTAGAGTTGCGTTGACATTCATGGGATGGCGGCGCAAGAAGACGCAACAACGAATAACCGGGAGCCAATTGGAAGCCGTGTCCAGCCAAGTCGCGCCACGTTTCGTTAAGCGGTCAGGTCCGCTCGCCCGAATCGCCTTCCTCATTCTCGCCGCGGCAGCGCCGTTCTTCTTCATGCCAAATGCGGCTCATGCCGACTTCCGCGTTTGCAACGGCACGCAGAATCTCGTCGGTGTCGCGATCGGCTACCGTGCGAAGGATGGCTGGGTGACGGAGGGATGGTGGCAGGTTCCGGCGACCACCTGTGCCACGCTGATCGAGGGGCCGCTTCAATCCCGCTATTATTATCTCTACGCAGAAGATGCGGCTCGCGGCGGCCGCTGGACGGGCGACGTCGAAATGTGCGTGGCGGAAAATGAATTCAAAATCCCAGGTGTGAAAGACTGCTACGCTCGTGGCTACCAAAAGATGGGATTCAAGGAATACGACACGGGGCGTCAGGCAAGCTGGATGGTTCAGCTCTCCGATACCTCGGGCAGCCAGGAAAGCCAGAATTGATGAGACGAAACCGCAAAGTCAAAATCCTCGCAACGCTCGGTCCGGCATCCTCTTCGGAGGAAATGATCCAGAAGCTCCATGAGGCCGGGGCAGATCTGTTCCGCATCAACATGAGCCATGCCAGCCATGACCTGATGCGCACGCTGATCCAGCGCATTCGCGCCGTCGAAGCCCGCTGTGGCCGCCCGATCGGAATTCTCGCCGATTTGCAGGGTCCCAAGCTGCGTGTCGGCAAGTTTGCCGAAGGCAAGGTCGATCTCAAGCCCGGCCAGACGTTTACGCTCGACAATCAGGATACGCCCGGCGACAACACGCGCGTGTTCCTGCCGCATCCGGAAATCCTGGAATCGGTTCAGCCCGGCCATCGCCTGCTGATCGATGACGGCAAGCTGGCGCTGCGTGCCGAGAAGTGCGACGGCAAGAGCATCGTCACCACGGTCATTTCGGGCACGAAGATTTCCGACCGCAAGGGCGTCAGCCTGCCCGACACGCTGCTTGGCGTCGGCGCGCTGACCGACAAGGATCGCACCGATCTCGATGCCGTTCTCGCCACCAACGAAGTCGACTGGGTGGCGCTTTCCTTCATCCAGCGTCCGGAAGACCTGACGGAAGTCCGCAAGATCTCCCATGGCCGCGTCGGCCTGATGTCGAAGATCGAGAAGCCGCAGGCCGTCGAGCGCATCGAGGAAATCATCGAGCTTTCCGACGCGCTGATGGTGGCCCGTGGCGACCTCGGCGTGGAAATGCCGCTGGAAGCCGTTCCCGGCATTCAGAAGCAGCTGATCCGCGCCTGCCGCCGCTCCGGCAAGCCGGTGGTCGTTGCCACGCAGATGCTGGAATCGATGATCTCCGCGCCGGTCCCGACCCGCGCTGAAGTGTCCGACGTCGCGACCGCCGTCTTCGAAGGCGCCGATGCCGTCATGCTGTCGGCAGAATCCGCCTCCGGCGACTATCCGGTCGAAGCCGTTTCCATGATGGCTTCGATCGCCGGCACGATCGAGCGCGAGCCGCATTATCCGGGCATCATCTATGCACAGCGTGCGCTTCCGGAAGCGACCGGCGCCGATGCGATCTCGCTCGCCGCCCGTCAGATCGCCGAGACTCTGAAGCTCGCCGCCATCGTCTGCTACACCTCGTCGGGCACGACCGGCCTGCGCGCCTCGCGCGAGCGTCCGCAGGTTCCGATCCTGGCGCTGTCGCCGATCATCCAGACGGCGCGTCGCCTGTCCGTCGTCTGGGGCATGCATTGCGTTGTTACCCACGATGCGACCGACCTCGACGACATGGTCAACAATGCCTGCCGTATCGTTGCCGAGGAAGGCTTCGGCAAGCCGGGTGACCGCATCATCATTTCGGCCGGCGTGCCGCTCGGTACGCCCGGTGCCACCAACATGCTGCGCATTGCCTATATCGGTTCGGACGGTCAGTCCGGCGTGTGATTGCCGACATCTGATTGCGGCAGCGCCTCAAACATCCGAAACCCGCTGTCGAAAGACGGCGGGTTTTTTCTTGAGCCGAAGCGCCTGCAATCCCAGGTAGGCGGATGAAGAAGGAGATATGCCAATGAAAGTCGGATTTATCGGATTGGGCCAGATGGGCAGTGCCATGGCCGTCAATCTTATCAAGGCCGGGCATGAGGTGACCGTCTACAATCGTTCGCGCGACAAGGCCGAGGCTCTGGCCGGCGAGGGCGCCAAGGTTGCGGCGACCGTGGCGGAAGCGTGCGCCGGCGAGGCAGTCTTCACCATGCTCGCACATGACGATGCGCTATCGGCCGTCGTCCATGGCGATGGCGGCGTTCTGGCAAGCCTTGGTAAGGGTGCAGTCCATATCTCTGCAAGCACAATCAGCGTGGCGATGTCCGAGCGGCTCACCAAAGAGCACACCGCGGTGGGCCAGCGCTTCGTTGCCGCGCCCGTCTTCGGCCGTCCGGACGCTGCTGCTGCGGCGAAGCTTTTCGTTGCCGCCGCGGGTGCGCCAGACGCCATCCAGTCGGTTACGCCGCTCTTCGACGCGATCGGTCAGCGGACTTTCGTCCTCGGCGAGGAGCCGAAGGCAGCCAATCTCGTCAAGGTCAGCGGCAATTTCCTCATCGCTTCGGTCATCGAGTCGCTGGGCGAGGCTATGGCGCTGGTCGAGAAGGGCGGTGTCGACCGGCATGCCTATCTCGATCTCTTGACCTCGACGCTCTTCAACGCGCCTGTCTACAAGACCTATGGCGGGCTGATCGCGGATCGCAAGTTCCAACCAGCCGGTTTCGCCGCACCGCTCGGCCAGAAGGATATCCGGCTGGCGCTCGCTGCCGGCGAGGCGCTGAACGTGCCGCTGCCATTGGCGAGCCTGCTGCGTGACCGGTTCCTCAACCTGCTGGCGCATGGCGGCGAGGAGCTGGACTGGTCGGCGATTGGCGCGCTGGCGGCGAAAGATGCGGGGTTGGTGGGGTAGTTCGGCAGCTGGGAGATTTATCCATAGCTGATCGAGTTTGCGGAGGTGCATACCCCCTCTGTCACTGCGTGACATCTCCCCCACAAGGGTAGGGGTATCGCATATGAGCGGAGATCGCCGCTGTCCCCCTTCTCCCCAGCGGGGAGAAGGTGCCGCCAGGCGGATGAGGGGGGTGCCCGCCAAGACCACTAAAATTCATGAATTCAAATAGATAACCCCCTCATCCGACCCTTCGGGCCACCTTCTCCCCGAGGGGAGAGGAGCTTATGGTGCTCGTCCGCCTCCATATGCGATAGCCCTGCCACAAGAGGGGAGATCGTTTGGAGTTTGCAGGCGCCTTTAACGATACAACGCGCTTCAGTCTCTGCGGATACAAAGTTGGTTGGAGGCGTGTCGATGCCGCGGGTCACCAATCTCCCCCCTTGTGGGGGAGATGTCGCGATAGCGACAGAGGGGGTATCATAGGTGCGGTAGACTGAAAGCCTCCGCCAAGCCCCCTTGCTAACCACCTTCCCACATGCAACCCTTGCTCATTCCAAAAGGAGGGGACTCCATGCATCTCACCACGCTGCTTGCCTTCGCCGCCGTTTCCTTCATCGGTATCGCGACGCCGGGGCCGACTGTGCTGCTGGCGCTGACCAATGGTTCGCGTTTCGGCGTCAGGCGCGCCTTGCCGGGCATGATCGGGGCCGTCCTTTCCGATGCCGTTCTGATCAGCGCCGTCGCTATCGGCCTCGGTGCCCTGCTTGCGGCTTCGGAATTCTGGTTCTCGGCGCTGAAGTGCGTGGGTGCGGCTTATCTCGCCTTTCTCGGCATCATGATGCTGCGGTCGAAGGGAAGTATCGAGGGTGCGTTGCAGGCGAGCGCGAGCCAGGCGAAGGGTACGGCCTTTGCCATCGGCCTGAAGAGTTTCATGGTCGCCGTGACCAATCCGAAGGGCTATCTCTTCTTCTCGGCCTTCCTGCCGCAGTTCATAGACCCTTCTGGGCCGCAGCTGCAGCAATATGTCGTGCTGGGCGCCGTCTTCGCCGCACTCGATTTTATGATCATGTTCGGCTACGCGGTCTTCGGTTCGCAGGCGGTCCGCGTCCTGAAGTCGGAAGGGGCTAAATGGCTGGAGCGCGCCTGTGGCGGCGCGCTGCTGGCTCTTGCCGGGTCGCTGGCGCTGTATCGTCGCGCCGTGAATTGAGGTTATTGACGGCTCAATGCCGCCTCAAAAACTTCCCTGTCGACATTGCCGCCCGACGTGACTGCGATCACCGTATCGCCGTCGATGTGCCTGCCGTGGAAGAGCGCTGCCGCGAGTGCGACGGCGCCGCCCGGTTCAACGACGATCTTCAAACGGGTGAAGGCGAGCGCCATGGCTTTCTGCGCTTCCTCGTCCGTGACGACTAGGCCGGGGCCGCAGAGGCGCTTCATGATCGGAAAAGTGATATCGCCCGGCTGGGGGCTGATGATGGCATCGCAGATCGAGCCTTGCAGCGCGGCATTGCGCTCGATCTTACCCGAAACCAGCGAACGGGCGGTGTCGTCGAAATTTTCCGGTTCGCACGGGCGTACCTTGAAACCCGGCGCGCGGGATTCGAGCGCGAGTGCGATACCCGAGGTCAACCCGCCACCGCCACAAGGAACCAGGACGCTGGCTGTCTCGATGCCTTCCTCTGCCGCTTGTTCGGCGATTTCCAGCCCGGTCGTTCCCTGGCCGGCAATCACCTGCGGTTCGTCGAAGGGCTTGATGAGAGTCAGGCCTCGCTCCTTGGAAATACGGGCGCCGATCTCGTCGCGATCTTCCTTCACGCGATCATAGAGCACGACTTCGGCGCCGAAGGCGCGGGTATTGGCGATCTTCAGCTTCGGCGCATCCGCCGGCATGATGATGACAGAGGGAATGCCGTGCAGCTTGGCGGCCAACGCCACGCCCTGGGCATGATTGCCGGAGGAGAAGGCGATGACGCCTCTCGAACGCACGGCCGGCTCCAGCGCCGAAACAGCCGACCAGCCGCCGCGAAACTTGAAGGAGCCGGAGTGCTGCAGGCATTCGGCTTTCACGAACAGGCGGCGCCCGGCGATCTCATCGAGAAAAGGCGAGGAGAGAAGTGGTGTGCGCCGCGCCCGACCGCCGAGGCGAGTGCGAGCGGCTTCGATCATTGCGATATCGACCATGGACGGATCACTCTTCTGATTAGAAAGGCTTTCCCTCCATAAAGCGCGCCGCTTCCCTTTGAAACAAGGAGATTGTCTCCGTGACACTTCAGGCGAGGTTGGGCAGCGAGAGATGCCCGACGTCGTAGATCTGCAGACCAGACCTGGCCGGATCTTTCGGCGGCTCGGCCAGCAGGCGGAAGCGCACCAACGTCCAGTGGGTCGGCTCGAAGGCGGCGACCGAGGCCAGTGCTTCGCTGTTCGAGAGGGCTTGCGCTGCCGCCTCAGTTTCGCTCGCGCGGAGCTCGGCGAGCGAGGTTCCGGCATCGATCGTGACCACCTCGCGTGTCGCGAATTTGGCGCGGCGGATACCCGCAGATATCTCGGCGTGCCAGGCGATCCAGGTGTTGACCTGGGGGCGGCCGAAATTCTCGGTCAGGGCGAGGAAGCCGGGGCCGCAGACGAAGTCGCTCAGGCCTTCTCCCTCCTGCCACACGTAGAAGGGGGAATAGAAATTCTGCTGGCTTCCCGTGACGGCATCGCCCTTTCTCGCCGTCAGGTAGGCCTTGAATTTCAAGCCCGGAAGGTTGTCGAGCAGGGGACCTTTGTCGCGGATACGGCGATCGATGATCGTCATGTCGTAATCCGCGGGGAGGGGGAAGTTATATTGCATGGCGATCATCGGTCATTCCTCCAGCCAGGTCACGGCGCTGCCATCCTGCGCCGCCTGGATGCTGATATAGGAGAAGGCATTCTCCGGCGCCGCACCGTGCCGATGGCGCTCGTTGGGCGCGAAGCTGATACAGTCGCCGGCGCGCAGTTCCTCCGCCGGGCCGCCGAAACGTTCGGCAAGCCCGACGCCGGACAGGACATAGAGGATCTGTCCGTGCGGATGCGTATGCCAGCGTGTCATGACGCCGGGTTCGAGTTCGCAGCGCATGGCTGTGAGGCCGCCGTTCTCGCCATTCTCCACCAGCGACTCCACCAGGAAGGAGGCCGTGGCGATGCCCTCGGGCGATGGCCGCATATTCGTGCCGGCGCGATGGATGGCGGGCGACGGGGTAGATGTGGTCTGAGGCATGGCTCTCAAGCCTGTTCGATCATTTGCGCGATGCCGTCCGAAAAGGACCAATCCTCGCGTGTCGCCGTCGTGATGGTGATCATGATGTCCTCGGGACGGATACCGGGCGAATCGGCAAGAAGTTCGGCGACCCGGCGATAGAAGGTCTTCTTGACCTCGGTACTGCGGGGCTTGCCGATGGTGACGTCGAAGAAGATGTAGTTGTCCGAACGCGGCTTGCTGGCGAAATAGGTCCGATCGAAGATGAGCTCATGTGGCTCCAGCTGATGAATGGACTGGAAGCGATCTGTCGGCGGCACGTCGAAGGCTTCGACCAGAGCGCGGTGGAAATTATCCGAAAGCGCCTTGAGATATTCCGGCGACTTGCCGCGCAGAAGGGTGATGCGGGTGAATGGCATGGGGTGCTCCTGTTTCCGTTTCACTTGACGAGCACTGAATGCCAGCGGATAATCATCCTGAAAATCAGATAATTCTGGATTTATAGTCCCAAAAATATGGATGATTCTCCATGCGAAAAGTCATCTTCGATCTCGATGTACTGCGCAGTTTCGTCACCGGCATGGATCTCGGCAGCTATGCCAAGGCGGCCGACAGGCTCGGGCGTTCGACCTCCGCCATCAGCGCCCAGCTGAAGAAGCTGGAGGAGCAGGCGGGTACGCCAATCTTCCGCAAGGCGGGGCGTGGGCTGGCGCTGACGGAGGCCGGCGAGACGATGCTTGGCTATGCCCGGCGGCTGCTGGATCTGAACGACGAGGCGGCCACGGCGCTGCATGGGACCGAGCTTGAGGGCTGGGTGCGCCTGGGTCTGCAGGAGGATTTCGGGGAAACCCTATTGCCCGAAGTGCTTGGCCGTTTTGCCCGCGCCCATCCAAAGGTGCGCATCGAGGCGCGGGTCGTACGCAATGCGGAACTGATTGAGCGGGTGACCTCAGGCAAGCTCGACTTGGCGCTTGCCTGGAGCGACGGTTTCCGCACTGCTTATACGGACCGTATAGCCGAAGTACCGCTCTGCTGGGTCGGTCCGGCCAATGGCACGATTCAGTGGCGTGCCGATAGCGGTGAGGTCATGCCATTGGCGTCGCTGGAAGCGCCATGCCTGTTGCGTAATATCGCCACGAAGACGCTCGATCGGGCTGGTATCGGCTGGCGGATATCCTTCGTCAGCCCAAGCCTCGGCGGCCTTTGGGCTGCGACGGCAGCGGGCCTCGGTCTGACACTGCGCACGCCGCTCGGCCTGCCGCAGAAGGTGCGGCAATTAACGCCTAATGAAGCGGGTCTGCCGGCTTTGCCGAAGCTTGATCTCGTGCTGCATCGTGCCGAGGCGGAGGCTAGCCCGGCGACGGAACGGCTGGCGTCGATCATGCTGCAGGCGGTGCGGCAGACCATCGAGACCGTGCCGAAGAGCCGGATATTGGAGGATGCGCCGGCTCATGATGTCATCACCGCCTGAGATCCGGCGCTGGATTTGGAAGGTTCTTTCGACAGGTTGGCTATACGGATTTCGGCCTCGGCTGCCACTATTTCCAGATCGCGCGGCTGGCCCCCCAGATGTTCGATGGCCGCGATCGCAACATCCGTCGTCACATAATCCGGCTTGTGGCCGAGATTGCGGATGGTGATGAGTTTGGCACCGGCGATATCCTGCGCAAGCCCGCGCGAATGCAATTCCTCCAGCACGATATCATCGCTGTCGCCGGTAATGATGACAGTAGGTGCCTTGATCTCGCTGTAGCGCGGCGCATGGGTAGAGACATAGGCAAAGAGATTGACGACATCGATTGCGTTGTTGCGGAAGGTCCGCGGCCGCAATACGAGTTCCGGCGCTGTCTTCATGACGTAGTCCGCCGGCCGGGCATTCGGATGGAAGATGTTGAGCGTGCCGGTATCGACCCGGCGCAGGCCGATCGGGATGACGAAGAGCTGGGTAAAGAGCCAGCCCAGGACGGGCATGGCGGCGAGCGTGTAGTACCAGTCGACGCCGCCGGACCAGGGATGTGTTGCCGGGGCGAGGAAGAGCAATCCCGCCGTTTTTTCGGGATGGCGCATGCCGAAGGCGGCGGCGATGGCGCCGCCGAAGGAGTGACCGATGATGATGGCGCTCTTGATGCCGCGCCCATCCATCAGCCTTGCGATAGCATCGGCCTGGCCGGAGGGAAGGGCATTTTCAGCAGTCCCGCGTTCGGAATAGCCGTGGCCCGGCCGATCGACGAACAGCATCTCGGCCCGGCCGCGCAAAGGTGCCGCAAAGGCTTCGAACTGATCGCGCAGATTGCCGCTGGCGCCATGGATGAAGACCAGAGCCGGCAGGTCCGCCGTCGCCGGGCGCGGCAGATGCACGGCGTTGAGGCGATAGCCGCCGATGTCGGTGAGCTCGCCGATATTCGGATAGGTCTGCTCGATGGCGCGCGTCTTGTAGGCGGAGAAGCCCGCGGCAATGGCAAGAAGCAGGACAATGGCGGCGAGAAGAGAATCGAACATTGCGGCACAGATCAAATATCGTAAGACACTAATCTAGCGCATTCCTGCGGTTTTTCATCCCTTCCAATCAGCCAAGGGATGAGCGTTCGCGGCCACGGTATCAGGTGCGGCTGCCGGCAACCTTTTCCGAGAGCTTGCCGGCTTCTTCCTGCGCTGACCGATTCGCCGGATACACTTCCAGAAAGCGCTCCCAGGCCCTGAGGGCGAGCGCATCATTATCACGTTCGGTCAGGATCGCCGCCATGCCGGCCAGTGCGCCGAAATGGCGCGGCTCTATGCGTAGGACCTGATTGATGTCTTCCATCGACTTGCGATAGTCGCCGATCGCGAAATTCAGAGTCGCGCGGCGATTCCAGCCTTCAACATAGTCTGGTTTCAGCGAGATCACCTGATCCAGATAGTCCATGGCGGCGGCATTGCGCTTCTCTTGGATGGCCTTGTCGGCCCATTGCATCAGGAGATTGATCGTGGCGCTGCCGGAATCGCTGAGTTCGGCATTGATCTGATCTGCGATCAGGCTGGCCTGATCGGGATCGCGCTGGCGCTTCAGCGCCGTAAAGAGATTATCGAGCCGTTGCTTCGGCGACAGGCTGCCGGAGGGATCATCGGGACCCTTCTTCTCCATTATGTTCGGTTCGTCCGCGAACGCCGGATGGGGAGCGGAGGCCGTCAGAGCAAGCAGAATCGGCAGGGCTAGATATGACAAAGCAAAAACGCGCATGGCGGGCATAGTAGCCCGCCAATGTCGAAGATCAAAACCAAATTTGATGCGATCAACTAAAACTGAGCGTCGGATCCATAGGATCCGAGCCGCGCGCTATATCAGCCCTGACGAGCCTTGTAGCGCGGGTTCAGCTTGTTGATGATGTAGATACGGCCCTTGCGGCGAACCAGACGGTTGTCACGGTGACGCGCCTTGAGCGACTTGAGCGAATTCTTGATCTTCATTTTTCTGATCCGCGATCTCTGAGGGGGAATGTCACATTCGCCCGGGTCTTTTAACAATCAAAAGCGCGCTCGGGGCGCGCTCTTTAGGGTGGGGAGCAAATACCCTGTCATACCGGGCCTGTCAACCATGTCAGGGGCTTTTTCCCACGGCTCTCAGCGCAGAAGCTGTGTGACATGCCCCATCTTGCGGCCTGGCCGTGCTTCGGTCTTGCCGTAGAGATGCACCAGCGTGTCGTCAAGGAGCAGCCATTCCGGCAATGCCTTGATGTCATCGCCGATCAGATTGGTCATGACACAGTCCGAATGACGCTGAGGATTTCCGAGCGGCAGGCCGGCGACGGAACGGATATGCTGCTCGAACTGCGAGATGACGCAGGCGGCTTCCGTCCAATGGCCGGAATTATGGACGCGCGGCGCCATTTCATTTGCGATCAGGCTGCCATCGGCCAGCACGAAGAACTCGATGCCGATGACGCCGACATAGCCGAGCGCCGTCAATATCTTTTCCGCAGCTTCGCGCGCGGTGTTCGCCGTCTCCTGCGAAATGCTCGCCGGCAGCGTGGAGGTGTGGAGAATGCCATTGCGATGGACGTTCTCGGCCGGATCGTAGCAGGCAACCTTCCCGTCACTGCCGCGAGCAGCGATGATCGAGATTTCGCGCTCGAAAGAGACGAAACTCTCCAGAATCAGCGGCACGCTGCCCAAGGCCGCATAGCCGCCCTCGGCGCTGTCGGCGGTGGAGCGATAGACGCGCTGGCCCTTGCCGTCGTAACCGAGGCGGCGCGTCTTGAGCACGCCCTGACCGCCGAAATCGGCGAGCGCCTTTTCCAGGTCTTCCTGGCTGTCGACGGCATGGAAGCGGGCCGTCGGAATGCCGCAGCCATTGATGAAGCGCTTCTCGATCAGCCGGTCCTGTGCCATTTCAAGCGCCTTCGGCGGCGGATAGACCGTTACCTGCAAGGCAAGATCCTCGGCGGCGGTCACCGGCACGTTTTCGAACTCATAGGTCACGACATCGCAGCGCTTCGCCAGTTCGGCAAGCGCGGCCGCATCGTCGTAGGCGGCGGCGATCTGCTCATTGGCAACATGGGCTGCCGGACAATCGGCCTGGGGCTCGAGGATGACAGTGCGGAAGTTCAGGCGTGCGGCCGCCATGGCCAGCATGCGGCCAAGCTGGCCGCCGCCGATGATGCCGATCGTCTTCGCGTTCATAGGTCGTCCATCGGATATTCGGCGACCGCGGCACTCTGGCGGGCGCGCCATTCGTCGAGCCGATCGGCGATCTCTTCATCGCCAAGCGCCAGCACGGCGGCTGCAAGCAGGGCGGCGTTGACCGCGCCGGCCTTGCCGATCGCCAGCGTACCTACGGGAATGCCGGCCGGCATCTGCACGATCGAAAGAAGACTGTCCTGCCCGGAGAGCGCACGGGATTGCACCGGCACACCGAAGACTGGGAGCGGCGTCATGGAAGCCGCCATACCCGGCAGATGCGCCGCGCCGCCGGCGCCGGCGATGATGACCTTGAAGCCTTCATCCTTCGCCCCCTTGGCAAAATTCACCAGCCGGTCGGGCGTACGATGAGCCGAGATGATGCGCGCATCATAGGTGATTTCAAGCGCTTCCAAAGTATCCGCGGCATTCTTCATGGTTTCCCAGTCGGACTGGCTTCCCATGATGATGGCGACAGGCGGTCTTTCGGTCATCATCGTTGCTTTGCACTCCTCAGGCTATGATATCGGGGATGATTTGGTCTTCCAGCTTGGTCAGCTTGTCCTTGATGACGAGCTTCTTCTTCTTCATGCGCTGGATTCGAAGGGCATCGCAGCCCGTCTGGATCATGGCATTGATTGCGGCGTCATAATCCTCGTGCTCCTGGCGCAGCCGCGCCACGATCAGCCTGATTTCCGCCTGTTCCTGATCGGCCATGTTCATTTCCCCAGCATATAGCGGAATCGTATTCGTTCCGTCTCGTGAATCCCGCAAGCTCCTATCACCAAATGACGGTAACTGGAAGTTATCCTTCATCACGAATTTGCCGTCTATAGGCCACGTTTTCGCCTTCGACAAAGGCTTGATATTATGGCACAGTGGGAGGGTTGACACCTAGAGCCTTGGCGAATGGATGGTCAGGGCTCTTAAAGAGGAAGGAAGGGTCATATGACTGTTCAAGCTCATCTTGAATCGCTCGAAAAGAAACATGTCGCGCTCGAGGAGGCGCTGCATGCGGCAATGTCATCTCCCTCTAGCAATGATACGGAAATAGCCGACATCAAACGCAGGAAGCTGCGCGTCAAGGACGAAATCCAACGTCTGCGTTCGTCAGTTCACTGACATAACGCCCTAAAGTTCAAGAAGCCATCGATCTTGGGGGCAAGGGAGGCAGATCGAAATTTTTCCAGCCAGGATCGATGAGCATTTCCGCCAAAAAAACGGATGCGCCAACATCATAGTGTCAAGGGTAGAGGTTGGCGCAATTTTCTTGAAGTCGCGAAAGCGAAGATAATTTCAGGACCAGAACTGATCCAGCCATAAATTCAGCTTGTCGAAACCGCGGCTGTTGACGGCGTATATGCGCTTCGTGCCTTCATTGGTGACGGAAACGAGATTGCTGTCGAGGAGCGCCTTCAAGTGCTGCGACACCGCCGGGCGGCTGATCGGCAGGCCCTGCGCCAATTCGTTGACCGTCTTGGGTGCGCGGCGCAATTCCTCCAGCAAATAGCGCCGGTTCGGATCCGCGATGGCTGCGAAAGGGTCCATGGTCGACATGGCCGAAAGCTACGTCAAACACCAAGGGGCGGCAAGTTAATTGTGCGCTGCATGATATATTGCGCGACGGGCTTATCGGCTGCGCCGAGAATGTCCCGGATTTACGCCACAGATCGCCGTTTCAGCCGCTGCCCCTTGTCAGAGAGAGCTAACGGATTTACTCACGACTATCGAACCGGTGCGCCATCGCTGACGATGGAAGCCGAAACCATGGAAGCTCGCATGACCGTGCCCGAAGATCGTTGCCGCCTCGTTCTCATCGTTCCCGACATTGCCGATATCGAGCAGCAGGTAAAGGTCGTGGCCGATGCGCTGAGGGGCGGGGATGTCGCCTCGGTGATCATTCCCCAATACGGGCTGGATGACGGCACGTTTCAGAAACATGCGGAAAGGCTGGTGCCGGTGGTGCAGGCGGCGGGTGCGGCGGCGCTCGTTGCCGGGGACAGCCGCGTAGCCGGCCGGGCCAAAGCCGACGGGCTGCACATTGCCGGCAATATTGCCGAACTTACCGAAGCCGTCGAAAAATTCGTGCCGAAGCTGATCGTTGGCGGCGGCAACGCGGCCGACAGGCATAACGCGCTGGAGATTGGTGAGCTCAGACCGGACTACATCTTCTTCGGCAAGCTGGACGGCGACATCAAGCCGGAGGCGCATCCGAAAAACCTGGCGCTCGGCGAATGGTGGGCCTCCATGATCGAGATTCCCTGCATCGTCATGGGCGGCACCGATCCGAAGTCGGCGCTGGACGTAGCCCTGACGGGTGCCGAGTTCGTCGCACTGCATAAGGCGGTTTTTGCCGATCCTGCGGCGGCTCCGTCCATCGTTGCCGAAGTGAACGCGCTTCTGGACGAAAAAGCGCCACGGTTTGAGGATTGATAGCGGTTCATGTCGTCAAAGCCTCGATTCCGCCATAGACCTTTTCTTGTCGCGCTCACGGCCGGGCTGACGATATTTCCACTGCTGGCTGCAGCGCAATCGGATAGTGGCGCCACGTCGTTGCCGGGCGTCAAGGCGCCGGCAGAGAAAGGCGCGCGGCCTGATGACAAGGTTCAGGCCGATGACGCTTCCTCTGTGCCGGATGCACCGGCAGCCAACGAAAGCGTCGTGACGCGGCCGCTGGGTGCCGATGCCGGCACCTTCAAGACCGAGAAGATCCAGCCGGGCAGCGAGCCGAAGGCCGAGGGCGACATGAAGCCCTCGGAAGGCGTCGGGGTGTTCGAGCGCATGGGTGCCAATCTGCCTGCCCTGCCGCCGGAAAAACCCTTCAAGGGCAAGGTCGACGACGCCTATGGCGCCTTCCAGCGCGGCTACTATCTGACCGCCTTCCAGCGGGCTCTGCCGCGGGCGCAGCTCGGCGATCCGGCCGCGCAGACCCTCATTGCCGAGCTGATGTCGCAGGGATTGGGTGTCAAGCGCGACACCAAGGACGCCGCTTTCTGGTACAGCAAGGCCGCCGAAGGCGGCGATGCCACCTCCATGTTCAAATACGCGCTGATCCTGATGGAAGGCCGCGATGTGCCCCGCGATCAGAAAAAAGCGGATGAATGGATGAAGAAGGCTGCCGAAGCCGGGCAGCCTTCGGCCGAGTTCAACGTGGCGCAGATGCTGACGGCTGAAAATCCCGGCGCGAAGGGCCTGCAAATGGCGCTTCCCTATTATGAGAAATCCGCCGAGCAGGGCATTGCCGACGCGCAATATGCCGTCTCGCAGCTCTATCTCAACCTTCCCGACCTGCCGCCCGAGAAAAAGGCCCGCGCGCGGGAGTGGCTGTCTCGCGCCGCCAATTCAGGCTTCGACACCGCGCAGCTCGACATGGGCCTCTGGTTGATCAACGGCATCGGCGGCAAACAGGATCTCGAAAACGGCTTCAATTGGATGCGGGTCGCCGCCTATCGCGGCAACGTCGTCGCCCAAAACAAACTCGCGCATCTTTACATCAATGCCATCGGCACGAAGCAGGATCCCGTGGCTGCGGCCACCTGGTATGTCATTTCCCGCCGCGCCGGTCTGAAGGATGCAGAGCTCGAGGATTTCTATCAGGGCATCGAGGACTATCAGCAGAAGGCGGCCATCGATGCCGCGAACAAGTATCGTCGCGCGCGGTAGCAGCCGGAGGTGAAACCAGCGTGACGGGCCTGATGTGATGTCAGTTTGCGCGTGCCATAGCCTCGCCACTTGAAATTCTCCCGATTTTATGGTCTTGAGGCCGCCAATCTTTATTTCCGCTGACGCTCCCGCTCCGTCGGGGCCTGCTTTCGGGCCGCCCGGTCAGCGCTTTCTGCATTATCCAAGGAAACCCGATGGCCCGTTCTGCTCTTCTCAATGTCATGGTTCAGGCTGCCCTCAAGGCAGGCAAGTCGCTCAGCCGCGATTTCGGTGAAGTGCAGAACCTGCAGGTTTCGGTGAAGGGACCGGGCGATTTCGTCAGCCAGGCGGATCTGAAGGCGCAGAAGATCATCCGCGACGAGCTGATGAAGGCACGCCCCACCTACGGTTTCCTCGGCGAGGAAAGCGAAGAGGTCAAGGGCACGGACGGCGCTCATCGCTGGATCGTCGATCCGCTCGACGGCACCACCAACTTCCTGCACGGTATTCCGATGTTCGCCGTTTCGATCGCGCTTGAGCGCAATGACGAGATCGTTGCCGGCGTCATCTTCAATCCGGCGACCGATGAACTCTATACAACCGAACGCGGCGGCGGCGCATTCCTCAATGACCGTCGTCTGCGTGTCGCTTCGCGCCGCGTGCTGTCGGACAGCGTCATCGGCTGCGGCGTTCCGCATCTCGGCCGCGGCAATCACGGCAAGTTCCTGGTGGAGCTGCGCCATGTCATGGGCGAAGTCGCCGGTGTGCGCCGCCTCGGCTCCGCATCGCTCGATCTCGCCTATGTGGCGGCCGGTCGTTTCGACGGTTTCTGGGAAACCGGTCTTTCACCCTGGGATATCGCGGCCGGCATTCTGCTGATCCGCGAAGCCGGCGGTTTCGTCTCGGATTTCCACGGCGGTAACGACATGCTCGGCACGAGTTCGATCATCTGCGGCAATGAGCACATCCAGAAGGCGCTCGCCGAAGTGGTTAAGCGTCCGATCCCGACGAAGTAAGCCATTCCCCCATTCGCTTTTTCGAATGACAAAACAGTCTGTTGCCAACGGGCTGTTTTGTGCTTTCCGTCTCTTCAATTCGGCACAATGTTGCTCTAGTCTCCGCCTGCGGAAGATACGGTGGCGGAGCGTGTGATGGAAAATGTGAATCTGTCGGATCTCGGATCGACCGACAACGTATCGGGCAATTACACCTACAAGCTCTCAAGCCCGATGGCCTTCTTCTGGACGATGGTTCTTTTTCTGGTCATCGTCGGCTTCATCGTGGCCATTCTTTTCCGTCAGGCCCAGGTCGCCTTCCTGCACAATCCCGGGCTCAACGGCCTGATCCTCGGCGTTCTGGCCGTCGGCATCCTGCTGGTCTTCAATCACGTGCTGATGCTGAGGCCGGAGGTTCGCTGGTTCAACCATTTCCGTGCCGTCGGCAATGCGGACAAGGTCGGCCGCAATCCACGGCTGCTCGCGCCGATGCGGGCGCTGCTCGGCAACCGCCGCGCGATGCAGCTCTCCACCGCGACGCTGCGCTCCATTCTCGATTCGATCGCCACGCGCCTCGACGAATCGCGCGATACGTCGCGCTATCTCATCGGCCTCTTGGTCTTTCTGGGTCTGCTCGGCACCTTCTGGGGTCTGATCGGCACCATCGGTTCGATCAACGACGTCATCCAGGGCCTCGATGCCGGCACCGGCGACACCGGCGATATTCTGAGCGCCCTGAAGACCGGGCTTTCCGGCCCGCTGGTAGGCATGGGCACGGCCTTCTCGTCGTCGCTGCTCGGCCTTTCCGGCTCGCTGATCCTCGGCTTCCTCGACCTGCAGGCCGGCCGTGCGCAGAACCGCTTCTACACGGAGCTCGAAAACTGGCTGTCGTCGGTCACCGATGTCGGCTCCGATATCGCCCCGGTCATCGAAGGCGCGGCCGGCGCCTCTTCGGAGGACGTGCGGGCGCTGTCGGATTATCTGCGCAAGATTGCCGAGGAGGGCGGCGGCCAGCGCTCGGTGACCGCCATGGCCAATCTTGCCGAAGGTATTCAGGGCCTGGTCAAGAACATGCGCAACGAACAGCAGATGCTGCGTGACTGGATCGAGGCGCAGCAGGAAGAGGCGAAATCGATGCGCCGCACGCTCGATAGGCTCGCCGACCGCATCGGCCACACCGAGAAGACCGGGAGCAAGTAAGCCATGGCGCTCGCCCGCAACCGACGCCACCAGAGAAGCGTCGACTATTGGCCAGGCTTTGTCGACGCGCTCTCCACGCTGCTGATGGCCATCATGTTCCTGCTGACGGTGTTCGTCGTCGGCCAATTCATCCTCAGTCGCGAAATTTCCGGGCGTGACGAGGTCCTCAACCGCCTCAACAGCCGCATCAACGATCTTGTGGAGCAGTTGGCACTCGAAAAGAACGGCAAGCAGGATCTGGAGGATACAGTTGCCAACCTCCAGGCGTCGCTGTCATCGGCGGAAAGCGAACGCTCGCGTCTGCAGTCTCTGCTTGCCGCGGGTTCCGGCAGCAGCCAGGCCGCCGAACAGCGGGCCGGTACGCTGACGCAGCAGCTCGACGAGCAGAAGCAGGTGAGTGCGCGGGCTCTCACCCAGGTCGATCTCCTCAATCAGCAGATTGCCGCACTGCGCAGCCAGATCGCGGCCGTAGAAGCCGCACTCCAGGCTTCCGAGACCAAGGATCAGTCGTCGCAGGTGAAGATCGCCGATCTTGGCCGGCGGCTGAATGTGGCGCTGGCGCAGCGCGTACAGGAGCTGAACCGCTACCGTTCGGATTTCTTCGGCCGCCTGCGCGAAATCCTCTCCGACCGCGATAACATCCGCATCGTCGGCGACCGTTTCGTGTTCCAGTCGGAAGTGCTGTTCCCATCGGGCTCGGCCGATCTCAATCCGGCCGGTCAGACGGAAATGACCAAGCTTGCGGCAGCTCTCATCGACCTTTCCAAGGAAATTCCGCCCGAGATCAATTGGGTGCTGCGTGTCGATGGCCATACCGACAATGTGCCGCTTTCGGGCAGTGGCCGCTATCCGGACAACTGGGCTCTGTCGTCGGCGCGCGCCATCGCTGTCGTCAAGTTCCTGATCTCGCAGGGCGTCCCCGCTGACAGGCTTGTTGCGGCCGGTTTCGGCGAATTCCAACCGATCGCACCGGGCGATACGCCGGATGCTCGCGCCACCAACCGCCGTATCGAACTGAAGCTGACCGAAAAATAATTGGTCATTGCTGGGGCGACGCGATCTTATCGAGGCGTGCCTGCAGGAACTGCCGCACGGCTTCGCTGTCACTGAGGCCGATCGCGGTGCGATACGCGTGGGAGGCGCTTTCCGTATCTTCGGCCTCGGTCAGCAGGTGGGCGCGCACGGCCCAATAGGGCTGATAGTTGACAATGTCGCGCTCGGCTATCCGGTCAAGCAGAGCCAAGCCCGCTGCCGGACCTTCCACTTTGCCGGTAACGGCCGCGTGGCTGACGCGCGCGCCAGCCGTCGGCGTCATGATCACGAGCGCTTCATAGAGCTTGGCCAGAGCGGCCCAGTCGGTCGCGCCGGAGCGTCGCCGGTCGGCATGCACGGACTGGATCGCAGCCTGGCACTGGAACGGACCGAAACGCCCGAACACGCCGGCCTTTCGCAAGAGATCGTCGGCTTCCAGAATCATTTCGGCATCCCAAAGGGCCATGTCCTGTTGATCGAGAGGGATATATCGTCCATTCGCGTCGCGCCGCGCTTCACGTCGGGATTGGCTGTAGAGCATCAGCGACAACAAGCCCGCCGCCTCCGGCTCCTGGGGCAGTGTCGCGAGCAAAGTGCGGCCGAGCCAGATGACCTCCTCCGCGAGGGATCTTTGCTTGCCGATCTCTCCGTCGACCCCATCCCAGCCGAGCCCATAGGCGGCATATATCGCCGAGAGCACGCTTTCCAATCGGTCCGGCAAGACGGACCGTTCCGGAACGATAAAGGGAATATGTGCGTCGCGGATCTTGATTTTTGCCCGCACCAGCCGCTGGCTCATGGCTTGCGGCGAAACGAGGAAGGCCTTGGCTATGGTTGCGGCATCGACGGCCAGCACGGACTGCAGCATCAGCGGCGTGTGGGCCGAGCGATCCAAAGCCGGATGGGCGCAGACGAAGAGGAGCTTCAGGCGCTCGTCCGGAAAGGTGGAATTGTCGGCATTCATGCGTTCCTCCGCTTCTTCGAAGGCCATCATGATCCTGTCGCGCGCTCCGGCCTTGACGTTCTCGTGCCTGACCCCGCGAAGGAGGTTACGCTTGGCTGCAACCAGCAGCCAGGCTTCCGGATTGTCAGGGATGCCGCGTTCCGGCCAGGTGCTCAGCGCTGCTGCGATCGCATCGGACAAAGCATCCTCGGCCGCCGGCACGTCACGGAAGCGCGCGGCGAGAAAAGCAACCAGCTTGCCGTAGGATTGACGCGCCGCTTGCTCGGCAGCGCGTCGGGCATCCGATGCCATGATGGCTACATCTGCAATCGCGGCCGTATCTCGACCGAACCTTGCTGGGAGATCGGTACGCGTAGCGCCCATTCCAGCGCAGCATCGAGATCCGGCACATCGATCAGGTAGAAGCCGCCAAGCTGTTCCTTGCCGTCAGGGAAGGGACCGTCCTTTACCTCATGATCCTCGCCCTGGCGACGGATGACCGTTGCCGTCTCCGGCGCAGTCAATCCCGCGCCTCCGGTCATGATGCCGGCCTGGATCAGCGCCTGTGTGTAGGCGATCCAGCCGTTCTTGTAGGTCGGATCGGCGCGACGCCCAAAATCCTCGGCTGATTCACGGATGATCAAAGCATATTGCATGAGATAAGTCTCCCATTTGCAGTTTTGACGATAGCCGGACGGCGCACACCGGAAAGCTGAATGCCGGAATATACAACACCGCTGGCAAAACGGCTTCCTGCCGCTTCGATATAATGAGCCGCAAGACCGACCGAGTTCGACACTCGCGGAAAGATTTTTTTGAAATTGATAGCCGAAATCAAAACGGCCGGCATGCCCAAGGGCAGTCGGCCGAAATGGCGTTACAACGGATGCTGACGCGAAATCTTAGGCGGTTGCGGTCGTCTGGTCGTCGATGACGGCGCCGCCGACATGCGCCTTGATCGATTCGATGGCATGCAGGGCCGAAGCCTTCGCCTTGTAGCCTTCGGAACCGAACATGGTTTCGCCGTTCGAGGCTTTGAAGCGGAAGCGAAACTCGCCGGCCTTGTCCTTGTAGACTTCAAATTTATACATGGTGCACGTCTCCTAGAATCGCATCAGCGCGGGATAACGCGGAAAATCTAGCTCAACTTCAAAGTTATTTCCATATGGTTGTATTTTCGGCAATGGAGCACCGTACACACTATTCTGTGGCAAGCATGTGTTGCTCTATGCCCGCATCGAACTGCAGGCGCGCAAGCTTGGCATAGATGCCGCCGTGGCGGATCAGGCTCTGATGCGTGCCTTCCTCGACGATACGGCCCTGATCCAACACCAGAATGCGGTCGGCCTTCAGCACGGTTGCCAGGCGGTGGGCGATGACGAGGGTGGTGCGTGTTTCCATGAGGCCTTCCAGGGCCTTTTGCACCAGGGTTTCGCTTTCCGCATCAAGGGCGGACGTCGCCTCGTCGAGTAGCAGGATCGGCGCATTCTTCAGGATGGCGCGGGCGATGGCGATGCGTTGCCGCTGGCCGCCTGAAAGCGTTACGCCGCGCTCGCCGACTTGCGTGTCGTAGCCCTGTTCCAGACGCGAGACGAATTCGTCGGCCTGTGCGGCGATGGCGGCGGCGCGCACTTCCTCGCGAGAGGCATCCGGGCGGCCGAAAGCGATGTTGTCATGGATGGAGGCTGCAAAGATCGTCGTCTCTTGCGGCACGATGGCGATGCGCTCGCGCAAGGCGTCCGGCAAAACATCCCGAGCGTCGATGCCATCTATGGCAACACCGCCCTTCTGCGGATCATAAAAGCGCAGCAGCAGCGAAAAGATCGTGCTCTTGCCGGCTCCGGACGCGCCGACGATCGCGACCGTCTCTCCCGGCTTCACGGAGAAGGAGAGCCCATGCAGCGCCGATCTGTTCGGTCGCGACGGGTAGGAGAAGTGGACGTCGGAAAAATCCACGCGGCCCTGGGGCGGCTGCGGCAAGGGGAGGGGATTGGCCGGAGCTGCGATCGGCGATACCTCTGCAAGGAGCTCGCCCAGGCGATCGGCAGCACCTGCGGCCTGGGACAGCTCGCCCCAGACCTCCGACAGCGAGCCCAGCGAGGAACCAGCGATGACGGAATAAAGGAGGAACTGGCCGAGCGTACCCGCCGACATCGTGCCGGCGAGCACGTTCTGCGCCCCGACCCAGAGAACGGCGACGATGCTGCCGAAAACCATGGCAATGGCGAAGCCCGTCAGCAGCGAACGGGATCTGATCGCCGCGCGTGCCGCCTGATAGGCATCCTCGACCGCGCTGCCATAGCGCCGCGAGGCGGCGATCTCGCCATTATAGGCCTGTATGGTGCGGTTGGCTGCGATGGTCTCGTTGGCATAGGCGGATGCCTGCGCCAGCGTCTCCTGCGCGGCACGCGAGCGCTTGCGCACGGAACGGCCGAAACTGACCAGCGGCAGGACGATGATCGGGATGGCGATCAGGACGATGCTGGAGAGCTTCGGGCTGGTGACGATCATCATGATCACGGCGCCGAGACAGAGGATGAGGTTGCGTAGCGCCACGGAGGCGGTAGCGCCGACCGCGGACTTGATCTGAGTCGTATCGGCCGTCAGGCGCGAGACGATCTCGCCCGACTGGTTGACATCGAAGAAGGAGGGCGACAGTCGCGTGACGTGGTCGAAGACCTCGCGGCGCATGTCGGAGACGATGCGCTCTCCGATGGAGATGACGAAATAATAGCGCAGCGCGCTCGCCGCGGCGAGCACAAGGGCCATGCCCAGGATCGCAATGAAATAGCTGTCGATCAGTCCACGATCGGCCTGATCGAAGCCGTGGTCGATCATGCGGCGCACGGCGACCGGCAGAGCGAGCGAGGTGACGGCTGCAAGGACGAGCGAAACAAGCGCTCCGGCCGCCATGCCGCGATATCGCCTAAGGTATGGCGCCAGTCGTCCAAGGGGACGGATTGTACTGTTTTTCTTTTCCTCTGCCGGGCCAGTCTCTGACAAGTCGTCTCCAATCCCCATATCAGCAAGGGACTCGACGTTTCGCCCCTTGTTATCGCCGCTGCCTTCATGTATAGGCACGCCATCTTAATTGGAAGCCGTGGCCTTTAACGGACTGCGGCTTCATTTATTCAATCGGTTCGGTTGCCGCAATGCCTTGCGACAAATGGACCCTGGCATGACAGGAAGATTGTTATGAAGGCCAACATTCATCCCGACTACCACACGATCAAGGTAGTCATGACCGACGGCACCGAATATGAAACCCGCTCGACCTGGGGTTCTGAAGGCGCTGTCATGAACCTCGAAATCGACAGCAAGTCCCATCCGGCTTGGACCGGCGGTAACCAGCAGATGATGGACCGTGCCGGCCGCGTTTCGAAGTTCAACAAGCGCTTCGGCGGTCTCGGCATCTAATCGCTCTGCGATGTGCCGTTTGAAAAGAGCCCGGTTTTGCCGGGCTTTTTTGCGTTGATACAGAGCCTCGCACCCTCATCGCACGCGCCGCAGGTAATCTGCGCGGTCGAACGGGTTTGCTGCTGCGCGCTCCCGAACGCGGTGCGGACCCGATAGCGGTGCATAATGATCGAAGGCGTGATCCAGGACACCCGCTCCGGCCGACAATCCCGGCAACTGCCTTTGAATGGCTTGGATCATGGATGATGCCACGATGCCTTCCAGCCGTGCCAGCCCACCGTCGATCAACGATTTTTTCACCGATGCCCCGGATTTTGCCAGCAAGCTATGCACGCCGGTCAGCGCCGTCGCTGGTATCTCGATATGAAAGTGCTCGATGGGCTCGCACAGGATCGTGCGCGCGGACGAAAGCGCCGATGCCAGCACCAGCGGCGTCAGCTTGCGGAAGTCCACCGCCGTCGTGGCCGGCGAGCTTTGACGCGCCGCCGTGATGGCGACGTGGCAATCGATTACTTGCCATCCGAAAAGTCCTTCTTTCAATGTTTCGAACGTGGCTTCCTCGACGGCCCGGTAGAAGCTTGCCGGCATCTGGCCGACGTCCACTTCCAGGGCAAAGCTGTTGCCGGTGCCTTCCGGCCGTGGCTCGACGCGCAATCCCACGGTTGCGAGAAACGGATTGGGTTCCCTGAATATATGCTCAACCGCGCTCCCCGTTCCGACCGGCCTTTCGACATAGATGACGGTGCTTTCCTCGAAGGCGATGTCCAGGCTGAACTCGTTCGAGAGCGTCGCCTGGATGACCTCTTTCTGCACCTCGCCATAGAGCGAAACGTATATTTCGCCGGTTTCCTCGTTGGAGCGCAGGTTGATGAGCGGATCCTGTTCCGCGAGTTGACCAAGGGCGAGCCAGAGCGCCGCGGTTTCGGAGGGGCGCATCGGGCGGATGCGTGTTTCCAAAGTAGGCGGCGCAAAGTGGCGAAGACCTCCAAGTGACGTCTCGGTGCCGATCCAATCGCCGATGCGGGCATTCGCGAGCCCGCCAACCTTGGCGATCTGCCCCGCGCTGATCTGCGTGACCTTGTCCGCTCGGCCGCTCCGGAAAAGCTGAAGGCTGCTGATCTTTGCCGGGCCGCGAGAAGTTTCGATGTCATCTCGAAGGTTGATCGTGCCCGATGCCAGATAGAGATAGGCGAGCTTCTCGCCGCCCCATCCGCGTTCGATCTTGAAGATCGTTCCGGAAACCGGACCATCAGGATTCGGACGCCGGCTCGGAAGCAAGGTTTCGATTGCCGAGATCAGGGGGGAGATGCCAAGGCCCCGTGTCGCCGCACCGGCAAATGCCGGGTGAATCAGAGATTTTGCCACCTGATCGACGAGGGCGCGCTTCAGCCTTTGTCTCGTCAGGCGCTCCGGATGAAGCACGCAATCGGCCAGCATGGCGTCGTCGTTGACTGTAAGCGCTTCACATAGGTGCGAGAAATGAGGATTGCTTCCAATATCTGCGGCTTCCACGACAGCGAGCCTGCCGCCGGCATTGCGGACATCCGACATCGTAACCGGGCGAACCGCCAGCTGGGTCGCAAGATCCTTGAGAACGTCATCGTAACGCGCGCCGAGGCGATCGATCTTGTTGATGAAGAACAGGAAGGGGATGCCCAGGCGCCGCAATGCGCGGACGAGCACGCGCGTCTGCGGCTGCACGCCCTCCACCGCCGAAACGACGACCACGGCCGCATCGAGCAATTGTAGGATCCGTTCGATCTCGGCGATGAAGTCCGGATGGCCTGGTGTGTCGATGAGGTTCACCGTCACATCGCCGATGGCAAAGGAAACCACCGCCGCGGCAATGGTGATGCCGCGTTGTTTTTCGAGTTCGAGACTGTCGGTCTGCGTATTGCCGGCATCGACACTGCCGAGTTTGTCGATTATGCCGGTGTCGAAAAGGAGTCGCTCCGTGAGGCTAGTCTTGCCTGCGTCTACATGGGCGAGAATGCCCAGATTCAATGTGCGCATAGTCCATCATCTTCTCAGAATTTCGGATTTGATTTTCGTGAGAAGTGAGTCGGCGCATTGGGTCCTCCACGCACATCGATATCGGCTTGCCAGCCTTTCGTATGAGAAAGACTGGCACTTCTTTTTACAGATGTTTCGCGGAATCCGTCAACCTTTGCCCGGTTTCTACTCTGGGCTTAACTTTGCGTGCAGTTTTTCCGGGTGTGGAATAGCCGCCAAAACGAAACCGGCCGCGCCAGGCGCGACCGGTTCAAACTCATAACCGACAGTTCGAGTAGCTCAGTTGCCGCCGAAGGCAGTCTGCAGCAGGGTCAGCTGTGCTTTGACGCTGTTCTGGTTATCGGGAACCATCGCAGTCTCGGTCGGGCGATAGATCTCGCGGTCGAGCAGGGCGACGCGGTTCTGCAGGCGCAGCGAACGCTCGACCAGATCGCGGAAAGCTTCCGGCAGATCGTTCCAGCCCGGAGCGCTGCGGTCGACATTGAAGCCGTCGAGACGAACCTTGTTCTTTTCGGCCAGCACCTGGTCGCGTGACATTTCGCCATTGTTGACGGCGCGCTGCAGCAGCAGCCAGGAGGCCATCTGCATGAGGCGGGTGGTCAGCCGCATGGATTCGGCGGCATAGAGCACGGAAGCCATGCGCGGCAGAACCTTGGAGGCGGCGCGGCCCTGGCCGTCGAGATAGCCTGCGGTTTCCTCGACCAGCGACATGCCTTCAGAATAAAGTGCCCTGAACTGCGCCGACGATGCGGCATGGCCAGCAAAGCTGATCGTGTTCAACCCAAGTTCCGACATCGAATAAATCCCTGCTTCACGCAACACTTTTGTTCAGGAAAAGCCGGTCAAGTCCCTAAGAGCTTTCGGCATCCGCTTTTATGACTTTAGGATGCTGGTTTTAACTGAAATCCGCAAGGCGATTCTTAAGAAAGGGTTAATCTCCACAGTTTCGATGGAAGCGGTGTTACAAGATGAAAAAAGAAGAGCCGCAAAAGCGGCTCTCAAGGTAAAACAGGGAGAAAAATCAGACCAATTCGCCAAGTGGAGGAACTGTCTGAGTCCAGAGCGAATCTGGATGATCATAGTAATATGTCGTAAAGCTTAACATTCGGTTGAGCATGTATTGATTCCGGGCTCGGCCGTACGGATTTCATGCTGTCGCCACGCGCCTGGAACAAGGGCTTCATAAACGGAAGAGGCTCTCCGCCGCCTTTCGTCCGGATGCCTTGGTTTCGATTTCCTCTTGCAGCCGGGCGATCTCGCCCTCAAGCAATGCTATGCGGTTTTTGAGCTCGTCCACCGATAGCAGCGATAGATCGCTGCCGATTTCATGGGCTGACGGCTGTTGCGGACGATCATCATCGAATAAGCTCATTTCGGCTCCTCCTTTCCCTTTTGGGGGATCAGGTGCCGTAATTTACAGTTATATCGTCCTTTTTTGAAGTCTCGCTCCGCGCGAGCGCCATGCTCTCGGGCGTGATCATCTGCGCATTGGCTGAAGGCATGGTCGTATAGGCGTCGCGATCGCCCGCGGGCTTGGCGGCGCGCATGCGGCTGCGGAAGATCGAATAGGCCGTGATCAGCACATGAGCGATGGCCGTCACGAAGAACAGCGCATAGGGGCCGATGGCGGACATGACCGGTCCGCCGAGCGTCGGGCCGATGATGGTGCCGATGCCGTAAAGCAGCAGCAGGCCACCGGAAACCTTGACGAAATCTTCCGGTGCGGCGAAGTCGTTGGCATGGGCAACCGCGATCGGATAGAGGGTGTTGGCCACCGAGCCATAGATTACCACCATGCCGATGAGGAAGGCGGGACTGCCGGGCTGCACCAGAAAGAGCAGCAGGCCGTCGAGTGCGGCAACGGCGGCCATGCCCGCCAGCACATAGCGTCGGTCGATGCGGTCGGAAAGGCGACCTGCCGGCAGCTGCATGACGGCGCCCGCAAAGATGGTCAAGCTCATCATCAGCGCGATATCGCTTTGGGAAAGGCCGGCATTGGCGCCGAAGACGGCGCCGAGCGTACCATAGGCGCCGTTGGCGATGCCGACGAGGAGGATGCCGATCGAGGCGACGGGCGAATTGCGGTAGAGCGCCTTCAGGTCGAGGCTGACGGCCTTGAGCGGCTGCGGGGAGGCGGCGGTCGACAGCGTCGTCGGCAGCATGGCGACGCAATAGCAGATGCCGCACATCATGAAGAGGATGGGCGTGTGGATGTCGGCAAAGGGCACCATCATCTGGCCGGCAACGGCGCCGATGAGGGTGATGCCGATATAGAGCGAGAAGATCGCGCCGCGGCTCTCATTGGTGGCGCGCTCATTGAGCCAGCTTTCGATGATCATCGAGGTGCCGGCGGTGCAGAAGCCGGTGACGGCGCGCAGCGCCACCCACCAGATCGGGTCGACGATAATGCCGGTCAACAGCGCGATGATGGCGATAACGGAGATGAAGCCCGAAAAGGCGCGAACATGGCCGATGCGCCTTACCAGCTTCGGCGCAGTCAGGCAGCCGAGCACGAAGCCGGTGGCCCAGGTCGTACCGAGCAGACCGAGCGTCGTGGTCGCATAGCCTTCGGCGGTGCCGCGTACGGGCAGCAGCAGGCTGTGCAGGCCGTTTCCCGTGAAGAGGAAGAGCGTGCCGAACAGCAGAGCGAGTACGGGCAAAATATTTCTTTTCATGCTCCCCACCTTCGTGCGGCTCCGCTTAAGGAACCGATAAGACAGGATCCCGCCCTGTCTGTTTTCAGTATTGATTGTGTCCCGGATTGCCGCTATCGGCCTGTAGAAACAGTCTGTTGGCGCGGAAAGATGTCCGTCCTGTGGCGATTACAGCATGAACGCGAAAGCTATGCAGCGGTTTTTGGTCGCGGCGGCTCTCACTCTTGCGAAAATGGGGAAAAAGAGCGTGACAAAAGCCATAGCGGTGCTGCTTCTGCTCGCCATGGCGGTGCACATCATCAAGCCCCTGGGGCTGCCGGGACTGAAGCGCAGGGCTGATTTCTGGA
The DNA here is from genome assembly GCF_030182495.1 of Rhizobium aureum. Taxonomy (NCBI): domain Bacteria; kingdom Pseudomonadati; phylum Pseudomonadota; class Alphaproteobacteria; order Hyphomicrobiales; family Rhizobiaceae; genus Rhizobium; species Rhizobium aureum. The sequence goes on along the minus strand of NZ_JAQJCI010000013.1, from coordinate 82,825 downwards.
AGATCGCCATCTTCGCCTTTGCCATCTGGACAGTGGCGTTGGTCATCAATGAAGTATTTTAGGGCGCTGCAGGGCTGGATTCGGGCTTTCGGCGGGCCGCTCGTGGCAGCCTAAAGCAGGACCTCGCCGCGCATGACGCGGACGCTGCTGCCGGACAGCAAGACTTCATTTACCGTGCCGGCAGTTTTCTTGACCTCGACGCCGATGAGGCTGCGTCTTCCCATCTCCACGCCCTGCTCGATGGTGATCTTCACGTCCGCATCCCGGGCCGGCAGCAGTGAGGTGAGGTAGGCGCCGAGGGCGGCGGAGGCGCTGCCAGTCGCCGGGTCCTCCGTCACATTGTCGAGCGGCGCAAACATGCGGGCGCGGATTTGCCACGGATTTTCAGCTGAACGCAGGTAGAGAAAGAGCGAGAAGCCGGTCTTGTCTTCTTTGTGCCGCGCGGCCGCTTCGGCAAAAACAGCCGCGTTCGGCCTTGCCTTTCCAAGCGCCTCGAGACTGTCCAGTTCGGCAAAGGCAAAGGGCAGCCCAACGGAGGCGAAGGTCGGGGCATGCGTGGTTTTACGGATCGATCGCGGATCGATCTGGACGCAACGCGCAATCAAGTCATCGGCAATCGTTTCGCCGATCGTCAGGCTCGCCGGCGCGCGTATGCTTGTGCTTGTAACGGCGCCATCGGTGCGCAAGAGCGTCACCTCCACCAGGCCGGCATCCTCCTCGAAGGTCAGCCTGTCACCTGTGGGCTTTCCGAAGATCCCCTGCTGCTGGCCGAGAACGAAGGCGGTGCCTACATTCGGGTGGCCGGCAAAGGGAATCTCAGCCGTCGGGGTGAAGATGCGAACGCGCGCAGTGTGATCGGGCTTTTCGGGCGGCAGCACGAAGGTCGTTTCTGAATAACCGAACTCGGCTGCGATCTTCTGCATGGCCTCGCTGCTGAGACCACGGGCATCGGGGATGACGGCCAGCGGATTGCCGACGAAACGCTCCGATGTGAAGACGTCGACGGTAACATAGGCAACAGTGTTCATGGCAGCCCCCAGAGCTTCGGTAGATCTGTGAGGATTTAGCCGCTGGCCGGCTGGTGCTGGAAGTGCGAACTTGTGCCGGTGACAACTTCACCAGCGGTCACCATTGAAGGTCTGGCTTCCGTATCAGCTTTAAGGCCCCATCACGGCGATTGCTTTAATTGCTCTGGAACTGCTTGAGCACGCTGGACCAGAGCTCGACCAGCTCGGCACTGCCCGTATCGCCGGGCTTCGCACGTACAGCCGTGTGAACGAGAACCAGATGTGTTGTCGGATCGACGAGAATGCGCTGGCCGGCTCGTCCGTCCAGAAAGAACGTTCTGCGCGGGCCGGGCATCAGCCAGGTTTGATAGCCGTAGCCCCATGGGTTCGTCTCATGATTGACTGCGAGGAACGAGCCCTGCTTGACCGGCTGCGTCGCATCGAGCAGCCACTGGCGGGGTATGATCTGCCGGCCGTTCAAGGTGCCGTCATGGGCGAGCAGCATGCCGAAGCGGGCATAGTCGCGAAGTGTCGCGCTGAAACAGCAGTAGCCGACTTCCTGGCCTGTCTTGTCGACCTGCCAGTTCGCGCTGGCTTCCGCACCCATCGGCTGCCAGATGCGGGTCTGCAGATAGTCCGCCATGCTCATGTGAGTGGCGTGGGTGAGGACGAGGCTCAGTCCTTCGGTATCGAGATTGCTGTAGTGCCAGACCGTATCCGGAGGCGCGACCCGCTTGTTGAAGCGGGATATGGCTGTAATGGGGTCGAGCTTTTCCGGGCCAAGTAGTGAATTGCTGAGATGAATATTGTCGTCGGGGTTGCCGAAGTTCTCGGTGAAGGCAATGCCGGAGGCCATGCGCAGCAATGCGCAGCAATGCGCGGATCGGCGTGGCGCCCATCTCCGTGCCTTTCAGCTCCGGCACATAGGTTTCAACCGTATCGTCGATCGAATGAATGGCGCCCTCGGAAATCGCAATCCCGATCATCATGCCTGTCAACGTCTTCGCCAGGGATTGCGAAACGAAGCGGTCGTGATCGTTGCGGCCGTATTGATAATGTTCGAACAGGATCGTGTCGTCGTGTGCAATCAGCAATCCCGTGGTGGGATTGGTGTCCAGATACTTCGACAACGAAGCAACTTCCGTGCCGAAGGTGAACTTGATTGAAAGTTCGGAAGGGGCTCGAAGTAATGGCAACGGGTGCTCGGCGGCTGCGATCGTGTGCGTTGGTGCGAGCTGATCGGCGTGACTGAAGTTGCCGATCATGTTCTTTTGTTCGCTCAGCGGCAGACCGACGGGATAGCCGAGTTTCTCGCCGTAGGCCTCTGCGTCTGGCCCGGTCGGTGAGAAGACGGGAACAGCCGACTGAAATTGCTGGGCGCGAGAAATGTTTATTTGTGCAACTAATACTACAGCAAGAACAGCAACAAAGCTACGCCAAGCAAGCATATGGCAACCCCTCTATTTGGCCCGTTTATTACAAGTGGGACAACCAGTGCCGCGTTTTCGTAACATCCATTTGACATGGTTTGTTTTCCGATATCACGGCAAGCCTATTCTTGTCATTGGGACAGATGTGACTTGCTCTGTTCTGAACGTCCGGCTGGATATTCCTCGAAAGCAAAAAACCCCGATCGCATCGCGATCGGGGTTTTTCGTTCATTCGAATACTCAAGCGGTTCAGCTTTTCACAGCGTCATCGAACTGCTCTATCCCATTGTTTCCACGCAATTCCGGGAAAATTGCAGTGCACTTTCCCCGGAATTGCTCCAGCTGATATCAAGCAGCCTGTTCGCGATCCTTCGTCCAGCTGCCCTTGGCGGCGAGATAGTTCATCTCGGCGCGATGGGTAAAGGCGCGCTGGCCGGCTGCGACGTTCTCGGCCTTGCCGCCCCAGGCCTTCAGCGCGCTGTCCTGCAGGGCGCGGCCGTAGGAGAAGGTCACGTGCCAGGGCAGATCGTAACCGGAGTTGATCGCGGAGAGATGGGCGGTTGCCTCTTCCGTCGACTGGCCGCCGGAGAGGAAGGCGATGCCGGGAACGGCTGACGGAACGGTTTCCTTCAGTACCTTAACAGTGCGTTCGGCGACCTGCTCGACGGAGGCCTTGCGGACCTTCTTGCCGTCGATGACCATGCTCGGCTTCAGGATCATGCCTTCGAGCTTGATGCGGGCTTCTGCGAGCTCCTGGAAGACGATCTGCAGCGTCCAGCGGGTGACTTCCTCGCTGCGGTCGAGGCTCTGCGTGCCGGGTTCGCCATCCATCAGCACTTCCGGCTCGACGATCGGGACGATCTTGGCCTGCTGGCAAAGAGCGGCATAACGGGCGAGCGCGTGGGCGTTGGCCTTGATGGCGCCATAGGTCGGCAGCGTATCGGAAACGGCGATCACGCCGCGCCACTTGGCGAAGCGGGCGCCGGCTTCATAATATTTCGCCAGGCGGTCGGCGAGGCCGTCGAGGCCTTCGGTGACGGTTTCGCCGGGGAAGGCGGCGAGCGGCTTGGCGCCGACATCGACCTTGATACCGGGAATGCTGTCTGCAGCCTTGATGATATCGACGAAGGGGGTGCCGTCCGCTGCCTTCTGGAAGAGGGTTTCCTCATAGAGGATGACGCCGGAGATGTACTTCTTCATGGCGTCGTCGGAGCGGAAGAGCATTTCGCGATAGTCGCGGCGGCTCTCTTCCGTTGATACGAGAGAGATGGCGTCGAAGCGCTTCTTGATCGTGGCGGTGGATTCGTCCGCCGCCAGGAGGCCCTTGCCACCAGCAACCATCTTTACGGCAATGTCTTCAATTCGTTCGCTCATTTTGTTTCTCCAAGGCGATTTCAATCGGCGACAGGATCAATATAGATCGGCGATAACAGAAGTGTAGAAGGAGGGAAATGGCTGGCTAACTAATTGAAACGATTGAAATGATTTCAACCGTTTGAAAGTTTTAGACGCTATCCTAGCACTCATGGAAAAGCCGCGAAAGCTTTAGCTTTCGCGGCTTTGATCAATCATCGCGAAGAGGTTTTCTTACTTGCCGTTCTGCAGAACGGCGACGCCGGGAAGAACCTTGCCTTCCATCCATTCGAGGAAGGCGCCGCCGGCCGTCGAGACATAGGTGAAGTCGTCGGCAACGCCGGCGTGGTTGAGTGCCGAGACGGTGTCACCCCCGCCGGCGACCGAGGTCAGCTTGCCGGCCTTGGTGCACTCGGCAGCATATTTGGCGACCGCGACGGTGGCGGCATCGAAGGGAGCGATTTCGAAGGCGCCGAGCGGGCCGTTCCAGACCAGCGTCGTGGCGCGGCCGATCCAGCCATTGACGGCTTCGACCGACTTCGGGCCGACATCGAGCACCATGGCATCGGCGGGGATGGCGTCGATCGCCACGACATCGTTATCGGCTCCGGCCTTGAATTCGCGCGCGATGACGCCGTCTTCCGGCAGAACGATCGCGCAGCCGGCCGTGGCGGCTTCGATCATGATCTGCTTGGCGGTGTCGGCGAGATCGTGTTCGCAGAGCGACTTGCCGACATTGGTGCCGCGCGCGGCGAGGAAGGTGTTGGCCATGCCGCCGCCGATGACAAGCGCATCGACCTTCTTCACCAGGTTCGTCAGAAGGTCGATCTTGGTGGAAACCTTGGCGCCGCCAACAATGGCGACAACCGGGCGGACCGGATTGCCAAGACCCTTCTCCAGGGCTTCGAGCTCCGCTTGCATCGTGCGGCCCGCATAGGCCGGCAGCAGGTGGGCGAGGCCTTCCGTGGAAGAGTGGGCGCGGTGCGCGGCCGAGAAGGCATCGTTGACATAGATATCGCCATTGGCGGCGAGGGCCTTGGTGAAGGTTGCGTCGTTCTTTTCCTCTTCCTTGTGGAAGCGGGTGTTTTCCAGCAGCAGGATGTCGCCATTGTTCATCTTGGCAACGGCGTCGGCGGCCGGAGCGCCGATGCAGTCGGAGGCGAAGAGAACGGCGTGGTCCAGAACTTCCTCCACGGCGGGCACAATCAGTCCGAGGGACAGATCCGGGGAGGGGCCATCCTTCGGGCGGCCGAAATGGGCAAGCAGAATGACCTTGGCACCCTTTTCCGACAGTTCGAGAATCGTCGGAGCGACACGTTCGATGCGGGTCGCATCGGTGACCTTGCCATCCTTGACCGGCACGTTGAGGTCGACGCGCACGAGCACGCGCTTGCCGGTGATGTCGGTGAGATCGTCGAGAGTTTTGAAGGCTGCCATGGGAGGATCCAATGTTGTTGGTGGCGAAAAGTGCGCCGACCATACTACGGATGATCGGAGACGCAAGGCCATTCAGGCGTCGTTTTTTCCGGCATTTGAATCGTTTGAAACGCTTGCTTCCGGGTGTTCCCGACGCCTCTGCAGGTGAACGCGGATGCTCTTAAAAATATCGTGGAGATTGATGAAGATCGGCATCAGAACAGGCGGCTCCACCGCTTCGAGCGACATGCCGACCGACTGGATGTGGTCGTTCTCGTCGAGATCGCGGACGATCAGAATGATCTCGCCCAGGCGAACGCGATCCGCATAGTCGGCCTTGCCACCCAGGCGATGGCGCATGAGTTCAGCGATGGTAAGCCCCTTCTCCTGTTCGCTCAGCAGGCCCGGCCCATAGGCGGCATCGAGATCGGCGGCGGGGCGCAGCGGCGAGATCGAGAAGGCGCCGAAGAACTCGGCATCGTCGGGATCGACCGGGGCGCGGCTGGCAAAGAGGCGGTCGAGAAGCCGGGAATAATTGGGCGAGATGAAGAGATAGACGATATCGTTTTCGCGCAGGCGACCGGCATATTGATAGCGCATGGATTTGCCGTCGCGCACGACGAGCGAAGGCATGGCCCAGCGCGGTATGCGTTCGCCGCGCAGGACCGGGCTGTCCTTTACGACACGATAGGAGAGGAGTTCGTGGTTGACGGTGCCGGGCAGGTCGACCTCGACCTTGTCGATCGCTCCCATGCGCGGGGGAACGATGAGGCCGAGGCGGCGCGCCATGGGTTTGATGGTCCAGCCCTGTACGAGCAGCGACACCAGCACGACGATGAAGGCGACGTTGAAATACGTCTGGCCTGATTGCAGGTTGCCGAGGATGGGCATGATGGCCAGCAAGATGGAGACCGCGCCGCGCAAGCCGACCCAGGCGACGAAGCCGGTCTCGCGCTGGGTGTAATCGAAGGGCAGCAGGCAGAGCCACACGGCGATCGGTCGGGCAATGAAGATCAGGAAAAGAGCCAACGCCGCGGCGGGTATGGCAATGGCCGGAAATTGCGACGGCGTGGCGAGCAGGCCGAGAACGAGGAACATGATGATCTGCGCCAGCCAGGTCATGCCGTCCTGGAAGCGCTTGATCGAGGCTGAGGCCGGCATCTTGCGATTGCCGGCGTAAATGCCGGCGACATAGACGGCCAGGAAACCGCTGCCGCCGACAGCGCCGGTGAAGGAGAAGACGAGGAGCGCCAGAGCCAGCACGAAGATCGGCGTCAGGCCGCGATCGGTTTCCAGCCGGCTGACGATGAGCACGATCATCATGCCGCCGAGCAGGCCAAGGACGACGCCAAGCCCCATCTGCTGGATGAAGGTGGCGAGCATGGCGAGATTGATGCCGGCATAGCCTTCGCCGCTTGCGAGCAACTCGACCAGGGCGAGCGTCAGGAAGATCGCCATCGGATCGTTGGTGCCGGATTCGACTTCGAGTGTCGAGCGAACCTTGTCGCGGATATTGATGCCGCCGATGCGGAGCAGGAAGAAGACGGCCGCGGCGTCCGTCGAAGCGACAATAGAGCCGAGCAGCAGCCCCTGCAGCCAGGTAAAGCCGAGCAGCCAGGTGGCGGCAAGGCCGAACAGCGCCGCCGTCGCGATGACGCCGACGGAGGCGATGGTCAGCGCCGGTGCCGCGGCAAGCTTGAAGGCCTGGATCGGCGTGCCGTAGCCGGAATCGAAGAGGATGATGGCAAGAGCCAGCGAGCCGAGAATATAGGCGAGATAATTGTTGGAGAATTCGATGCCGAGCCCGTCGGTGCCGGCGGCAAGCCCGATCATCAGGAAAAGCAGCAGCAAGGGTGCGCCGAAGCGGAAGGCGAGGAGGCTGGAAAAGGCCGCAATGAGAACAAGGACCGTGCCGACCAGCACGATGACGTAAAATGCCTCCACCTTGTCTTCCCCTTTCCCTGCGCCGCTGGGCCAAAAGCCCGGAATGCGGAAGTCCCTTCGTCATCCCATCATGCAGTCTTGCCGGTCATATTGGCAAATATGGCCTCATTCAGAGGAGAGCTTTACGACTGAAGCCCACTCTGACGGTTGCGACGGCGTGGTGTGATGCGCTTTTGCCAGAACGGCGAAGCGGCTTGGAATGCCTGGGAGACGTCCTGTCCAAAATTTATTGGTAAATCTGGACCATAGCAGGGCAGGGAGAACAAAGATTGAGGCGTTTTGAAGGGCAATTGCGGTTGGGGTTGCTGAAACCCCGAGAATGCATTTCGAAAGCGACCACAGGTGGCGAGTGAAGTGCTCACGGTGCCTTATGACTACCGAAAGGCTTGTGCGTGGATCCTCGGGTCAAGCCCGAGGATGACGATGCTTGAGAATAGGCCAAAGACACCGCGACTTTGGAGATGTATTTCGCTGATTAACTGCGTGGTGACAGGTGAATTCTTGTCTAAGAAAACTATCGTTTGCCCGGGCCCATCCCCAAAGCCCCGTCATCCTCGGGCTTGACCCGAGGATCCACGCACAAGCGAGCATGATTTCATGCAAGACATGAATGGGTAAGAGCTGTCAGGATGGGCGCAGCTCAAACATCCACGCGCCTGAAATAGATCGGATAATCGATCACCAGCCCATCCTCGTCCACTGGGAGGTCGACGCTGAAATCCCTGTCTTCGGCGGCGTAGCGATAAAGTTTCTCCGGCACGATGCAGGTATAATGCTGGCCGTCGCGCACCGGCTCGAACGTGTCGAATGGGATATAGAGCATGGAAAGCTTGGCGGTTCCGCTTTCCGGCGTCATCTCCAGCCGGCGAATCGGCAGGCTGTTGGTGAAGGGCGAGCCGTAGAGATCGATATCGATGCAGCCGTCGAATTGCGGCAGGGCCACGCCATCCTCGGTACGCCAATGTCCCTTGCCGTCGGAGACCAGCGCGAGACGGCGTCCATCGGTGGCTTCGACGGAGAAGGAAAGAACCGCCCAATGGGTGGAGCAATCGATGCGGTAGTAAACGCCGTAGGGCGTGCCGCCGCGGGCACCAATGATAATGCCGGCGGCGCGGATGGCCGCGGCGCCGGCATGATCGAGAGGGGTGATCGTCAGGTGTTCCAGCCCGTCTCCTTCCATGGGACGCCAGCGGACTGTCGTCGGAAGGAGCGGGCGGAAGGCCATGATCAGATCGTCTTGGCGAAGGCGACGGCCGTGTCGGACATGCGGCTCGAGAAGCCCCATTCGTTGTCATACCAGGACAGGACGCGCACGAAGTTGCCTTCCATGACCTTGGTCTGGTCGGTCGCGAAGATCGACGAGTGGCTGTCATGGTTGAAGTCGCGGGAAACCAGCGGCTCGTCGGTGTAGCCGAGGATGCCCTTGAGCTTGCCGTTCGATGCAGCCTTGATGGCTTCGTTGATTTCACCGACCGTCGTTGCCTTCTTGGCCACGAACTTGAAGTCGACGACCGAGACGTTCGGCGTGGGAACGCGAATCGACGTGCCGTCGAGCTTGCCCTTGAGGTGCGGCAGAACGAGACCGACAGCCTTTGCGGCGCCCGTCGACGTCGGGATCATGGACAGGGCTGCGGCGCGGGCGCGGTACAGGTCCTTGTGCATGGTGTCGAGCGTCGGCTGGTCGCCGGTGTAGGAGTGGATTGTCGTCATGAAGCCATGGTCGATGCCGACGGCGTCATCGAGAACCTTGACCACCGGCACCAGGCAGTTCGTGGTGCAGGACGCATTGGAGATGACCAGGTGCTCCTTGGTGAGCTGGTCATGGTTGACGCCGAAAACGACGGTCAGGTCAGCGCCGTCGGCAGGAGCCGAAACGATGACGCGCTTGGCGCCGGCCGTCAGGTGAGCGGCGGCCTTGTCGCGGGCGGTGAAGATGCCTGTGCATTCCATCGCGATGTCGACGCCGAGATCGCGGTGCGGCAGGGTTGCCGGGTCCTTGATCGCCGTGACCTTGATCGGCTTGCCGCCGCCAACGATGATCGTATCGCCTTCGACCTTCACTTCGGCGGGGAACTTGCCGTGGATGGAATCGTAACGCAGCAGGTGGGCGTTGGTCTCGACCGGGCCGAGATCGTTGATGGCAACGATCTCGATGTCGGTGCGGCCGGATTCGACGATCGCACGCAGGACGTTACGGCCGATGCGGCCAAAGCCGTTGATAGCAACTTTTACAGTCATTGAATGTCACTCCCGTTCACTCAGGGTGTTTATCTATTGGATTTGAGAGCGCTTGTCAGCGCCCTCAGGAAAGCTTTGCCTCAGCGGCGGCGACAACGGCCTCCGTCGTGATGCCGAAGTGCTTGTAGACGTCCTTGTAAGGAGCGGAAGCGCCGAAGCCCTTCATGCCGATAAATGCGCCTTCAGGTCCGATGAAGGCATCCCAGCCTTCGCGAACACCGGCTTCGACGGCAACCTTGACCGGCGAGGTGCCGATGACGTCCTTGCGGTAGGCGTCCGGCTGCTCGAAGAAGAGTTCGGTGCAGGGAACGGAAACGACGCGCGTGGACACGCCCTTGCCTTCGAGCACGGCGCGGGCGGCAACGGCGAGTTCGACTTCGGAGCCCGAAGCGAAGATCGTCACCTTGGCGTCGGCATTGCCGGCCAGCGTGTAGGCGCCGAGTTCGCAGAGGTTCTTCTCGCTATATTCCGTACGGGCGGCCTGCAGGTTCTGGCGGGTCAGCGCGAGACCGGACGGACGGTTCGTCGTCTTGATAGCGATCTGCCAGCATTCGGCCGTTTCAGTTGCGTCCGCCGGGCGGAAGAGCTGGAAGTTCGGGATGGCGCGCAGGCTGGCGACCTGCTCGACCGGCTGGTGGGTCGGGCCGTCTTCGCCGACGCCGATGGAATCATGCGTCAGCACGTGGATGGCGCGGATACCCATCAGGGCAGCGAGGCGGAGCGGCGGACGGCAATAATCCGAGAAGATCAGGAAGCCGCCGCTATAGGGGATGAGACCGCCGTGCAAGGCGATGCCGTTCATGGCAGCGGCCATGCCGTGTTCGCGGATGCCCCAGTGCATGTAACGGCCGGAGAAATCGGTCGGGGTGATCGACTTCATCTGGCTGGTCTTGGTGTTGTTCGACGGCGTCAGGTCGGCCGAACCGCCGAGCGTTTCCGGAATGAAGCCGTTGATGACTTCGAGCGCGTCTTCCGAAGCCTTGCGGGTTGCGACCGTGGGCTTGGTTTCCGCGAGCTTCTTCTTGTAGTCGCTGATGGCGGCGTCGAATCCGGCAGGCAGCTTGTGATCGAAGCGGCGGGTGAATTCGGCCTTCTTGGCCGGGTCGGCTGCGGCAAGGCGGCCTTCCCAGGCTTCGCGGGTGCCGATGGAGCGTTCGCCGGCAGCGCGCCATTCACCGAGGACGTCATTCGGGATGACGAAGGGCTCGTAGGGCCAGTTGAGCGCGACGCGGGTTGCGGCAATTTCCTCGGCGCCGAGCGGCGAGCCATGGACCTTATGGGTACCCTGCTTGTTCGGAGCGCCGAAGCCGATGATCGTCTTGCAGGCGATCAGCGTCGGGCGGTCGGACTGGTGGGCGGCTTCGATGGCGGCGCTGATGGCAGCCTGGTCGTGACCGTCGATTTCGATCGTGTTCCAGTGAACGGCCTTGAAGCGGGCGACCTGGTCGGTGGAGTCCGAAAGCGAGACGGCGCCGTCGATGGTGATGGAGTTGTTGTCCCAGAACAGGATCAGCTTGTTGAGCTTGAGGTGGCCGGCCAGCGCGATCGCCTCATGGCTGATGCCTTCCATCAGGCAGCCGTCGCCGCACATGGCATAGGTGTAGTGATCCTGAAGTTCCGAGCCGAATTCCTCGCGCAGCTTACGCTCTGCGATCGCCATGCCGACCGCATTGGCAATGCCCTGGCCGAGCGGGCCGGTGGTGGTTTCGATGCCGGTGGCGTGACCATATTCCGGATGGCCGGCGGTCTTGGAGCCGAGCTGGCGGAAGCGCTGGAGCTCTTCGACCGTCATGTCGGGATAGCCGGTCAGATAGAGGACCGAATACAGCAGCATCGAACCGTGTCCGGCCGAGAGCACGAAGCGGTCACGGTCAGGCCAAAGCGGGTTCTTCGGATCGAAGCGCAGATATTTGCCAAAGAGAACGGTGGCAACATCAGCCATCCCCATCGGCAAACCGGGGTGACCGGAATTGGCCTTCTCGACAGCATCCATGGCAAGGAAACGGATCGCATTCGCCATCCGGTCGTGTTGTTCGCGAGAGTTCATGGGTTTTTCCGCAGTGTTCCGGGTTCGGGGGATGGCCGCACGCTTGGGAGGGAGGCCATCGGTTGAAAGGCGGATGAAAGCGACACTCTTCCGAACGTCATTTCCAACGTCGCCTCAGGCGGCTGAGACATAGCAGTTAGGGCGAGCAAGTCAACAAATCGAGGGCTCAATCCGACCCTCCAACGGCAATTTTTTAACATTTGCCCGTTCACTTTTACAAAAGACGACAATGATGCGACAAGGCCTGTGCAGCCGGAAAAGGCGGCATTCATCCACAGAATAGGGGGCCTGCCACATGGCAGCCTTTATTGACGTGCTGTTGCCGAGTTGAATATTGTTGCGAAATCAGACAAGTGGCCGGATGTTTTGATTCGGGCCTTGCGCGGAGAAGCGAAGGGTATGACACCTTCAGGCAAAACGGTGGACGCGGCGCTCGCTCAATTGCGCCAGGCACTCTCGACTTTGGAGAGCGCCGTCGACGGGCGGTTCGAGCGGGAACGGGCGCAAAGCGATATAGAAGGCGAGGTCCGCAGGGTTCACGCCGATCGTTCCCGCCTTGCCCAGGAATTGGACCAGGCCGAGTTCCGTGCGAACCGGCTCGAGGAGGTCAATCGGGAAGTGTCGCGCCGGCTGGTTACGGCGATGGAAACCATAAGAGCCGTGCTGGACCGCTGATCCCCTCGGGAGGCAGCCGTCGCAGCGCGGCAGTGATCGGAAAGTCGAATGGCGCAAGTAACGGTAACGATCGACGGCAAAGCCTACCGGATGGCCTGCGAAGAAGGTCAGGAAGATCATCTGACGGATCTCGCCAATCGCTTCGATCGCTATGTCATGCATTTGAAAAGCCAGTTCGGCGAAATCGGCGATCTCCGGGTCACCGTCATGGCCGGCATCATGATCATGGACGAAGTATCGGAATTGACCCGGCGTGTGTCTTCGCTGGAGGCCGAGCTGGAAACCCTGACCAGCAGCCGGGATACGACCGTGGCGGCCAACGCGCGCGCCGAGGAAACGCTGGCAAGCGTCATCGATGAGGTGACGGCGCGCATTCACGGCATTACGGAGAAGCTCCTCGCCCGGCCGGGCGCCGAACAGGCTTGAGTTTATTTCTGCGGATGCCAGCTGCGGCCCTCTGGTGCGACGACATAATCCGCTCTATATAGTTTTGGCGGTCTGCGCTTCCCGACAGGAACCACAATCCCTGGGGCCATACTCGATCCAAAGGGAGCTGTCCCTGACCAGGCCCGTGGGCCTGGCCACACGGTGCCCACCTACGTTTGTAGGCACCCAGGATCGTAAACATCCATCGGTCGTCGTGGATCGCTCTTCAATTTTCCGGCTCAGGGCCAATTTTCCCAGCTGATTGCAAAGGAAGGCGCCGCGCAGTTCTGCTGCCGCGCTGACGCCACTCCTCCTCCCCTTAACTTTTCGACCGCAGATAGGCGCCACGCTCCAGTTCTGCCCGGTTCGTCGCGCTGCGCAGCCGCAGCAGGTCCTTGCGGGCGATCAGGCCGACGAGGCGGCCGGTCTGCGGCTCGACGACGGGAACGCGTCCCGTGTCGGCCTGGATCATGATATCGGCGACGCGTCCCACAGTATCGTCAGCATAGGCGACCGGGAGCGATGTATCCGAGATAACGTCATAGAGCGATTGATCCATGAGGTCCGGCTCGCTGTGCCAACGCAGAGCATCGGCGCGCGAGATCATGCCGACCAGGCGGTCATTGTCGCCGACGACGGGATAGAAGCGGTGCGCATCCGACTGCTCTGTCATCCGGTGCAGCGCTTCCGACAGGCGCATGGCGGCAGGCAGGGTGTCCACCTTTGCGATCATGATGTCGCGGGCGCGGGTGAGCTCGAACGGGTCTATGCCGTATTCGCGGGTGATGTGCTGGCCGCGCCGTGCGATCTTTTCCGTCAGAATCGATCGTTTCAGCAGAAGGACGGTGACGGCATAGGCCGAGACCGTTGCCGCGAGCAAAGGCACCAGCGCGCCCATGTCTCCGGTCAGCTCGACGGCGAAGAATGTACCGGTGAGCGGAGCGCGCATGGTGCCGCCCATCATGGCCGCCATGCCGAGCATCGCCCAGAAGCCGGGATCGCCGGGCAGGGCAAGGCCGACGAGCCAGCCGAGCGCGCCGCCGAGGATCAGCAGCGGTGCTAGAACGCCGCCCGACGTGCCCGAGGAGAGCGCCACCAGCCAGATGCCCGCCTTGACAAGCAGGATCGCCAGCACTGCACCGACGGCGATATGGCTGTGCAAGAGATCGGCGATGATGTCGTAGCCGACGCCCAGCGCACGTGGTTCGATCAAGCCGCCGAGCCCGACGACGAGGCCGCCGAGGGCTGGCCACCACATCCAGTGGATCGGCAGCTTTTCGAAGGCATCCTCGATCTTATAAAGCAGGGTGGTCAGCAGGCCGGATTGCAGGCCCGAGACGATGCCGAGGCCGGCGGCGAGCGCGATGCCCCACCAGGAGAGCGACATCTCGAAATGCGCGGGGAAGAGCGGGCCGCTGCTGAGCAACAATGGACGCCAGATGACCGAAACGCAGGCGGCGACAGCCACTGGAATGAAGCTGCGCGGCTTCCATTCGAACAGCAGCAGTTCGACGGCGAGCATGACGGCCGCGATCGGCGTGCCGAACACCGCGGTCATGCCGGCGGCCGCGCCGGCAACCAGCAGGGTCTTTCTCTCGGCCGCACTCATATGAAAGAGCTGCGCGAAGAGCGAGCCGATGGCGCCGCCAGTCATGATGATAGGGCCTTCCGCACCGAAGGGGCCGCCGGAACCGATCGAGATTGCCGATGACAGCGGCTTCAGCACCGCCACCTTCGGCGACATGCGGCTGCCGCCGATCAGGATCGCCTCGATGGCTTCGGGAATGCCGTGGCCGCGGATCTTTTCGGAACCGTAGCGTGCCATGAGGCCGATGACGATGCCTCCGAGAATGGGAGCGGCGATCATCCAGGGCGAGCGTGCCACCATGGCGAAGGAGAGCGGCGCGGTGCTGATCTTGAACAGCCAGAGGGCGTTGCTGACGAGCGCGATGAGATTGATAAGCCCCCAGGCGGCGAATGCGCCGCCGGTGCCGACGACAAGCGCCATGGCAATCAGCACCAGGACACGCTTGTCCGTGGTGAAATCGCCATTGTCCTTGCGGGAAGCTCCGCCGGAGAAATCGCGACTGTGACTTTGTAAGGTTACAGTGTCCTGCATTTGCGCCTTCTGTTCCAGAGCATTTTCCTGTTCTCACGCATTCCGGACGGAAAACCGCTGCGTACTTTTCCCGGAATGTTCCAAGCGCGCGGCCGTCCTTCAGCCACTCCCCGCTTTGAGATGGCAAATATATCGTAATGCGATATAAATCAACTGAGGCGCGGTGCGATCTGCAAGATTCGTTTTCGGCACTATAGTTCCTTGATCTGGAGCACGGTGTTGCCGCAAAACCGCTGAAGATTTTGCGCGACATGCTTTAGGACCGCGGGCGGCGGCAATGAGGACGATTTGATGGTGCGACGTTTGGATGAAGCTCTTTCACAGGCGGATTACGAGGCGCTGGCGACGCTGCGCTATACCCTGCGCAAGTTCATGGATTTCAGCACCTCGGCTGCCCATGAGGCGGGTCTGCCGCCGCAGCAGCATCAGGCGCTGCTGGCCATCAAAGGGAATGGCGCCGCCGAAGCGATGACGATCGGCATGCTCGCGGAAAAGCTGCTGATCGCGCCGCATACGGCGACGGAACTGGTTGGGCGCCTGATTGAGGGTGGCTATGTCACCCGCCATCCCGATCTCACGGACAAGCGCCGGCAGATCCTGCACTTGACGGAAAAGTCCGAAGAGGTTCTCCAAATGCTCAGTTCGATCCATCTGGTCGAAATCCGTGAGATGGCGCCGCGACTGATCGAGGTTCTGACCCAGCTTCAGGCTGAGGTCCACAATGATTGAGGGCGCCATTGCCTGGTGATACCGGCAATGGCGCGAGGGATCATTGGCCCAAGCGGATACCGCCGTCGCAGATCAGCGTGTGACCGCTGGTGAAGCCGTTGCCGATCAGGAAGGCGATGGCTTCGGCGATCTCCCGTGGTTTGCCGACGCGGCCAACCGGCGTGCGCGCAGCGAAGCCGGCAAAGGTCGGCTCCTTCTGTTCTTCGCTTAGGAAATCCCACCAGGGGGTATCGACGACGCCAGGAGAAACGCAGTTCACCCGGATGGGCTTGAGTTCGACGGCGAGGATCGGCGCCAAAGCGGCGATGGCGGCATTGATGGCTCCGAGCCCGGCGGTTCCGGGCATAGCCGCCTGCGCCGACACGGCGGAGACGAAGGTGATGCTGCCCTGTTTCGACAGATAGGGCAGGCAGGCCTGAGCGCAGGCGAAATGCGCCAAAGTCTTCTGCTCGAAGCCTTTCCTGACATCGGCAAGGTCGACCGTGGCGAAAGGGCCGGCGCCATTGCCGCCACCCAATGCCAGCACGAGATGATCGACCGGTCCGATTGTCTGGAAGGCCTCGCCAAGGCGGCCAAAGGCGGCCGCATCCATGGTGACGGTGGCAATATCGTTGTTGAGGTTTTGCCGAGCTGCCTGGAGTTTGGCGGCATCGCGCCCGGTAATGGTGACGCGATAGCCTTTTTCGAGAAGATGGGTGGCGGTCGCAAGGCCGATACCGGAGGAGCCGCCGATAATAGCGATGTGTTGAGACGACATGCATGTCTCCTTTTGAGGACAGAGAGTGATGGAAGGGTGTGGTTCAGGCGGTGCGGGTAAGGCTTTGGCTGAGTGTTCGCAGGTTCCGGCGCGCGGTTGGGTCATAGGCCTGGGCAATGCCGCGGGATGGGCGCAGTCCGTCGTAATAGAGGCCCGTATGGCCTTCCAAGCCGCTGCCGACAGCCAGATTGAGTATGGCATCGGCACCCTGATCGACGGAGCTCAGCGGTGCGACACCCGCCTGACGCACCATGGTCGTGTCCATATAGGTTGCCGGATGCAGGCAGTTGACGGAAACGGCGGAGCCGGCGAGCTCCTCTGCCAGATCGAAGGTGAAGATGATCTGCGCCAGCTTGCTCTGGCAATAGGCGCGCACGCCGCTGTAGCCGCGGGTCAGCATGACATCGGAGAAGTCTATGGCTTGCTGACCGACCGAGGAAACATTGACGATGCGGGCGGGAGCGCTTGCCTTCAAGAGCGGCAGGAGCCGGCGCGTCAGCAGAAAGCCGGCGAGATAGTTCACGGCAAAGCGCAGTTCATGTCCATCGCGGCTCTCCTGGCGTCCACCGCCGCCGCCACTGGTGCCGATACCGGCATTGTTGATCAGGACATCCAGGCGCTCATGGTCGCGTTCGACGGCATCGGCAAGCGCGCGGACCTCGTCCAGCGAGGAGAAGTCGGCGACATAGAAGACTGCATTGCCGCCCTTATCGCGAATGCCGGAGACCACTTCTTCCGCCCGCGCCCGGCTGCGGCCGTGGACCAGCACCTTGGCACCGGTCTCCGCCAATCTTTCGGCAACCCGCCGACCGACGCCATCGGTCGAGCCCGTGATCAGGATCGTCTTACCGCTCATATCCATCGCAACAGCCTCCATGTAGCTTACGCCAAATACTTTGGCAGCTTGCTAAGGCGACAAACAGTTTCGACTTTATCCTAGTATTAATCCTGCTATGCTGAGGCATGACCATCAATCAAAACCAGACCATCCTCGAGGCCCGGCGTCGTGAATTCGGTGCCTTCCTGCGCTCTCGCCGAGAAAAATTGACCCCGGCAAGTGTCGGGCTTCCGGCAGGGTTTCGCCGCCGCACGCCTGGGCTCAGGCGCGAGGAGGTGGCGCTGCTCGCCGGCGTCGGCGCCACCTGGTACACATGGCTGGAGCAGGGCCGCGACGTGCGCGCCTCGGCGGAGGTTCTTTCGGCGCTGGCCGACGCGCTGCGCCTTGATCCCGCCGAACGGCGGCATCTCTTTACGCTGAGCGACCGGCCGTCGGCGGAGGTTCCCTCGCACGGACCCGAGGATGTGCCGGCCGCGTTGTTGCACATGCTTGCGAGCCTTAAAGGTCAGCCTGCCTATGTTCTCGGCCGGCGCTGGGATGTGCTGGCCTGGAATGCTGCGGCCGTTGCAATATTCGGCGATTACAGCCGGCTGCAGGGCGATGCGCGCAACAGCATCCATCGGGTTTTCACCGATCCCGCCCATCGGCAGCTATTGGTCGATTGGGAGATCGTGGCGGCGAATTCGCTGGCGATGTTTCGTGCCGACAGTGCCCGTTATGCCGGCGATCCGGATTTCGAGCGGCTGATCGCCGCCTTGACGCAGGCAAGCCCGGAATTTCGTGTTTGGTGGCCGAGGCAGGATGTGCTGCGGCCGCTGACCGGTCACAAGCGTCTGCGCCATCCCGAAGGTGGCCTTATGACATTCGAATATACCGCGCTTGCCGTCATGGATCGGGCCGATATGAAGTTGGTAGTCTATACGCCACTCGACGAGGATGGATCGAGCGACAGGCTGGAGCAACTGTTGGGCCGAGTTGGTATGGCATAACCCTTCGGCTTCCATCGAGCGCAGCCATTACTCCGCTTTTCAACCTTCCAAATCGCTTTTCAGCCGATCGAGGATAGTGAGCGCATGGCCGGCATAAGCGCTGATCCAGCGATCGTGGATCTGCTTGATCGGCAAGCTGTTCAGATGGTTCCAACGCTCGCGTCCTTCCTTTTTGGCGATCACGAGGTCTGCATCTTCAAGCACCTTCAGATGCTGCATTACGGTGCAGCGGTCCATATCCGTAAAAGCCTCGCAGAGCATGCCCGTCGTTCGCGGCGCATCCTTGAGCATATCCAGAATTTCGCGCCGGCGACGATGCGCAAGGGCCTTGAAGATGAGGTCGCTATGCTTCCGGCTTGCCAGCACCAATCCGAGCCGGCGGCCGGTTTCATTTTTGCCTGGCTGATGCCGCAGACGGGAATTTTGTCGAGCGACCCGGCTCGGACGGTCTGCCGGGTGAGGCAATCCGAGTAGGTGGTACCGCCAGGTGACCGCGTCGCAGATTCCTGATAGGGAGCAGCATGCGGGGGAGTGGGAAGATCACTTTTGTGTGTGGATAAGCTTAAAAGCCGGGTGAATGACAAAATCCTTTAAATAATAACAGATTCATTGGTGGCGGAACGGGGCCTGCGCCAAAATTGCCTAAATTCAGAACGATGGGAGCGCGCGTCATACCGGGCCTGCTGAAAGAAGCGTATGCGGCAACACGAAGACACACTGCCGGTGTTACTGGATGTTCCCGATAATCAGGACCGGCAAAGGTCATTATAAACAGGTAGAAGATGTCGAGCCCAATCGATCTGGAAAATGCCGATGAGGAATTGGAAGAGCGTGGCGGTTTCGTCGGTCTGTTGAACCGCTATCGCGCGCTGATCGTCGCCCTTCTCACCGTCGCCGTCTTCTGCATCGCCGCCTATGCGATCTACGATCTGACCAATGAAGTGCGCTATGACGACGTCGTTCACGCCCTGACGACGACCAAGATCTCTTCGGTGCTGCTCGCACTGCTGTTCACCGGCCTGAGTTTCGCTTCCCTGATCTTCTACGACCAGAACGCGCTTGAATATATCGGCAAGCGGCTGCCGTTCCCGCATGTGGCGCTGACCTCCTTCAGCGCCTATGCGGTCGGCAATACCGCCGGTTTCGGCGCGCTCAGCGCCGGTGCGATCCGCTATCGCGCCTATACCCGGCTCGGCCTCTCGCCAGATGACATCACCCGCGTCATCGCCTTCGTCACGCTTGCCTTCGGTCTCGGACTGGCCGCCGTCGGTTCGATCGCGTTGCTTGTCATCGCCGATGAGATCGGCCCGTTGATCAATGTCAATGGATTGTGGCTGCGGCTGGTCGCCATTGCCATCCTCGCTGCACTTGCTTTCGTCGTCTATGCCGGCCGCAACGGTCGCGAGGTGCGCATCGGGCCGATCGCCGTCCGCCTGCCGGATTCGCGGACCTGGTCGCGGCAATTCCTCGTCACCGCTTTCGATATCGCCGCATCGGCCTCCGTGCTCTACGTGCTGCTGCCGGAATCCTCGATCGGTTGGCCCGGCTTCTTCGCCATCTATGCCATTGCCGTCGGACTTGGCGTGCTCAGCCATGTCCCGGCCGGCTTCGGTATTTTCGAAACGATCATCATCGCCTGGCTCGGCAGCTCGGTGAACGAAGATGCGGTGCTGGGTTCACTGGTCCTCTATCGCGTCATCTACAACGTCATACCGCTCGTCATCGCGATTGCCGCGATCTCCGTGGCGGAGCTGCGCCGCTTCGTCGATCATCCCGTCGCGTCGAGCATGCGCCGCATCGGTGCCCGTCTCATGCCGCAGCTGCTGTCTGCTTTTGCACTGCTGCTCGGCATGATGCTGGTCTTTTCGAGCGTGACGCCGACGCCGGACCAGAACCTGATCGTGCTTTCCGACTATCTGCCGCTATCGCTCGTCGAAAGCGCGCATTTCCTCTCGAGCCTTCTCGGGCTTGCGATCATCGTCGCGGCGCGCGGCCTCAGCCAGCGTCTCGACGGCGCCTGGTGGGTCGCGATCTTTTCGGCGCTGCTGGCGCTGTTCTTCTCGCTGTTGAAGGCGATCGCCATCGTCGAGGCCGGGCTGCTCGCCTTCTTCGTTTTCAGCCTCATGGTCAGCCGCCGCCTGTTCAGCCGGCCCGCTTCGTTGCTCAACCAGACGCTTACCGCCGGATGGCTGACGGCGATTGCCGTCATCTGCATCGGCGCCATTGTGGTGCTGTTCTTCGTCTATCGCGATGTCGGATACAGCAACGAGCTCTGGTGGCAGTTCGAATTTGCCGACGAGGCGCCTCGCGGCCTTCGCGCAGCGCTCGGCATTTCCATCCTCTCCTCGGCGATCGCGATCTTCAGCCTGCTGCGTCCCGCGACAAAGCGGCTGGAGCCTGTAACCGACGACGCGGTGACGCGCGCCGTCGAAATCGTTCGCAAGCAAGGCGTGGCCGACGCCAATCTGGTGCGCATGGGCGACAAGAGCATCATGTTCTCTGAAAAGGGCGATGCCTTCATCATGTATGGCAAGCAGGGCCGCTCCTGGATCGCACTGTTCGATCCGGTCGGTCCGCGCCAGGCGCTGCCCGATCTCATCTGGCGCTTCGTCGAGGCTGCGCGAGCCGCAGGATGCCGTTCGGTATTCTACCAGATTTCGCCGGCGCTTCTGTCCTATTGTGCGGATGCCGGTTTGCGTGCCTTCAAGCTCGGCGAACTGGCCGTGGTCAACCTTGCCAATTTCGAACTGAAAGGCGGCAAATGGGCCAACCTCAGGCAAACCGCGAGCCGCGCGGTCCGCGACGGACTAGAATTTGCCGTTATCGAGCCTCAGGATATACCTGCAGTCATGGATGAGCTTGCCCATGTGTCGGACACATGGCTTGCCGATCACAATGCCAAGGAAAAGAGCTTTTCGCTTGGCGCGTTCGACCCGGATTATGTGTGCTCGCAGCCGATCGGCGTGTTGAAGAAGGATGGTAAGATCGTCGCTTTTGCGAATATCCTGATGACGGAGACCAAGGAAGAGGGATCCGTCGACCTGATGCGTTTTTCGCCCGATGCCCCGAAGGGTTCGATGGACTTTCTGTTCGTGCAGATTCTCGAATATCTCAAGGAGCAGGGCTTTCAGCGTTTCAACCTCGGCATGGCGCCGCTGTCGGGCATGTCGAGACGGGAATCGGCGCCGGTTTGGGACAGGGTCGGAGGGACTGTCTTCGAGCATGGCGAGCGTTTCTACAACTTCAAGGGGCTTCGTGCCTTCAAATCCAAGTTCCATCCTGAATGGCAGCCGCGCTACCTGGCTGTTTCGGGAGGTGTCAGTCCAATGATCGCGTTGATGGATGCCACATTCCTCATCGGAGGCGGACTTAAGGGGGTCGTGAGGAAATGATCTTGAAATACGCAATGTCGTTGGCTTTCGCCGGCATGGTGTCGCTGAGCCTTCTGGTATCGGGGCCGGCGCGCGCTGAGGCCGACGATGCCAAATATGATCTGGGCATGATCCCCGCGCCGCACATCATGCGTCCGCAAGGTAAGGTGACGAGCGAAGTCGTTCTGATTTCCGACCTTGCTGGCTGGAGCGACAAGGAAAAGGCGGTCGCCGACAAGCTCGTTGCCAACGGCACGCTGGTCATCGGCATCGATTATCCGTCCTTTCTGGCTTCGCTCAACAAATACGACGTCAGCCAGAACGACGGCTGCATCTACATCGTCGCGGATCTGGAATCGCTGAGCCAGCAGGTGCAGCGCTCCTTTGCCGACAGTACCTATCAGCTGCCCATCATTGCCGGCGTCGGCGCAGGCGGCGCCATGGCGCTGACCATTGCCGCCCAGACGCCGGATGCGACGATCGCCGGCACGCTGGCCGTCGATCCGACCGCCGGCATCGGTCTGAAGCAGGAGCTCTGCACGCCGGCCGAGAAGAAGACCGATGGCGACATGGTGTCCTTCGGCCTGCAGGAAGGTGCGCTGCCCAACCCGATCCTCGTGACTTTCACGCCGAATGCACCGAAGGATGGACGCGACCATGTCGAGGAGATCCAGAAGGAACATCCCGACGTTCAGTCGACGGATTCGGGCAATGGCGATACCTATGCGACGCTCGAGGCTTCGCTTGCCGATCTGATGAAATCGATCGACAGCTCCAAGTCGCCGCTTGGCCTTCCCCTCGATGTCATGGAAACGACGCCGACCGAAGATACGCTTGCGATCGTCTATTCGGGCGATGGCGGCTGGCGCGATATCGACAAGGAGGTCGGCAGCTATCTGCAGGATCAGGGCATCCCCGTCGTGGGCGTCGACTCGCTGCACTACTTCTGGTCGGAGCGGGATCCGCAACAGACGGCCGATGATCTTGCCCGCATCATCGATTTCTACACCAAGCGCTTCAAGGTCAAGCACGTGGTGCTGGTGGGCTATTCCTTCGGCGCCGATGTATTGCCGGCGAGCTATAATCGCCTGAAACAGGCCGAAAAGAACAAGATCGTCCAGATGTCGCTGCTTTCTCTGTCACAGAAGGTCGACTATGTGATCTCGGTCATGGGTTGGCTCGGCGCTTCGAGCCAGGGCAAGGGCGGCGATCCCGTCAACGACCTCAAGTCCGTCAATCCGAAGATGGTACAGTGCGTCTACGGCAAGGACGACGACGAGGATGTCGCATGCCCGCTGTTGAAGGGCACCGGCGCCGAAGTCATCGCCATGGATGGCGGTCATCATTTCGATGACGACTACGAGGCCCTGGCGAACCATATCATCAACGGCCTGAAGAGCCGCCTCGGCGAGTAGCATTCATGACGCGCGGCATGCTTGCTTGCCGCGCGTCCCATCCTGTTCCTTCCCGTTACCGCAGGCAGATGCCTTTTCCTGGATGCTCGGCGCAGCATTTGTTTGCTTCTTGCCGCGGCTGCCGCTAGTCGGAAGGATACATAGCATGAGCGCCGGTTTCACGCCGCTCGCCGTCACATCCAGAAAGGTCCATCCTTGTCCGCTGCATCGTCCTCCGCCTTCACCAAGACCTATTCCGGTTTCCTGTTCGACATGGACGGCACGATCATCAATTCGATTGCTGCTGCAGAGCGTGTCTGGGGCAATTGGGCACGCGCTCAGGGTCTTGATGTCGAGAAGTTCATGCCGACCATGCATGGCAAGCGCGGGGTCGATACCATCGGCCAATTGAATCTGCCTGATGTCGATCCGATCGCGGAGGCGCTGAAGATCACCGAAGCCGAGATCGCCGATGTCGAGGGTGTCATCGCGCTGCCGGGCGCCGTCGATTTCCTTGCATCACTGCCGCCGGAGCGCTGGGCGATCGTTACCTCGTCGCCCTATCGGCTGGCGCTGGCGCGGCTGGACGCGGCCGGGATCCCGGTTCCGCGCTTCATGGTTACCGCCGAAGACGTGAAGGTCGGCAAGCCTGATCCGCAGGGCTATATTCTCGGCGCGCAGCGCCTCGGCCTCAGCCCATCGGAGTGCCTGGTGTTTGAAGACGTCTTGGCCGGCGTCAAGGCGGGCGAAGCGGCCGGTGCCGATGTGGTGGTCATCACCGCCACGCATTCGCATCCGATCGAGACCGGTCATACGACGCTGCAGAACTATGAGAATGTTCGCGCGCATGTGGATGGCGACGGAAAATTGTCGATCACCCGCAAGGACTGAAAGAGCTGACTTCCTTCTGCGACGGCTGGATGTCGCTTTCGCGCTTTGCAACGGGCGCCCGGCTCATTATGTTTTCGCGATATCATAGATACTTGCGAAGATCCGATGAGCCCCAAAGAGCTGAAAGCCCGATACCGTAACGAATGCCTGGCGGCGCGCGATGCCATTCCGGCCGATGAGCGCATCGAAAAAGGCCTTGCCATGCTTGCCCATGGCGGCGATGTCATCGATGTCGAACCGGGGACGGTTGTCTCCGGCTTTCTGCCAATCCGCTCCGAAGTGGATATAAGGCCGCTGATGGCGCGGCTGCGGGAACGTGGTGCACGGCTTTGCGTGCCCGCCATCCTCGACCGCAACACGATCGTCTTTCGGGAGCTTGTTGCGGGTGCGCCGCTGGTTCCCGTCGGATTCGGAACTTTCGGCCCGGGTCCCGATGCGGCGGTGTTCGATCCCGATGTCATGCTCGTGCCGCTTTCGGCCTTTGACAGAAGCGGGCATCGTATTGGTTATGGGGCGGGCCATTACGATCGCGCTATCGAGCGTTTGCATCAAAAAGGCTTGAATCCCCAGCTGATCGGCATTGCATTCGATTGCCAAGAAGTGCGATCAGTACCGGCTGAGCCGCATGATGTCCGTCTTGACGCGATTTTGACCGAGAGCGGACTCAATTTCGTTTCGGAAGTGATTGGATAGCGAATGCGGCTGCTTTTTCTGGGAGATATGGTCGGCAAGACGGGACGAACCGCGGTGTGGGAACGCCTGCCGGGGCTCGTATCCGACCTGAAGCTCGATTTCGTCGTCGTCAATGGCGAAAACGCCGCCGGCGGATTCGGCATCACCGAGGTCATCTTCCTTGAGACGATCAATGCCGGCGCCGATGTCGTGACAACGGGCAACCATGTCTGGGACCAGAAGGAAGCCGTTGTATTCTGCGAGCGCCACGACCAGTTCCTGCGCCCCGCCAACTATCCGGCCGGCACGCCCGGCCGCGGCTCCGGCCTCTATTATGCCCGCAACGGCGCCCGCGTCCTCGTCGCCAACATCATGGGCCGCGTCTTCATGCATCCTGAGCTGGACGATCCCTTCAAGTCGGCAGAAGCCATTCTTGACGCCTGCCCGCTGAAGGAACAGGCCGATGCGATCGTCTTCGATTTTCATGCAGAGGCGACGAGCGAGAAACAGTGTTTCGGCCATTTCGTCGATGGCCGTGCGAGCTTCGTCGTCGGCACCCATACGCATGTGCCGACCGCGGACGCGCAGATCCTCAATGGCGGCACCGCCTATATGTCGGATGCCGGCATGTGCGGCGATTACGATTCTTCGCTCGGCATGGACAAAGAGGAACCGTTGAACCGCTTCATTTCGAAGATGCCGAAGGGACGTTTCGAGGCGGCTTCGGGGCCTGCCACCATCTGTGGCGTCGGCGTCGAGATTTCCGACACGACGGGATTGGCCGAAAAAATCGCGCCGCTGCGGCTCGGACCGCGTCTTGCGGAAACCATTCCGGACTTCTGGCGCTGATCGCTGCACTAGAGCCGGATGATTTTAGGTCAGGTCGACCTAAAATCTGAATCCGCTCTATAATTCATCATCGGCATATGATGACGCGATTGTGAGCAATCCCATCTGATTGCCGCTGGACCCGTTTCCGATCATGTCGCATCCTTCGGCCACTATCTGGCTTGAGGGGATGGCATGTTACAGCGATTTCCTGTCCTTGCCGTGTTTTTCCTGGCGATCATCCTCAGCTGGAACGTCGCGGACGCCCAGCAGAATCCGGTTCGTCCGCAACCCAGCCAATGCCAGGCGATCGCGCAGTCCCTGCCCAAGGCGACATTCGTCAGCTTTTCTCCTCCCGGTCCGACGCTCGCCAATGATCCGGTTAATGGTGATGTGAAGATCACCTTCCTCGACCATGCCACGCTTTTCATCGAAACGCCGGGCGGCGTTTCCATCGCCACGGATTATAGCGGCGCCTATCCACCGCCCTATACGCCTGAGGTCGTGACGATGAACAAGGCGCATCCGAGCCACTACACGCTCACGCCGGACCCGGCGATCAAATATGTGCTGCATGGATGGAGCGACGTGCCCGGAGAGCCGGCAAAGATCCGCATGACCGTCGGTGATACGCTGATCCGCAATGTCGTCACCGATATTCGTCCCTGGGGTGGCGGCATCGAAGCCAACGGCAATTCGATCTTCATCTTCGAGGTGGCGGGCCTCTGTATCGGCCACCTCGGGCATCTGCATTTCGAACTCACCGACCAGCAATATGCCGAAATCGGCCGGCTCGATGTCGTGATGGTGCCGGTCGACGGCGGCTTGACCATGGGGGCCGACAGCATGAGC
This sequence comes from Rhizobium aureum, assembly GCF_030182495.1. Classification (NCBI taxonomy): domain Bacteria; kingdom Pseudomonadati; phylum Pseudomonadota; class Alphaproteobacteria; order Hyphomicrobiales; family Rhizobiaceae; genus Rhizobium; species Rhizobium aureum. Next base: position 56,849 of record NZ_JAQJCI010000013.1, on the reverse strand, counting down.
CGCGTGGTGAAAAGGCTGCGCTCGTCGCTCATCCTGCCCATGCATCGCTGGGGTCCACCGGTCGATCAGTTCCTGGCCCTGTTCGGTCCCGACTTCGATGTCGGCTATGCGCCGACCGCGAGCGTCACGGTGTCGGTGAAGACCCTGCCGCGCAAGCCGCTGATCTATGTGCTCAAGGGGCTATGACGATTTTCGTTGAGATATATATCCCGTCCATCTATGCAACTTCTGCTAGGCATGATCGATTGTGCTGTACCATTGGGGGAAGCGCATGAATCGGGTTCTTTTCACTGCATTAGTAGCTGCGGCGTTGTCGGAATGCGTCTCATCAAACCCGGTCAACACGACGCCCGATGGCTATCGCATCGAAAAATTCAGCCAGGGAACGGTTTCTATTGGCAAGAGCGCAAATCTGTTGGCCGCTGGCAGTTGGAGCGTGTCATGCCCAGCCGATGCAATGACCGACAAACGCAATTGTAGCATTACGTCCCTGTCGGGGGCTTTGTTCATTGACTACGGCAGTTCGCCGACACCCCAACGCGTCTGCCTCTTGTCACATGATGCGCCGGGCATGACTGCATTGATCAGAGTTGATAACCATCCGGCGGTAGCTACCGATACATATGGTTGCGTTCCGGCAAGCCGGATCATTCAACAGATGAGAAGCGGCAGTACTTTTCTGGCGCGCGTCGGCGCCATCAATGACTGGTCGCCCGATCTACGACCCGTAATCAAGGACGAACGCGCGTCACTCGAGGGATTGAACAAGGCCATGGAAACCGTCGGCGATATTCGGGCAGGCAAGCTTGTCGTCAAGCCATAGGAATGTGGCGGAAGGCCCCGACCGACACCATTATCCGGCTTTTCACTTGAATGAAGGCCGCTTCGCTCTTATAAGGCGGCCATTCCCAACAAAAGACGTGAACAGGGGTGCCATGGCTGGCCATTCACAGTTTAAAAACATCATGCACCGCAAGGGCCGTCAGGACGCGGTGCGGTCGAAAATGTTCTCCAAGCTGGCGCGCGAAATCACGGTCGCTGCCAAGATGGGTCTGCCCGACCCGGCCATGAACGCAAGCCTGCGTCTGGCGATCCAGAACGCCAAGGCGCAGTCGATGCCGAAGGACAATATCGATCGCGCCATCAAGAAGGCTTCCGGTGCCGACACCGAGAATTACGATGCGATCCGTTACGAGGGCTACGGTCCGGGCGGCACGGCGATCATCGTCGAAGCACTGACCGACAATCGCAACCGCACGGCGTCCAACGTCCGTTCGATTTTCACCAAGGCCGGCGGTGCGCTTGGCGAAACCGGTTCGGTGTCCTTCTCCTTCGATCACGTCGGGGAAATCACCTACAAGCCTTCCGCCGGTGATGCCGACAAGGTCATGGAAGCGGCGATCGAGGCCGGCGCCGATGACGTCGAAAGCGACGAAGAAGGCCATGTGATCATCTGTGCCTTCGAATCCCTCGGCGAAGTCGCCAAGGCGCTCGAAGCGACGCTCGGCGAAGCCGAAACTGTCAAGGCGATCTGGCGCGCGCAGAACAACGTGCCGGTCGACGAAGAAAAGGCCCAGTCGCTGATGAAGCTCATCGAAAACCTGGAAGACGATGACGACGTCCAGAACGTCTATTCGAACTTCGAAGTTTCTGACGAAGTTCTGGCCAAGCTCTCGGCCTGATCCTTTGCAGTTATTCAAGAAAAGCCGGCTGTAGAAACGCAGCCGGCTTTTCGCGTTATGGGGCTGTCGCGCGGATAAAATCGTCGCGGAAGGTGGAGAGATCCGGTGCGGCGACATCGGAGACTGCCCAGAAGACCAGTCCATCCGCATGCCATTCGACGAAATTGTAGCCCTCCTTCTCGGCATTGTTTTTGGCTCGCGCAGCGCCCGGCCAGATGAAGAGATTGATGACATGGCCGTGCCGGCGATAGATCAGCGCCGCCACCACCCGCCCGTCGAGATAATCCACCCTGCCACCGACGAGAGGGAAGCCCTGTGTCGCCAGATCGACCACGGGCGGGGAGAAATCGATCTTGCCGTTGAACCATGGTTTGACCGTGTGCTGGTCTGAGGTCAGCACGTCGGTCAGATGGTCGGCGAGCATCGAGCGCACATGGCTTGCGAGAAGCTGATCCTCGATCGTCTGGCTCTGCTGCTGCACGTTCAGCACCAGCATTAGGCTGGCGGCGAGAACGGCAAGCGAGGGCACGAAGCTCCATTCGCGCACGAGCCGCCAGACATGCTGCCACGGGCTGTCCATGTGGCTCACGGCTGCGCGCCTCATCATGGATTGCTCCAGCGTGAGTGCCGCCTGCACGCGGGCATGGACGGTATCAGGCGCCTGCCATTTCACACCCTCGCGTGCGGAAAGACGCTTGACCATCAGGGCATTCTCCATCTCGCCGGCGCAGTCCCGGCAGGTGGCCAGATGTGCCTCGAAGCGCGCGGCATTGGCTGCGTCAAGTTCGCCGTCGATGAAGCCGTGCAGCAGGTCGTTCCATTCGCCGTGATCATTATGGTCTCCGCCGTTCATCGTGCCGCCCCTTTTCCTTCGAGGCTGCGCCAGACTTCGCCGAAATCGCGGCGGGCACGGGCGAGCCGCGACATGACGGTGCCGATCGGCGCATCGATGATCTCGGCGATTTCCTTGTAGGAGAGATCCTCGAGTTCGCGCAGGACCAGAACCTCGCGCATGGCATCAGGCAGCCTTTTGATGACCTCGCGCACGCGCTGCGTTTCCGACTTGCGGATGAAGGCCGCCTCGGGCGTATCCTCCTCGGAGGCGGGATCAGGGGAAGGCGAGCCTTCATCCGAATCCCGTTCGTCCGACATCGGCTGCTCATAGCGGGTCTTGCGCCGGCCCTCCTGCAGCCAGGCGTGATAGCAGTTGCGGACGATGGTGAAGGTCCATGCGCGGGCATCGCCATCGCGAAAGCCGCCGAAGCCGCGATAGGCGCGAAGATAGGCCTCCTGCACGATATCCTGCGCGGCATCGGCATCGCGGCTCAGGAAACGCGCGAAATTATAAGCGGCGTCGAGATGCGGGATGATCGTTTGCTGGAAGCGGCGCATGCTCTCGTCGGGCAGCGCGGTCGCGTGCTTCAATGGCTCCGCGCTGGCAGCGGATTGAGCGACCGCCATCTGGACGGCGTGATTGCCGGGCTTCGCCTCGGCAATGAAACGACGCAGGCGAGCCAGAAATCGGGCAAACCTGCCGATCGCGGTGTTTTGCGGCGAGTGCCATGTCCATGGGCGGGGCTGGCCGCCAAGTATCATCGAACTCATAGGTCGGGCGTCTGTCATCGTGATCCCCGCAAAACGCCGCTGCTGACTGTAAGCTTCAGCTAAGGCGCTTGCAATGTTGCCTGAGAGGCTAGATCGCGCTTGCGCGGGTTTTATTCCCGGTCGGATGAAAAAATCAAAGGCGAGGGAATGCGGAATGTCCGTCATCCCATCCGCCAATCCCTCGCCGCTAAAATAATCAAATGGATTTCAATGGCTTGCAAGAAATCTTCGGTCGAGGGGGGAATAAGCGCTCATTACCATCGATCTTCTTCCTCAGTGGACGGCCGCGATCGCTTGCGACCTCCGCCTGGCCCGAAAAGCCATAACCACGAGGAGATACTGCGATGTTTGATATGACCCGCCGCGCCGTGCTCGGCACGGCTGCAGCTGCGGCAGCCTTCGGGCTGTCGTCGAAGCTCGAATTCATACCGCAAGCCTTTGCCGCCACGCCGCTGGAGCCGACGGTCGGCTTCTACAAATACAAGGTCGGTTCGATCGAGGTCACGGCCATCTATGACGGCATCTGGCGCAAGCCGCACGATCCGGCCTTCATCAAGAACGCCTCCGTCGAAGACACCAAGGAAGCGCTTTCAAAGGCCGGTCTGACCACCGACTTCATGCCCATTCCGCTGACCGTCGTCGTCCTTGATATCGGCGGCCGCAAGATCATGATGGATGCCGGCTCCGGTGTCGGGCAATGGCAGACCAACGCCACGCATCTGCCGGCCAACATGGCCGCCGCCGGCATCGACTACAAGAAGATCGATACCATCATGATCTCGCATTTCCATCCCGACCACGTCTGGGGCCTGATGGAAAAGGGAACGAACGCGGCCGTCTTCCCGAATGCCGAGCTGGTCGTCAACGCGACCGAATACAAGTGGTGGACCGATCCCGGCCGTGTCGACAAGCTGGCGGAGGGCCGCAAGGAAGCCGGCCGGCGCATCGCCTCAGTCTTTCCGACATGGAAGAACTGGAAGCTGGTCGATGACAATGCCGAAGTGGCGCTCGGCGTTCACATGCTGGCCGCTTACGGCCATACGCCGGGGCACTCGGTCTTCTTCATAGATGGCGGTAGCGAACAGCTGATGGTCTCGGCCGACATCATGTATGTGCCGGCGCTGCTTGCACCCCATCCCGAATGGGAGGGTGCCTACGACCAGGACGGCCCGATGGCCGTCGCCACCCGCCGCAGGCTGATCGACCGCGTCATTGCCGACAAGATCAGGATCTGCGGCTCGCACTTCCCATTCCCGGGCTCCGGCACCTTCGTCAAGGACGGCAATGCCTACGGATTTACCCCCACCATCCAGGCCTGAGTGGCCAGAAAGAGGAGCAACTACCATGTTCAGACATGCCATTTTCGGGATCGCCGGCCTGTGCGCTGTCGCCATCCTTCCGGCCGCAACGGCAGGCGTTGCCTTTGCCGTCGATAATATGGAATCGACCGATGCGCCGGACCTGACCTCCGTGCGTGCCAAGATCGACGCCAAGGACTATGCCGGAGCACTCGCCGAGCTTCGCGATATCGCCGAGGAGCACCAGCAGGCCGATGTCTACAATCTGATGGGCTTCACCCTGCGCAAGACCGGCGACTTCAAGACATCGCTGACCTACTACACCAAGGCCCTGGAACTGCAGCCGGATCATAAGGGCGCGCATGAATATCTCGGCGAACTCTATGTCGAGACCGGCGATATGCCCAAAGCCCGCGAGCAGCTGGCAACGCTGACCAAGCTTTGCCCTAGTGGATGCGAGGAGCTTGAGGATCTGACCAAGGCGATCTCCGCCAAGGCAACCAACTGACGCTGTGTTTCAATCGATCCGGTGGCCTTCCATTTGATCATGTCGTGGGATGCCGCCGGACAGGATCGGAAATCTATGAATCTGACGGGAAGGAGATGGTCATGGAATTCGAAGAGGGGAGTGCAGTTCTCGTGAACATGACCGATATGGCATTGCTGTTCGGTCGCATACTGCTGTCGCTGCTCTTCCTGGAAGAGGGCATCGAACTTGCCAGCAATTTGGACAATGCCTTGGATGCCATGGCCAGGCTTGGCGTCACGGCTCCCATCGCGGTTGCAACCATCGTGCTGCAGCTTGGCGCGGGTCTCGCCATTGCGCTTGGCCTGATGACCCGGTTGGCCGCATTTGGCCTCGGCCTGTTCTGCTTGCTGACGGCGATGCTTTTTCACACGAACTTCGCCAGCCACAACGAGCTGCTGCATTTCGAAAAGGATTTGGCGATCGCCGGCGGCATGTTTGCGCTGATCGTCGCCGGCGCCGGCAAGCTGTCGCTCGACATGCTCATCCGGCGCCACTGGAAGACGAGGCTCGTGGCTTGAGCCGTCGATCGTCCGGTGAGCCGCACAAAGGGCTTCTGCTCACCGGTTGAGCTGCTTTCCCCGAGAATCAGGAGACCTTCTTGAAGCTCGGAAGCGTTGCGAAGAGTTCCACCGACTTCAGCCGCGCCTCGATGTCATGGATCGGCATCGAAATGATCACTTCATCAGCCTCCGTATCCCGGATGAACTGCGAAATCTTCTTTTCGGCCGTCTCAGGTGAGCCAACGATGGCATAGCGCAGCGTGTTTTCCACATTCAGCTTTTCCATCGGCGTCCAGAAATCGTCCATGTCGCTGCGCGGGCGCGGGAAGGGGCCACGCACGTTGCGGCGGAGGTTGACGAATTGCTGTTGTGCGGAGGTGAAGTGATACTGCGCTTCTTCGTCCGTATCGGCCACAGCGCCCATGGCGCCGACCATCACATAGGGCTTATCGAGCGTGGCCGAGGGCGTGAAGCGCTCACGGTAGATGGCGATGGCATCCATCAGGGCTTCCGGCGCGAAATGCGAGGCGAAGGCATAGGGCAGGCCGAGCATGGCGGCGAGATGGGCGCTGTAAAGGCTGGAGCCGAGCAGCCAGATGGGGATGTTGGCGCCATGGCCGGGAACGGCAAGGATGATCTGGTTGTCGTCGGCCGGGCTGAAGAGGTGCTGCAGTTCGACGATATCCTGCGGGAAACTCTGCGCACCGGCATCGATATTGCGCCGCAGGGCTTGCGCCGTGCGCATGTCCGTGCCCGGCGCGCGCCCAAGGCCGAGATCGACGCGGCCGGGAAACAATGCTTCCAGCGTGCCGAATTGCTCGGCAATCACCAGCGGTGAGTGGTTCGGCAGCATGACGCCGCCCGAACCGATGCGGATGCGCGAGGTTGCCGCGCCGACATGGCCGATGACGACCGACGTCGCGGCGCTGGCGACACCCGGCATGCCGTGATGCTCGGCAAGCCAGAATCGGTTGTAGCCCAGCTCTTCCGCCTTCTGCGCCATGCGCTTCGAACTCTCGAAGGACTGGCTGATGGTGCTGCCTTCGGCAACGGGCGAAAGATCGAGGATGGAAAAGGGAACCATGGCAAGAACCTGCGTGGTGGAAAGGAGGGGTTGCTTGCACATGTAGGAGCGCTGCATGCCTATTCCAAACCCTGTCGCCGCAATTTCGTCACGATGTTTTCAGCGCGGCTCCGGCAATCGCAATCTGTCCCTTGTTTTTGTTTTGTTCACATTTTGCTGGCACATGTCGGGCCTGAAAGATAGGTTTGACCCATGCAAAATACGATTCGCATCATCGGCATCGATCCGGGCTTACGCCGCACCGGCTGGGGTATCATCGATACCCTAGGCAACTCCCTGCGTTTCGTCGCGTCGGGGACCGTGACGTCGGACGGCGACATGGATCTCGCATCCCGCCTTTGCCAGCTTCATGATGGTCTTGCCGATATCGTGCACAGCTACAAACCGGATGAGGCCGCGGTCGAACAGACCTTCGTCAACAAGGATGCCGTGGCGACGCTGAAGCTCGGCCAGGCGCGTGGCGTCGTCATGCTGGTGCCGGCACGCGCCGGCCTGCCGGTGTCGGAATATGCGCCGAATGCCGTCAAGAAGGCCGTCATCGGCGTCGGCCACGGCGAGAAGCAGCAGATCCACATGATGTTGAAGATCCTGATGCCCAAGGTCGAGTTCAAGGGCAATGACGCCGCCGACGCGCTGGCTATCGCCATATGCCATGCCCATAACCGCGGCACCAGCAGACTGCGGCAGGCAGCACTGGCCGGATAGTTTGTTCTTGACTTGTTCCTATGGTAATGATAATTCTTACTTTGTAATTGGAGAGTAAGAATGCGTGTGACATCCAAGGGACAGGTGACTATCCCCCGCGACTTGCGTCAGTTGGCTGGCATAGAGCTCAACAGCGAGGTCATATTCTCCATCGAGGATGGAAAGCTGGTTGTTTCGCCCAAGAACGGCAAGCGGGAGATTGAGGATCGGCAGCGGCTCGATCGGTTCATGGCTACCCTCAAGCGCCTGGAAGGCACCGGTGATCAGGATATCGACGCCGAAGCGCTAATGTCGATGACGCGTGACCGGTAGGCATGGTCACCATCGTCGACACGAATGTGTTGGTTGATCTGGCGATATCTGGTTCAGCCTGGCACGGCTGGTCCAGTGGGCAGGTTCTTTCAGCTTTCAAGCGAGGACCGGTGGTTATCAACCCCATTATCTACGCGGAATTCTCTGTGCGTTATAGCAGCATGGATCAAGTGGACGAGCTGCTGCCGCAAAGCGAATTTCGCCGTGAAAGCCTTCCCTGGCCAGCAGCATTTGCCGCAGCAGCGGCTTTTAGGGTTTATCGGCAGGCTGGCGGTGGAAGAGACCGCATTCTTCCAGACTTTCTGATCGGAGCACACGCTGCAGTGCGCGGCTACTCCATATTGACGCGTGATCCCAAGGGCTATCGCTCCTACTTTCCCTCGCTCGACCTCATCACCCCCGAAACCCATCCCTGACGGACATCATCCATGATCGGCAAGCTGAAAGGCACAATCGAAGAGATCCGCGAGGACTATGTGCTCGTGGACGTGCACGGCGTCTGCTACGTCGCCTATTGCTCGGCCCGGACGCTGTCGAAACTCGGTTCGGTCGGCGAGGCCTGCATTCTCTTCATCGAGACCTATGTACGCGAAGACCAGATCCGCCTTTTCGGCTTCATGACGGCGCTGGAACGCGAATGGTTCAACATCGTGCAGACGGTTCAGGGTGTCGGTGCGAAAGTGGCGCTGGCGCTGCTGTCGACCCTGACGCCGGCCGAGCTTGCCAATGCTATCGCCTTGCAGGATCGTGCTGCCGTTTCGCGGGCGCCCGGTGTTGGCCCGAAGGTCGCCATGCGTATCGTGACGGAACTGAAGAACAAGGCACCGGCCTTTGCCGGCGATGCTGCCAATATCGGGCTCAAGCAGGAGCTTGGGGAAGGTGTTGCCGCAGCGCCCGTTGCCGACGCCGTCTCGGCGCTGACCAACCTCGGCTATTCCCGCGATCAGGCCGCCAACGCCATCGCCGCGGCAATGAAGGCAGCTGGCGAGGGTGCCGACAGCGCCAAGCTGATCCGCCTCGGCTTGAAGGAACTGTCGCGGTGAGGCTTTGCACCTTCCGCAATCCTTACTATTGTCGCAAAGTCGAGAGATCGACATGGGGTGCTCCGTCGTCAAAGACTATTTTTGAGTGCGGCAGAATAAATGCTGCCTTCGGCGCGGGAGCCGCAAAACGCATACCGGAAATGGAACCTCTGACATGAGTGAAGCCGCACGTCTGATATCGCCGGAAAAGCGGGGCGAAGACATCGATGCGACGCTCAGACCGCAATCGCTGGACGAGTTTACCGGCCAGGCGGAAGCGCGCGCCAATCTGAAGGTCTTCATCGAGGCGGCCAAGGGGCGTGGCGAGGCGCTGGATCATGTGCTGTTCGTCGGCCCACCTGGCCTCGGCAAGACGACCTTGGCGCAGATCATGGCCAAGGAACTCGGCGTCAACTTTCGCTCGACGTCCGGTCCGGTCATCGCCAAGGCGGGCGATCTGGCGGCGCTGCTCACCAATCTCGAAGAGCGCGACGTACTCTTCATCGACGAGATCCATCGGCTCAATCCGGCCGTCGAAGAAATCCTCTATCCTGCGATGGAAGATTTCCAGCTCGATCTCATTATCGGCGAAGGCCCGGCGGCGCGTTCGGTGAAAATCGATCTCGCCAAGTTCACGCTGGTTGCTGCCACCACCCGCCTCGGCTTGCTGACGACGCCGCTGCGCGACCGTTTCGGCATTCCGGTACGTCTGAGTTTCTATACGGTCGAAGAGCTGGAGCTGATCGTTCGGCGCGGTGCGAGGCTGATGGGCCTCGGTATGACCGACGAGGGTGCGCGCGAGATTGCAAGACGCGCCCGCGGCACGCCGCGCATCGCCGGCCGCTTGCTGCGCCGCGTGCGCGATTTCGCCGAGGTCGCCAAGGTCGAAGCGGTGACGCGCGAGATTGCCGACGAGGCGCTGACACGGCTTCTCGTTGACAATGTCGGCTTCGACCAGCTCGACAAGCGCTACCTCAATATGATCGCGGTCAATTTCGGCGGCGGGCCGGTCGGCATCGAAACCATAGCCGCCGGGCTTTCCGAGCCGCGGGATGCGATCGAGGATATTATCGAGCCCTACATGATCCAGCAGGGCTTTATCCAACGCACGCCGCGCGGCCGTGTTTTGACCGCGATTGCCTGGAAACATCTCGGCATGCAGCCGCCCAAGGATCTGGAGGCCGCGCAGTTCGGGTTGTTCCGGGAGGAAGATTGAATGCTCGGCCGTCGTGCCTTCCTGAAGCTTTTCGGCGGCAGCATATTGGGATTGATGGCACTCGGGGGATATGCCTTCGGCTATGAGCCGGTCGTTCGTCTCAATGTCACCCGCTACGCCTTGGTCCCGCCGGGATGGGCGCCTGGGCTGAAGCTCAGGATCGTGGCGCTTGCCGATTTTCATGCCTGCGAGCCATGGATGAATGCCGAGCGCATCGCTTCGATCTGTGACCGCGCAAACCAGCTCGGCGGCGACATTATTTTGCTGCTCGGCGATTATACGTCGGGAACGGACCTTATTACCTCACGCGTCGATCATCGTATCTGGGCGGCGGAACTGGCAAAGCTGCAGGCGCCGCTCGGGGTTCATGCCATTCTCGGCAATCATGATTGGTGGCATGATTCGAGCGCGCAAAGAACCGGCCATGGGCCGACATTCAGCCATCGGGCATTGGAAGCTGTTGGCATCGAAGTCTATTCCAACCGCGCGGCACGCCTGGAGAAGAACGGACAAGGCTTCTGGCTTGCCGGCGTCGAGGATCAGCTCGCGCTGCGCCGGAGCTTGCGCTGGAAGCGTCCCTTCACCAAGGGACTGGACGATCTCGGCGGCACGCTGGCGCAGGTCGGCGATGATGCGCCCGTGATCCTTCTCGCCCATGAGCCCGATATCTTTCCCGCCGTTCCCCAGCGTGTCTCGCTCACTTTGTCGGGGCATACGCATGGCGGGCAGGTGAGGATTTTCGGCTGGTCGCCCTATTCGCCTTCGCGCTATGGCGACCGGTATGTCTATGGCCATATCGTCGAGGAGGAGCGCCATATCATCGTATCCGGCGGCCTCGGTTGCTCCATCGCGCCGGTCCGCTTCGGCGTTCCGCCTGAAATCGTCGTGATCGACGTGGGATAGGGGATCATGTCGAAACGCAAACTCATCAGATTGAATGCCGGTCCCCAGCGCTTCCAGATGCGCGTTGCGGGCCTTGGATTTCGGGACGGCCATGTCCTGGTGCATCGCGCCGTGCACGAGCATTTCTGGACTTTTCCCGGCGGCCGTGCGGAGATCGGCGAGACCTCGCAAGAGACGTTGCGGCGGGAGATGATGGAGGAGATCGGCGTTAACGTTACGGTCGGGCGTCTGCTCTGGTCGGTCGAGAATTTCTTCCATTACGAAGAGATGGATTGGCATGAGCTCGGCCTCTATTATCTGATGGAGATTCCTGCCGACTTTCCCTTCGATCCGAAGGAAATCGTACATCGCATTCAAGATGGCGACAACGATCTGGAGTTCAAATGGGTGCGGGCGACGCGCGATGCGCTGGTTGCGCTCGACATCCCGCCCTATTTCATCGCCGAAGAAATCGAGGCCTTGCCGCTGACGTCTCGCCATCTCGTCTGGCGGGATGGTGATCTCGACAAGGCTTGAGGAGGAGGCTTATGTCCGCTTTCGATCCGGTTCGCAGCTTTCGCAAGCTTGCCTATAACAACGCATTGGCGAATGTCCGGCTGCATCGTGCCTGTGCGGCCCTGCGGCCCAGCGAATTCGAGGCCAAGCGCGTCAGCTTCTTTCCGTCGATCAAGGCAACCCTCAATCATATCCTGACGGTCGACTGGTTCTACGTCGACGCACTTGAAGGCGGCACTCTGGGCCTCAAAGCTTTTGATATCGAGGAGCCGTATGACCGGCTGGACGAGTTGAGCCAGGAGCAGGCCGACGTCGATCGCCGGCTGGTTGCTCTATGCGAGGCGCTGACGCCGGAGATCGCGATGCGGATCATCGATATCCAACGCGACGGCCGCATCCAGCGGGAGAGGGCGGACGATGTGCTGAACCATCTGTTCCAGCATCAGACGCATCATCGCGGGCAGGCCCATGCCATGCTGGCCGGAACCAGCGTCGCGCCGCCGCAGCTCGATGAGTTCATCGTTTCCGACGATGCGCGCTTCAGGGGCGAGGAATTGGCAGCGCTTGGTTGGGACGAAACGAAGCTGATGCGCTGAGATCGACTCGAGGCGATATCGTCTTCGCCAGCGTTTCGATCGTCCGCTGTAGCAACGCCTTTCCGCCGCCCTTCCATCCGAGCGCGCGGATCTTCGACGTATTCATGGCATTGGTTTCGTATGCTGCAGGCGCTGGCAGCGCGTGCGGACAGCCGGTTGCGCTTTGAAGATACCCCAGGATTTCGCGCGTGTCGGTGAGTATATCGGAGAGATTGAAGGCTTTGCCGTCAATGCGGGCAGCTTCCGTCTCCAGCAAAAGACGGATAGCGCGGCCTAGATCGCGGCCATGAACCTCGGTTCCGGCCCGCGCGGGAACCGGCTTGCCGCTCAGATAGTCGTCGAACAACGCGCCCCATTTGTTCGGTCGCAGGTCGCCATAGACGCCTGTCGCTCTCAGGCTCGTGGTCGCAAAGCCAGGCGTGGACAGAGAAAAAAGTGCGTGTTCGGCGTCGCGCTTCACCTCGCCGTAGAGCGTGTTTGGCATCAGCTTGATCGCCTCGGTCAGCTCCTCTCCGGAAATCCTGTCTCCATAGACGGCACGGGAGGAGAGAAAGATGCAGCGACGAATGCCGGCCTTCCGCGCCGTCTCGAAAAGCCTGACCGAGCCGTCGAGATTGAGCCGGCGAAAGCCTTCCGGATCGTCCCCTTCGCCGCCGCGATATTTGCCGGCGACATGGCTGAAGGCGGCGTGCACGAAGAAATAGGCATCGTCGAAAGCGCCGCTCTGATTCTCCATCGGGTCAAGGCTTAAGGGGACGAAAGAGACGGGCTGTGAAAAGAGGCCCGATGGAGGCGGATTGCGTCCGCCGATCGCAACCTTGTATCCGGCTGATAGCAGCTCTTCGGCGATGTATCGGCCGACGAGGCCTGTTCCGCCCGAGATCAGGACCTTCATGCCGCCGCCCGGGGATTTGCGAGCGCGGCGATGTCGGGCATATTTCCGCCGGTATGGAAGCTATGCCATAGCTCGATCAGTGGTTTCAACTGTTCCGCCTTGGGGTGGTTTTCCTCCCAAGGTTTTTCATACTGGTAGTGCAGGATCGAGACACTGTTCCAATCCCAGAGCGCGGGCATGCTGAACCAGACATATTGCAGCATGTTCATGAAGATCGGCAGGCCGTGCCAATCCGGGAAGAAGGTCTCGAGAAAGGTCTGGTCCGTGCGCCGCCAGAAGACGTCGGGACGGTCGAGGCTCTCCAGCATATGCCGGAAGGTCGCAAGCGACGGCTTGGCGACGAAGACGCCCGAATTCAGCCGGTGGAAATCGGCAAGGCTTTCATAGACGTTCGGGGCGGCCGAAAATTCCGGATAGTCGAAGAGCCTATCGACGTTTCTCAACACGAGCGCGTCCGCATCGATGAAGACGCAGGTGCCGTATTCGATCAGCTGCCAGAGTCGCAGCTTGCAGAAATTGTCGAGCGGCGTGTGGAAGGAGGGCTTGCGGCCCTTGGTGAATGGGGCGGCGGCGTGAAGATTGCCGCGGGCATGCCGCTCGTTGAAGGCATCCGACAAGGGAAGATGCTCGACTTCCACCAGCCGGCAGTCGAGTGCTGCCAATGGGACGAGGTCGTTTTCGCCGACCCCTTCCGTATGCAACACGACGATATCGGCTTTCGTGCCGCTGCGCACGATCGAGCGGGCAAGCGCCAGCGCACCCATGGCATAATCGGCATTCGTGACGAGCGTCACGAATGCCTGCCCGGCACGAGGGCGGCTGTGAGGCCGCAAGCCTTGCAGCATTTCGCTTCCAAGCATCATGATACGGACTTCAGCCTCTTGCCCTCGGGATCATGGTTGACCGTCGCGGCGAGATCCCTGGTCCAGGCGGAGATGGCCGGCACGCGCGAGCGATCGACGCGATAGGCATATTTCCTGGCGACGTCGACGATTTCGCTGAGAAGGCCGGCTTCAAGCGTGATCGGCGCCAGCCCGAGATCGAGGAATTTTTCGTTCTTGACGATCAGGTCGTTTTCGGGCGCTTCCTTGCGCGGATTGGGCAGACGGACGACTTCCGCGCCGCTCATCTTGGCGATCATCTCGGCGAGATCGCGCACGCGATGCGTTTCCGTCATCTGGTTGAAGATCTCGACGCGGGCGCCGCGAGCCGGCGGATTCTTTAGCGCGAGTTCGATGCAGCGCACCGAATCCTGAATATGGATGAAGGCGCGGGTCTGGCCGCCGGTGCCGTGTACGGTCAGGGGATAGCCGATGGCGGCCTGGATGAGGAAGCGATTGAGCACCGTGCCATAATCGCCGTCGTAATCGAAACGGTTGATCAACTGCTCATGCCGGCGCGTCTGTTCGGTGTGGGTACCCCAGACGATGCCCTGATGCAGGTCAGTGATCCTCAGCCCGTCATTCTTGGCATAGAATTGGAAAAGCAGCTGATCGAGGCACTTCGTCATGTGGTAGATCGAGCCGGGATTGGCGGGGTAAAGGATCTCCTGGCTGACGGTACGACCGTCGGCCGTATCGATGCCGACGGGCAGATAGCCCTCCGGAATAGCGGCACCCACCGTGGAATAGCCATAGACGCCCATCGTGCCGAGATGCACGAGATGCGCGTCGAGATTGAGTTCGACGAGCGCGTTCAGGAGATTATGCGTGGCATTGACGTTGTTGTTGACCGTGTAGTTCTTGTGGCGGTCGCTCTTCATCGAATAGGGCGCGGCGCGCTGCTCGGCGAAATGCACGATGGCATCGGGGCGATGCTCGGCCAGCCATTTTTTGAGGAGCTCATAGTCCTTGGCCAGATCAATCAGGTGGAAATGGATGCGGCGGCCGGTTTCGGCGTGCCATATACGGGTGCGTTCCTGAATCGAATCCATCGGCGTCAGCGACTGGACGCCGAGTTCGGTATCGATCCATCGGCGGGAAAGATTGTCGAGGATGTGGATCTCATGACCGGCGTCGGAGAGGTGAAGCGAGGTTGGCCAACCGATGAATCCGTCACCGCCCATAACCGCTATTTTCATGAGATTTTTCCTTCTGCGCCGATCCGCTAGCCGGCACCATTCCGGATAGTCGGAGTTTATGACAATTGTTCAAAGCTTGCTTGATGGCAGAACTTCGGCCAAAGAGATGCCGGACATTCAAGGAGATGCGGCAACGATGAACAGCCCCTTTCTGATTGCTGGGGAACTGGAAGCCGGAAGCCACCGGCTGGTGCAGCGAGTCTACTATGAGGATACGGATTTTTCCGGCCTCGTCTATCACGCGCGCTACCTGCATTTCCTCGAGCGCGGACGCACGGACTATCTGCGTTGTCTCGGCGTGGAACAGCGTGAACTCCTGAATGCCGATGAAGAGGGGCTGGTTTTCGTCGTCCATCGCATGGAGATCGATTTCAAGGGACCGGCGCGCATGGATGACGTGCTGACGATCCGAACGGTCACGGAAAAGGCCGGCGGCGCCAAGATGGTGCTGTCCCAGGAGATACGGCGCGGCGATACATTGCTGATCGCCGCCAAGGTCATCATCGCTGTGATCAACGCGAAAGGACGCCCGCGCCGTCTGCCGGAAAAGCTTGCGGCGCAGATGCTGGCGGCATCGGAGAATGCTGGCTAGCAAAGGATTTGGCGTCTTCACGTTCGCCGCGCGGCGGGAGCAAAGACCGCATGTTGAAAACAGGCTGCTTGCAATAACTTGAGTTTTATGTGAAGGAATTCGCCGCGCAAGCTTTGTCTGCGTTTGCCGCCGGTTTCGTCCGGTCAGTTCTTCCCTGGAGCTCCCTGGAGCTAGAATAACCTTCGCTGCCGTTAAATCCTTCATGTTTCGACGCTAACATTCTTTTAACCATAATAGTGTCTTACTGGTCATGTCGGAGTTTGTGCGGTGCACGCCTTCCTTTGACCAAATTTGACGGCAAGAAGGCAGTTGTAAGCTTGGAAGGCTTGACCAGGGCGTTCAGCGGCGGCTGCCAAACAATTCTTGTGAGATCACTTTTAGCCGCCCGGTCTAGCGCCGGGCGTTTGGATTCGGGGATTTTGGATCAATGGAACAAGTAGCATTGGCGGCGGCCACCACACCGGACATCACCCTCTGGTCGCTCTTCATGCAGGCGGGCCTGGTAGTCAAGCTCGTGATGATCGGCCTGCTGGCAGCGTCCGTATGGACCTGGGCGATCGTCATCGACAAATATCTGAGCTATGCGCGAGCGCGCCGGCAGTTCGATCATTTCGAGCAGGTCTTCTGGTCTGGCCAGTCGCTCGAAGAACTGTACCGCACGCTTTCGGAGCGCAACAATACGGGCCTCAGCGCCATCTTCGTCGCTGCCATGCGCGAATGGAAGAAGTCCTTCGAGCGCGGCGCCCGCTCGCCGATCGGCCTGCAGATGCGTATCGACCGCGCCATGGACGTGACGCTGGCGCGTGAATCGGAACATTTGACGGCGCGCCTCGGATCGCTCGCGACCATCGGTTCTGCCGGTCCGTTCATCGGTCTTTTCGGTACGGTTGTCGGTATCATGACCTCGTTTCAGGCGATCGCCGGTTCGAAGTCGACCAACCTTGCGGTTGTTGCGCCTGGTATCGCCGAAGCGCTGCTGGCAACCGCCATCGGCCTGGTCGCCGCTATCCCCGCCGTTATCGCTTACAACAAGTTTTCTGGCGATGCCGGCAAGCTCTCGGGCCGCATGGAAGGTTTCGCGGACGAATTCTCCGCCATCCTTTCGCGCCAGATCGATGAGAAGCTGCAGCCGCGTCAGGCAGCGCAGTAAGTAGCGGACAGAACCGGAGTATTTCACATGGCAATGTCTGTTGGAGGCAAGGGTGGCGGCGGAGGCCGCCGGGGTGGTCGTCGCGGCGGAGGCCGGGGCGGCCCGATCGCCGATATCAACGTGACGCCGCTGGTTGACGTCATGCTCGTGCTGCTGATCATCTTCATGGTGGCGGCACCGATGATGACATCGGGCGTGCCGATCGACCTGCCACAGACCCAGGCAGGCGCACTGAACGCCCAGACCCAGCCGATCACCATTTCGATCAAGGCTGATGGCCAGGTGTTCCTGCAAGAAACGCAGATCGATGTCGCTGAAATCGCCGCCAAGCTGCAGGCGATCGCGA
This sequence comes from Rhizobium aureum, assembly GCF_030182495.1. NCBI lineage: Bacteria > Pseudomonadati > Pseudomonadota > Alphaproteobacteria > Hyphomicrobiales > Rhizobiaceae > Rhizobium > Rhizobium aureum. The sequence goes on along the minus strand of NZ_JAQJCI010000013.1, from coordinate 39,839 downwards.
CCACGGGCTACAACGAGCGCATTTTCGTGCGTGGCGACGGCAAGGCGCCTTACGGTGTGATCGCCGACGTCATGTCACGTATCCAGGAAGCCGGTTACAAGAATATCGGCCTGGTTACGCAGCAGATAACGGACCACTGACGAACCGACATGAAGCGCAGTCTCGCCACTTCTGCTGTCATTCACGTCCTGGTGCTGATCGGCGCCATGGTGTCGCTGAGTGCGCCGGCGCCGCTGGAGACGCCGGAAAGCACGGCAATGGATGTCGATATCGTGACGGCGGATCAACTGCAGCAGGGCGAGAAGAAGGCGCCGGTGACGGATCACGCCGCGCGCAAGCCGACGACCAAGCAGGATCAGGTCGCCAACGCCCAGAATACCGGCGAGAACAAAGTCGACATCAAGAACCCTGTCGTGCCGACGCAAAGGCCGGAGAGCGACACGGCGGCCCTGGCGCCGAAGAAGGTGGATGCGCCAGTACCGCAGGACGATCCGAGGCCGAACGACGTCAAGACGATCGAGCAGAAGGAAACGGAAGCCGCCCCGAAGGAAGTGGCCGCTATTCCGCAGCAGAAACCGGACGTAACGCCCACTCCGACACCGAAGACGGACCCCACGCCGCCGACGCCAAAAGCCGATGCGACGCCGACCCCGCCGACGCCACAGCCGACCGAGCAGGCGGAAATCCAGCTGCCGAACAATGTTCCCGTGCCGGATATCAAGCCGCAGCCGACGCCGCCGAAGACCGCCGAGCAGAAGCCGGAGGTCAAGCCGACGCCGAAGCCGGACGTGAAGGTGGCCGAGGCCAAGCCGACCGACAAGACGACGACGCAGAGCACCAGCAAGACCACATCGGCTGACGACGGCAAGAAGGACGCTGACAAGAAGCGTCAGACCCCGAAGGCCTCCAGCAAGGGCCTTGACGATGGTCTCGCCGATCAGATCAACGACCTTCTAAACAACACTTCGTCGAAGGGTGGCGCGAAACGCTCGTCGCAGCAGGCTTCCGCAGGCGCCGATACCCAGGTCGCTTCGCTTGGCGGCAAGAAGTCGCTTGGCGCCGGAAAGCTCAGCCAGAGCCAACAGGACGGTTTGCGTGATCTGATCCAGAAATACTGGAACCTCCCACCTGGTCTTGAAGGCGGTGGCGACGTGCGAATCAAGGTGCACTTCAAGCTCGACAAATCCGGGCAGATCGTCGGTGAGCCGGAAGCGACGACGAACGGTGGACCGGCTTCGACACAAAGTGCCATGCAGTCCGCCGCTATACGAGCGGTCCTTCGCGCGCAATCGGAGTTCATGACGATTCTTCCGGCGGACAAATATGAGGACTGGCAGGAAGTCGTCGTCAATTTCAGCGCAGCGGACCTGGGAATGTGATGCGGAAAGTGCGGCTTTTGACGAATCACTGTCCATGCATCGGCACTCCGGATATTCCCGGCCCGAAGGACGTTCATATTCGGACCTACCTGAAGCTTGATAGCAATGGACGGATCGCGGGAGAATCCGATGTCGTCCCGCGGGGCGGTCCAGGGAAGACTCAAAAAATCGTGGTGGCAAATGCGATGCGTACCGTCCTTCGGGCGGCATCCTTCAAGAACCTGCCGCAAGCTCAATTCGATAATGAAACTAGCCGGGTCGACGTCCTACAGGACTTCGATCCCGGCCACATGGCGCTTTAATGCTGAAAGGCTTGGCACATATGATCAGAAAATCCCTCGTTCGTCTCCTGCTGGTGCTGGCAGGCCTGACCGCAGTCCTTGCCACTCCGGCCTATGCCGTGGTCGAGCTCAACATCAACAAGGGCAACGTCCAGCCGATGCCGATCGCTATCACCGACCTTCTGTCGAATGATAGCCTTGGCCCGCAGATCTCGGGTGTGATCGCAGCCGATCTGCAGCGCTCCGGATTGTTCGCGCCGATCAACAAGCAGGCCTTCATCGAGAAGATCACCAATCCGGATTCGACCCCGCGCTTCCAGGACTGGACATCGATCAATGCGCAGGCGCTGGTCACCGGCCGCGTGACGCAGGAAGGCGGCCGCCTTCGTGCAGAGTTCCGCCTGTGGGACACGTTCGGCAACAGCCAGATGATCGGTCAGCAGTTCTTCGCCCAGCCGGACAACTGGCGCCGTGTCGCGCACATCATTGCCGATGCGATCTACCAGAAGATCACCGGCGAGAAGGGTTACTTCGACACGCGTGTCGTTTTCGTTGCCGAAAGCGGCCCGAAGACGGCCCGCAAGACGCAGCTGGGCATCATGGACCAGGACGGCGCCAACGTCCGCATGCTGACCGACGGCAGCGATCTCGTGCTGACGCCGCGCTTCTCGCCGAACCGGCAGGAGGTGACCTATATGTCCTTCGCCAATCAGCAGCCGCGCGTCTATCTGCTGCAGCTGCAGACAGGCCAGCGCGAACTGGTCGGCAACTTCCCCGGCATGACCTTCTCGCCGCGCTTCTCGCCGGATGGCCAGCGCGTGATCATGAGCCTGCAGCAGGAAGGCAATGCCAATATCTATACGATGGATCTGCGCTCGCGCACGACGACACGCCTGACCTCGACGGCCGCCATCGACACTTCGCCGTCCTATTCGCCCGACGGCTCGCAGATCGCCTTCGAAAGCGACCGCGGCGGAAAGCCGCAGATCTATGTGATGGGTGCGGACGGTTCCAACCAGCGCCGCATTTCCTTCGGTGACGGTTCGTACTCCACGCCGGTCTGGTCGCCGCGCGGCGATCTCATCGCCTTCACCAAGCAGTCCGGCGGAAGCTTCTCCATCGGCGTCATGAAAACCGACGGTTCGGGCGAGCGACTGCTGACCACGGGCTTCCACAACGAAGGTCCGACCTGGGCACCGAACGGCCGCGTCATCATGTTCTTCCGCCAGCCGGCCGGTTCAGGCGGCCCGCAGCTCTATTCGATCGACCTGACCGGCTATAACGAACAGAAGATCCCGACTCCCGGCTTTGCTTCCGACCCGGCATGGTCGCCGCTTCTCGAGTAGTGAAGGACCTGCCACGTTATCGCCGCAAAGTCCTGTGAGTGGACCTTTTCGGGACGATTTTAGGACATCATTAACCATATTTGTTGGAATCGGATTAACCGAACCCGGTTACAGTCTGGCAACCCTGATAGAGACTTAAGGAGAGACCGGCTATGAGCCGCATCGCAACCCCGGCCGTTGGCCACATGCAAAACCTCGCCCGCAACCCGATCATGATCGCGCTTTTCGTCGGCCTTTCTCTGGCTGGCTGCGCTTCCAAGAAGGGTCTGCCGAACGATGCCAACGGTCTCGGCCTGAACGGTGCCGGCAATGCTACTCCGGGTTCGCCGCAAGACTTCACGGTCAATGTCGGCGATCGCATCTTCTTCGATACCGACAGCACCTCGATCCGCTCCGACGCCGCTCAGACGCTCGACCGTCAGGCTCAGTGGCTCGCCCGCTATCCGAACTATGCGATCACCGTCGAAGGCCATGCCGATGAGCGCGGCACGCGCGAATACAACCTGGCGCTCGGCGCTCGCCGCGCAGCTGCCACCCGTGACTATCTCGCTTCACGCGGTGTCCCGGCCAAGCGCATGAAGACGATCTCTTACGGCAAGGAACGTCCGGTCGCGACCTGCGACGATATTTCCTGCTGGTCGCAGAACCGCCGCGCCGTCACCGTGCTCAACGGCGCCGGTTCCTGATAGGTCAAAAGCCAGTCGAGAATGTATAAAGGCGGCCTCCCAGCCGCCTTTACTTTTTTGACCACACTTTGGCCGAACTCCGTTGCTTTTTGAGAGCAATTGTAAAAATCTCCTGTTCGAGCCCTTGGCCCGAAGAATCAATGAGACAGGACGATCCATATGAGAAAACTTGTCGTGGCGAGCATGCTTTGTCTCGCTGCCTTCGCAGGTAGTGAGCGCGATGCTTCTGCCTTGTCGCTGTTCGGAATCCACCTCGGAGGCCGTGATGCCTCCACGCAGTCGGCTTCCAGCAACGTGTATCAGAGACAAGCGCAATACGGCCAGGCACCGGTCGTCAATGTTCAAAGCAGCGATGCCGAGATCCGACTGCAGCAGCTGGAAGATCAGATGCGCCAGCTGAACGGCCGTGTCGAGGAAATGAGCTATCAGCTGCTGCAGATGCAGGAACAGATCCGCAAGACGCAGGAAGACAATGAATTTCGTTTCCAGCAGCTGGAAAAGCGCGGTGGCGCGCCGGCTGCAGGCAGCACGATGAAGAAGAGCGAAGCCGATGTTCCGGCATCGGGCTCCGGCGGCCAGCGGCAGGATGATATTGCCGGCGTCATCGGCGATTCGCAGAACAATGACGTCGCTTCCCAACAGGGAAGCGGCTCGGGCAAGCCGCCGAGCCAGCTTGGTTCGATCCAGTTCGACCAGGGCGGCAAGCAGGTCGGCTCCTCTATTTCGGGGGCCAACAATGGCTCGGGCGCGCCGCCGAGCGCCGGCTCCGGGACACAGACCGCCTCGCTTGGCAATGAAAACGATCAGTACAAGGCCGCTTATGGCCACGTCCTGTCGGGTGACTATAGTGTCGCCGAACAGGAGTTCCGCCAGTATCTCGACAGCTATCCGAGCAGCACGCGGGCCGCGGATGCGAATTTCTGGCTCGGAGAGGCGCTATACTCGCAGGGCAAGTACAACGACGCCGCCAAGACCTTCCTCAATGCGCATCAGAAATATAGCGGCTCGGAAAAGGCACCTGAAATGCTCCTGAAGCTCGGGATGTCGCTCGCCGCGCTTGACAACAAGGATACGGCCTGTGCCACGCTTCGCGAAGTGACCAAGCGCTACCCGAAGGCCTCGAAAGCCGTGACCGGCAAGGTCGCCAGCGAAGAGAAGCGGCTTGCCTGCTGAGCGCCATGTCCATTGACGCTGTGACCGGCGGTGCCACAGCCCTCATGCCAGAAGCCGCCGCGACTGTATTCCTGCAATCCCTATCGACGCCTGCTCATATTCTGGTTGCCGTTTCCGGCGGCAGCGATTCCATCGGGCTCTTGATTGCCCTTGACGAGCAGCTGAAATCCCATTCCCGCAGAGATATCACCCTTAGCGCCGCGACCATCGACCATAGGCTGCGCGCTGCCGCGGCAGACGAAGCGCGAGAGGTCGCAGCACTCTGCGCTTTGCGCGGCATTCCCCATTTTACCCGTCGCTGGGAGGGCGAGAAGCCGGCAACCGGCCTCATGGCCGCGGCGCGCGAGGCTCGCTATGAATTGCTCGCCGATCTTGCCGAGGAGATTTCGGGCAATCTCATCGTCACCGCGCACACCATGGATGATCAGCGTGAGACCATGGTCATGCGCGGCAAGCGCCGGCTGGCAGAGGTAGACGGCCTTGGTACCGGCATCGCCGACGCGATGCTGTTTGACCGGCGCATCTGGATTGTCAGGCCGTTTCTGGCCTGCCGGCGGATGGATATCAGAGCTTGGCTCAAGATGCGCGGCATATCCTGGCTCGATGACCCCAGCAACGCAGATATGAGATATGAGCGCGTGCGTACGCGCATGGAACTTGAAGCGGATGCGTCGGGATCGCTTTCGGGCGATGGCGGTGCCGGCCGCGCCGCGCTATCCGGGAAGGCGGCCGCATGGCTGGACGACCATGTCACCATCCATGCGAATGCGCTTTGCGTCATCGATCGATCCGGCCTTTCGGCGGATAAAGCGGTTGTCGCCTATGCCTTGTCTTACCTTGCCGCCGTCTTCGGTGGCAGGACTTATGCGCTGGGGCGCGTGCAAATGCAGCGTGTTCTCGAATTTGTGAACGGCGCGGATCCCGGCCGGCGTACGGCCGGTGGCGTGGTCTTCGACCTGCGCCGCGATGGGCTCTACCTCATGCGGGAAAGCCGCAATATCGCCCCACTGTCGCTCGCACCAGGCAAAAAGGGCAATTGGGACGGCCGCTTCGAAATAAGCAATTCGGGCCGTGTGCCCCTCGTCGTGCGCCCCGCCGGAACGGAGAATGCGGCGATTTTCCCGTCGAATCTGCCGAAAGGAGCCGCGCGGCGCGCCGGGGCAGCGCTGCCGATGATGACGACGGACGTGGGGACAAAGACGGCGTCGGTTGCGGTCGTGCCCTATCTTGCGCCTTTCGACCGCTTTTTGACACGATTCGACCTCACATTCGCGGATCGGCTTTCAATCGCTTTTGGACGTGAGGCCTATATGCGGCCGCCGGTTTCGGTCCTATAGACGGAAAAAACATGTGGCGGCGCGGTTTGCCTTGGCAAGGGCTTGGCGCAACCCTATGTTAGAGGTCAAGTAATGCCGCCGCTCAAGCGGCGGAAGTTTCAGTGCTGGGGAGTTCGATGAACCCTAATTTTCGTAATTTCGCTCTGTGGGCAATCATAGCCTTGCTGTTGATTGCTCTGTTCAGCATGTTTCAGAACGCGCCGGCACAAACAGGCTCCAGGGAAATTCCGTATTCGCAGTTCCTTCGGGAAGTTGATTCCGGCCGCGTCCGTGACGTGACCGTAACGGGCAACCGTATCATCGGTAGCTATTCCGAAAACAGTACGGCCTTCCAGACCTACGCTCCGGTCATAGATGACAGCCTGCTTGAACGCCTGCAGTCCAAGAACGTTACTGTTGCCGCCCGCCCGGAATCGGATGGTTCCTCGAGCTTCCTGAGCTATCTCGGCACGCTGCTGCCGATGCTCCTGATCCTCGGCGTCTGGCTGTTCTTCATGCGGCAGATGCAGGGCGGCTCGCGCGGAGCCATGGGCTTCGGCAAGTCGAAGGCCAAGCTTCTGACGGAGGCGCATGGCCGCGTCACCTTCGATGACGTCGCCGGTGTCGATGAAGCCAAGCAGGATCTTGAAGAAATCGTCGAATTCCTGCGTGATCCGCAGAAGTTCCAGCGTCTGGGCGGCCGTATTCCGCGCGGCGTTCTGCTTGTCGGACCTCCCGGTACCGGTAAGACGCTTCTGGCGCGCGCCATCGCCGGCGAAGCCAATGTGCCGTTCTTCACCATTTCCGGTTCAGACTTCGTCGAAATGTTCGTCGGTGTCGGTGCAAGCCGCGTCCGCGACATGTTCGAGCAGGCGAAGAAGAATGCACCCTGCATCATCTTCATCGACGAAATCGACGCCGTCGGCCGCCATCGCGGCGCCGGTCTCGGCGGTGGTAACGACGAACGCGAACAGACGCTCAACCAGCTGCTGGTCGAGATGGACGGCTTCGAGGCCAATGAAGGCATCATCCTGATCGCCGCTACCAACCGTCCTGACGTGCTCGACCCCGCGCTGCTGCGTCCGGGCCGTTTCGACCGTCAGGTCGTCGTGCCGAACCCGGATATCGTTGGCCGCGAGCGCATCCTCAAGGTTCATGCACGCAACGTGCCGCTGGCTCCGAACGTCGATTTGAAGACGCTTGCCCGCGGTACGCCCGGTTTCTCCGGTGCGGACCTTATGAACCTCGTCAACGAAGCCGCCCTGATGGCTGCCCGCCGCAACAAGCGCCTGGTCACCATGCAGGAATTCGAAGACGCCAAGGACAAGATCATGATGGGCGCGGAGCGCCGCTCTTCGGCGATGACCGAGGCGGAAAAGAAGCTCACCGCCTATCACGAGGCCGGTCACGCCATTACCGCACTCAACGTCGCCGTCGCCGATCCGCTGCATAAGGCAACCATCATTCCGCGCGGCCGTGCCTTGGGCATGGTCATGCAGCTCCCCGAGGGCGATCGCTACTCGATGAGCTATAAGTGGATGGTTTCGCGCCTCTGCATCATGATGGGCGGCCGTGTCGCGGAAGAGCTGACCTTTGGCAAGGAAAACATCACCTCGGGTGCGTCTTCCGACATCGAGCAGGCAACCAAGCTTGCCCGTGCGATGGTCACCCAGTGGGGCTTCTCCGATGAACTCGGCCAGGTCGCCTATGGCGAGAACCAACAGGAAGTCTTCCTCGGTCACTCCGTTTCGCAGTCGAAAAATGTGTCGGAAGCAACGGCGCAGAAGATCGATAACGAAGTGCGTCGTCTGATCGATGAAGCCTATCGCGAAGCCAAGGATATCCTCACTTCGAAGCATGACGAGTTCGTGGCCCTAGCCGAAGGCCTCCTCGAATACGAGACGCTGACCGGCGAGGAGATCAAGGCGCTCATCCGCGGTGAAAAACCGGCACGCGACCTTGGCGATGACACGCCGCCGAGCCGTGGCTCGGCCGTGCCGAAGACCGGTGCCAAGAAGGATGGTTCGCTCGGTGCCAAGGGCGACGAGCCGGAAGGCGGTTTCGAACCGCAGCCGCGCTGACGCACGGAGCCGATTGACCATGTAGACGAAGCGGCCAGTTCTCCTTTGACTAGGGAACTGGCCTTTTTCTTGATGGCCGCAGGTGACGGACGGAAGCTGAGTGAGGGTCGGCACCGATGATGGTCCGAACATCGGAGTTGGGCTGAGAGTGGCCGCAATTCGTAAAACGACATTCGGCCGGGCTCTTTACCGGAGTTGCCTTATCGAAGATCGGATATCTCCATGCGTGAAGCTACCGTGATCCTCAAGGCTATCGCACATGGGGCGGATGAAAACTCCTTCTCCCCGAGGGGGAGAAGGGACGCGGCAGCGACTTCTCAGCTCCACGATTGCTTGGCGACCTGCGGTTTCAAGGCGGCGGAACCAATGCCAACCACGCCTGCCAGTATTCCTATGAACAAAGGCCGCGGCGTCATGCTCCAGAGGATGGCCGGCGATGTTGTGAGTTCTGCTCGTTCGGAACCTTTGCTTGCCCGCGATCCGCGATCATGGCGGACGGGCCGTTGCTATTGGCCGGCTGACGACGCGGCAAGGGTAGCCCGACGATGCACAATCGTCGTAGCCGGGGGAAGTAATATGGGTAGTTTATGTTGTGAATTGGAATATTGTCCGCCTCCACCGGATGCGGTTTTTTAGTGCTTATTAATGGTAACGCGTTGTAATAGGCGGTCTCGGTAATTTAAGTGCCGAGTTTTACAATCTGTGGCATGAGCCACAGGCATCGATGCTCGAAGCGTCTCTGGATTCGGAGTAGTGCTTTCGATGCCGCTGCATGTTTCGCGAAAATGCAGCAACGACAGGAGTGCATATGAAACGTCGCTATTTCGGAACTGACGGAATTCGCGGTCAATCCAACATCTATCCGATGACGCCGGATCTTGCCATGCGCGTGGGTATCGCCGCCGGCACGATCTTCCATCGTGGTAGTCATCGTCACCGGGTCGTCATCGGCAAGGACACGCGTCTTTCCGGCTATATGCTGGAAAACGCCATGGTGGCGGGCTTCACTGCGGCCGGCGTCGATGCCTTCGTTCTCGGCCCCATTCCGACGCCTGCCGTCGCCATGCTGACGCGTTCGCTGCGTGCCGACATCGGCGTCATGATTTCCGCTTCGCACAACCCTTACGAAGACAACGGCATCAAGCTTTTCGGGCCGGACGGCTACAAGCTGTCCGACGATCTTGAAATGAAGATCGAGGATCTGCTCGACAAGGACATGACCGAGCATCTTGCCAAGGCTGAGAATATCGGCCGCGCCAAGCGCATCGACGGCGTGCACGACCGCTATATCGAGCATGCCAAGCGCACGCTACCGCGTGACGTCACGTTGCAAGGCCTGCGCATCGCCATCGATTGCGCCAATGGTGCTGCCTACAAGGTTGCCCCGGCTGCTCTATGGGAACTCGGCGCCGACGTCGTGACCATCGGCAACGAGCCGAATGGCACGAACATCAATCTGAACTGCGGCTCCACCAGCCCCGTTGCCCTGCAGAAGAAGGTGGACGAAGTGCGCGCCGATATCGGCATTGCGCTGGATGGCGATGCCGACCGCGTCATCATCGTCGACGAGACCGGCACGATCATCGATGGCGATCAGCTGATGGCTGTCATCGCGGAGAGCTGGGCCGAGAGCCAGACGCTGCGCGGCAACGGCATCGTGGCGACCGTCATGTCCAATCTCGGCCTCGAGCGTTTCCTCGAAGAGCGCGGCATGTCGCTTGCACGCACTGCCGTCGGCGACCGCTATGTCGTCGAGCATATGCGTCAGCACAATTACAATGTCGGCGGTGAGCAATCGGGTCATATCGTGCTGTCCGACTATGGCACGACGGGCGATGGGCTGGTGGCCGCGCTGCAGATCCTTGCCTCGGTGAAACGCACCGGCAAGCCGGTCAGCGAAGTTTGTCGGCGTTTCGAGCCCGTGCCGCAGCTGCTGCGCAATGTCCGCATTGCCGGCGGCAAGCCGCTGGAGGACATTCAGGTGCGGCAGGCGATTGCCGATGCGGAAAGCGAACTTGCCCGCAATGGCCGTCTGGTCATCCGCCCTTCCGGTACCGAGCCCCTGATCCGGGTCATGGCGGAAGGCGACGATCGCGGCCAGATCGAACGTATCGTCGGCGGATTGATCGACGTGATTTCGAGCGTCCGCTCGGCAGCCTGAGCCTGGAAATATCGGATATCCAAAATTGCGGCCGTCTCGTCGAGGCGGCCGTTTTGTTTGCGCCGGTGTGGCCGAGACGGCTTACTGGAACATTTCGCCGGGGTAGGCGCCCCAGAGCTTGTCCTGCCTGACATAGCCTCTCGCCGAATGCTCCCTTACGGAGACGCGGCACCATCTTCCCGTGCAGGACTGCAGCGAAACCAGAACACGGGGCTGCAGCTCCGCGACCGCCCGAGCGGCTGGACTGGGATCTGCGCGCAGCATTGCGTTCTTGGTCAGCCAAGGTGCGATCAGTGCAGTGCGAGTGCCGGAGAGCAGGGCGCTATGCATCCAGCCAGTCACGCCAGTGTCGTCGCGGACCTGCCGCCAATGGCCATATTCGTCGATGATCTCCAGGGGCAGGCCGGGTTTCACGTAGATCCATCTGGTCGCGTACATCGTCGATGGACCCACGCGCATCCGCGCTTTTTGGGCTCTCAGCGAAACATAACGCGGGATCGGCAGTCCCGTCTCGCGCCCCTTGTTCCATGCGGTGGCCGCAACGGGCTTTACCGGCATCGCCCCGGCCAATGCAGCAGGGCTCAGGAAGAGGATGAGGAGCCCCAGACAGGCCCATATTTTTCGATGGCAAGTCAAAGACTTCCTCCTGATTTAGCTTCCCGGCTATGACACTGTAAGGGCGCTATTCTTGCCAATTCGTTTAGAAATCCAGGCTTCCACAGGACTCGATGGCGCATGCGCTCGCGAAGAAGGGAGGAGGTGAAACGGCCGCATCCCCTTCTCTTTGTTGTAAGATCACCAATCTCTAATATATTAAATAAAGTATAGTCTCTGAATAAACACGGTAAATATTCGTAGTTAATCAGGTTTTAACTCATTTTCATCATTATCCCTGTCATGTCATTTCGATTGGCAAGCATCTGCTGTGCCAAGGCAAGAAATTTGGAGCCAAAGCCATGATGAAATCCCTAATAGGAGCACTTGCCACTTTGCTTGTCGGCACGTCGGCCTTTTCCGCTGATCTCTATACACCGGAGCCGGTCCAGCCGGCGCCGGAGGTGACTGTCGCCCAATCCAGCGGCTGGTACCTGCGCGGCGATGTCGGCTATGCCTTCACGAACTTGCGCGGCGCCAACTATTTCCAGGGCTCCAACGCCAGCCTGGTCGATTTCGATAGGGCATCGCTCGACGACAACTTCACCATCGGCGGCGGTGTCGGTTATCAGATCAACAATTATCTGCGCACGGACGTGACGCTCGATTATCTCTTTAAGTCCGACTTCAAGGGTTCGACGAGCGGCAATTGCGGCGGCTGCGGTCCCGGCTTCTCGTCCGTTCCCGCAACGTCCCGCGATCTGGCGTCCTTGACGGCCTACAGTTTGCTTGCCAACGCTTATGTCGATCTCGGCACCTACGGCATCTTCACGCCTTATGTCGGCGGCGGCCTCGGTGGTACCTACGTCAAATGGAGCAACCTGAAGAACACGTCCTGCTCGGATGCAAATCCGGACTCCTGCGATGGCACGGTCACACATAATGGCCGCGGCAGCTGGCGCTTCACCTATGCGCTCATGGCCGGTACGTCGATCGACCTGAGCTGCAATCTCAAGGCCGATGTTGGTTACCGCTACCGTCACGTCCAGGGCGGCGACATGTTCGGCTACAATGAAAATGGCGGTCCGGGCTATGACAAGGGCCTGAACCTGCACGAAGCCCGCATCGGTGCCCGTTATACCTTCGGCGGCTGCCAGACGGCAAGCTACATGCCGCCGGCCGATATTCCGCCCCAGCCGGTCTACAAATAAGCGTAGCTCACGCAACCCATTGAAAAGCCGTCCGGTTTCCTCCGGGCGGCTTTTGTCTTTTCTCTCTCCCCGTTAAGCAATTCTTCCGTGCTTTAAAGCTTCATTAACCATGAATTCCCTATGGTTAATGAAATCAGAATGGCGGCTTTTCCGCAGAGTTTCTTCTCTGACGGGCTCGCAGGGAAGCAAAGGCCGACCGATTCGACGCGCGGGCATTCGCCCGAGGATGGAAGGCGAGGGGTAATGATCCGTTTTGACGCTTTGGCGCTGGCCGCAGCGATGGCAGGCGTATCGACGGGCGTTGCTCTTGCGGGCGATACGCCGCCGGAAATCAAGGTGCCTGAAGTCAGCGTCCCCGAGGTCAGCGTCAAGGATGCGAAGGGATGGTATGTCCGCGGTGATATCGGCTATGCAGTCAATGCCAGCCGCAACGACACGACGTTCCATGCTTATGATCCGGCCGGTGGCGATTACAGTTCGAGCCGTTTCGATTCCAGCCGCTTCGGCGGCGACTTTTCCGGCGGCCTGGGTGTCGGCTATCAATTCAACGACCTGTTTCGCGCCGATGTCACGGGGGATTTCTTCAGCGGCGATTTCAACGGCCGCGTCTCCAGCAATTCGCCCTGTTCCGGCGGATCGGCCGGTACCGGTTGCTCCACAAAGGCACATTCCTCCTTCAGGGCCGGCAGCCTGATGGTCAATGGCTATGTCGATCTCGGAACACTTGCGGGCTTTACACCCTATGTCGGCGCGGGTCTGGGCGCGACGCGCGTCTCGTGGAGCAGCGTCAATGGCATCGGTTCCTGCGTGGATGGTGCTTCCGGCTGTGGTGGCGCAGCTTCGGTCAGCACACGTTATCCGGGCGATAGCGACTGGCGCATGACCTATGCGCTGATGGCAGGCGTCGCCTATGAGGTTGCGCCGAACATCAAGGTCGATCTTGGCTATCGCTTCTCCCACGTCGCCGGCGGAGACATGTTCGGCTATTCCGCCGCCGATTCGGTCGCGGGTGCCGGCGGCACCATGGGCCGCGACGGCGTGCTTTCGCGCCACGAAATCCGCATCGGCCTCAGGATCACCACCTGGTAGGTTCGAGGCGCAGCGGTTTGGCTTTCAAGGAAGCTCTGAGCCGCTCCAGTTTTTCTCGCAATTCCACACGGAAAGCCGCTACGCACTCTTCCTGGCGTTGCCCTATGGCATCGTCAACACGTAGTTGATGCGGCGAAAGAAGTCCAAGGTTCGGAAGATATGGGCGGGTATGCGCCGCCACGCCGAGGCCTTGGCGGCGCGATAATCGCGGCGCCAGCCGATCATGGTGGTGCGCTGCAACCGGCTGAAGCCGGCGATATTGGTGCGCGTGCTGAAGATCGAGATCTGCATGTCCCAGCCACGCTCCACCGCCACATCCCAAGGCAGTGACATGACCGCCAGCGATTTGACGATTTTTTCGGCACCGTGGCGCGTGACGAGATAGCAAGCCGTCGAACCCTGCGGGCCGAAAAGACAACGGCCGACGATGTCTCCCTTCCTGCTGCGCATCATGGCACAGAAGCCATTCCAGCGGTGGTTCACAAGCTTGATGAGGTCGGCCGTCGGCGCTGCATCCTTGGCGGCCATGGCGCGCGCCAGGAAATCGGCATCCAGCGCGACATCGTCCTCGATGATGACGGCCATCGAGTCATCGCTCGCAAGAAACTGGCGTAGTGCCTGCAAATGGCTGCGATAGCAGCCATATTCACCTGGAAGGATGGTCCGGCCGTGCCGGCGCTGGAAGCGATCGTGATCCACGTCGACCCATTGGTCACGTGGGATGAGGGCGCCGTCGATGCCGTCGATGCGTTCGAAGCGGAAACCGAATTCATCGCTCTGTCGCCGGATCTCCGCCAATCTCTCCGCCGCTCGGTCTATATTGATCAGATAGACCGGCACGATCTGTGCGGGTATGGGAGAGCTTTCAATAAGCGCAGTTAGAGACATTGGACACATTTGTCATTTCTACCGGCGCGACCAGGGACGCCAAACCCTATATGATTGTGCTTCGGCGAAAAAACCAGTTTTTGTGTGGCCAAATTTGGCTGAATTTCATTGTGCGTAACTTACGCACCTTCAAACTTTTCGCACGACTTTGTGATCGAGCGCCATCCGCAAATTTTACTATTGCGCCGGCGCTGGGCTTTCAATATACCCGGCGGCGGGACACTCCTCCCCAACGAGGAGCTTTCTATCTGAGAGGATAGCATCATGACTAAGCTCGCCAAGCCGGACATCCGTCCGAATAATACCCATTTTTCTTCTGGTCCATGCTCGAAGCGTCCCGGTTGGACGCTTAACGCTCTTTCCGACGCGGCTCTCGGCCGTTCGCACCGCGCGAAGGTCGGCAAGGCAAAGCTGAAGCAGGCCATTGATCTTACCCGCGAAATTCTGGAAGTGCCCGCGGATTACCGCATCGGCATCGTTCCGGCTTCCGACACCGGCGCCGTCGAGATGGCGCTCTGGTCGCTGCTCGGCGAACGCGGTGTCGACATGCTCGCCTGGGAAAGCTTCGGCGCCGGCTGGGTTACCGACGTCGTCAAGCAGCTGAAGCTCAAGGACGTCCGCAAGCTCGAAGCCGGCTACGGCGAGCTGCCCGATCTTTCCGCTGTCGATTTCGATCGCGATGTGGTCTTCACCTGGAACGGCACCACCTCGGGCGTCCGCGTTCCGAACGGCGATTTCATCCCGGCCGACCGCAAGGGCCTGACGATCTGCGACGCCACCTCGGCGGCCTTTGCCCAGAACCTCGATTTTGCCAAGCTCGACGTCGTCACCTTCTCCTGGCAGAAGGTTCTCGGCGGCGAGGGCGCACATGGCGTCATCATCCTGTCGCCGCGCGCTGTCGAGCGCCTGACGACCTATCAGCCGGCTTGGCCGCTGCCTAAGATCTTCCGCATGACCAGCGGCGGCAAGCTGATCGAAGGCATCTTCACCGGCGAGACGATCAATACGCCTTCGATGCTCTGCGTCGAAGACTATATCGACGCTCTCCTCTGGGCTAAGGATCTCGGCGGCTTGAAAGCACTGATCGGTCGCGCCGATGCCAATGCCAAGGTCATCCACGACTTCGTTGCCGCCAACGACTGGATCGCCAATCTCGCCGTCAAGGCCGAGACGGCATCCAACACCTCCGTCTGCCTGAAGATCGTCGACAAGGATGTCGTCGCTCTCGATGCCGATGGTCAGGCGAATTTTGCCAAGGGCCTGGTTGCGCTCCTTGAGAAGGAAGGCGTCGCCTATGACGTCGGCCATTACCGCGACGCGCCCTCGGGCCTGCGCATCTGGGCCGGTGCAACGATTGAGGCTTCCGACATGCAGAAGCTGATGCCCTGGCTCGCCTGGGCTTTCGAAACGCAGAAAGCGACGCTCTCCCAGGCTGCTGCCTGAGGTTTGAAGCGTTTATGGCTCCGCCCCGACAGGCGGAGCCCAGCATTCCGAATTCTCATTGTTTTCATGCAATTCCGACCGGAAAACCGTTCGCATTTCGTGGGATTGCTCGTCTTAGCTGACTTTTCAGGAGGCCTCCATGGCACCTCGCGTTCTCGTATCCGATGAATTGTCGGAAACCGCCGTTCAGATCTTCCGCGATCGCGGCGTCGAAGTCGATTTCCAGCCGCAACTTGGCAAGGACAAGGACCGGCTGTTCGAAATCATCGGCAATTACGATGGTCTTGCCATCCGTTCTGCCACCAAGGTGACGGAGAAGATCATCGAAGCGGCGAAGAACCTCAAGGTCGTCGGCCGCGCCGGCATCGGCGTCGACAATGTCGATATTCCGGCCGCCTCGCGCCGCGGTATCATCGTCATGAACACGCCGTTCGGCAATTCGATCACGACCGCCGAACACGCCATCGCGCTGATGTTTGCCGTTGCCCGCCAGCTTCCGGCTGCCGATGCCTCGACCCAGGCCGGCAAGTGGGAAAAGTCGAAGTTCATGGGTGTCGAAATCACCGGCAAGACGCTCGGCATCATCGGCGCCGGCAACATCGGTTCCATCGTGATTGCCCGCGCCCTTGGCCTGAAGATGCATGTCCTGGCCTACGACCCCTTCCTGTCGAAGGAGCGCGCCGAGGAAATGGGCGTTACCAAGGTCGAGCTCGATGAACTCTTCGCCGGCGCCGACTTCATCACGCTGCATGTGCCGCTGACCGACAAGACCCGCAACATCATCGACGCCTCCGCGATTGCCAAGATGAAGCGGGGCGTGCGCATCATCAATTGCGCTCGCGGCGGTCTCGTTGATGAAGCGGCTCTTGCTGCCGCCATCAAATCAGGCCATGTCGCCGGCGCCGCCTTCGACGTGTTCGAAGTCGAGCCCGCCAAGGAAAGCCCGCTCTTCGGCCTGCCGAACGTCGTCTGCACGCCGCATCTCGGTGCCTCCACGACGGAAGCCCAGGAAAACGTCGCTCTTCAGGTCGCCGAGCAGATGGCGGACTACCTCGTCAAGGGCGCCGTCTCGAACGCCATCAACATGCCCTCGATCACCGCTGAGGAAGCGCCGATCCTGAAAC
This sequence comes from Rhizobium aureum, assembly GCF_030182495.1. Classification (NCBI taxonomy): domain Bacteria; kingdom Pseudomonadati; phylum Pseudomonadota; class Alphaproteobacteria; order Hyphomicrobiales; family Rhizobiaceae; genus Rhizobium; species Rhizobium aureum. The sequence goes on along the minus strand of NZ_JAQJCI010000013.1, from coordinate 23,067 downwards.
CGTTCATCAAGCTTGCCGATGTTCTCGGCGCCTTTGTCGGTCAGGTCACGGAAGATCCGATCAAGGAAATCGAGATCCTCTATGATGGCGTCACGGCCAACATGAACACCAAGGCCCTGACCAGCGCGCTGCTCGCCGGCCTGATCCGCAATCAGGTTGCTGACGTCAACATGGTTTCGGCCCCGATCATGATCAAGGAAAAGGGTATCGTGCTTGCAGAAGTCAAGCGCGACAAGACCGGCGTCTATGACGGTTACATCAAGCTGACGGTTACCACCAACAGCATGACGCGTTCCGTCGCCGGCACCGTCTTCTCGGACGGCAAGCCGCGCTTCATCCAGATCAAGGGTATCAATCTCGATGCCGATGTCGGCAATCACATGGTCTATATCGCCAATACCGACGTTCCCGGCATGATCGGCTTCATCGGCACGACGCTCGGCTCCGCCGGCGTCAATATCGCCAACTTCCAGCTCGGCCGCGACAAGCAGGGCGGTGATGCCATCGCGCTTCTCTATGTCGACGGTCCGATCAGTGATGAGGTGCTTGGCAAGTTGACGGCGCATCAGGCGATCCGTCAGGCAAAGCCGCTGGTGTTCAACGCCGACTGAGCCTGCCCGCCCTGAAGAGGGGCGGCAGCTATAGAATTCGCTCCTCCCAAGAGCCAATCCGAAAGCTCGGCGCGACATAAGTTGCGCCGGGCTTTCTTTATGGTTGTGAGGGTTGTGGATAAGCCCGGTGCGTAGACTATCGGGGGCGAGGAAACGCGCCTATCTCTATGTCATGGAGGCTTTGCGGAAGAACATTCTCGGGGAAGGAATGGGCACGCCGATCGAGTGGCTGGCGAAGCCGGCCTCGGTGGCGATCGTGCTCTTTGCACGGGCCATCACCGCCGTCCGGGCCATCTGGCCTGAGAGCGGCATGCAAACCCGCCGCTGCGTCTATTTCGCCAACCATTCCAGCCATGGCGATTTCATCCTGATCTGGACTGTCCTGCCGCCACGATTGCGCCGACGCGTCCGCCCGGTGGCAGGCGCGGATTATTGGCTGAAATCGCCGCTCAACAGTTTCATCGGCCGGGATGTCTTCAATGCCGTGCTGATCGAGCGGGATCGCGAGGCACGTAAGGAAGATCCGGTCACGCAGATGACGCAGGCGCTCGATGCAGGCTCTTCATTGATCCTCTTTCCGGAAGGCACCCGCAATCTGACTGATCAGCCGCTGCAGCCTTTCAAGAGCGGGCTTTTCCATCTTGCTCAGGCCCGCCCCGATATCGATCTCGTGCCCGTCTGGATCGATAACCTCAATCGCGTCATGCCCAAGGGCGAGTTCGTGCCTATTCCGCTGATCTGCACCGTCAGCTTCGGCGAGGCGCTGCATATCGGCGACACCGAGGAGAAGGCGGAGTTCCTGGCAAGAGCCGAAGCGGCGCTACTGGCGCTGGCGCCCAAGCGGGCGGGAGACAGAACATGAGTGCGGCAAGTGCCGATCTGATCCACCTTGTTCTTGGCATTTTCGGCGTCCTGATCGTCGCCTCCGTCATCGGCTACGTACTGGAACGGCGCCTTTCGCCCGACGGATCGAATGCGGCGATCGAAAACCTGAATGCGCGCATCAAGGCCTGGTGGGTGATGGTGGTGCTGATCGGCATTGCCTTCATCGCCGGGCGTGCCGGCGTCATCCTGCTGTTCGCCTTCTGCTCCTTTGCGGCACTGCGCGAATTCGTGACGCTGATCAACACGAAGCGGGCGGATCATTGGGCGCTTGCCGCCGCCTTCTTCGTCGCCTTGCCGGTGCAATATTACCTGCTCTGGGCCGAGCAATACGGCATCTATTCGATCTTCATTCCCGTCTACGCCTTCCTCTTGATGCCGATTATCGCGGTGCTGCGCGGCGATACCGAGCGGTTTCTGGTGCGCATCGCCGAAGTGCAATGGGCGCTGATGATCTGCGTCTTCTGCGCCTCGCATGTGCCGGCGCTGCTGACGCTGCATATTCCCGGCTACGAGGGCCGCAACGTGCTGCTGATCGCCTTCCTGGTGATCGTCGTGCAGCTCAGCGACGTCCTGCAATATGTCTGGGGCAAGTTGTTCGGGAAAACGAAGATCGCGCCACGGCTGTCTCCATCGAAGACGGTGGAAGGCTTCGTGGGCGGTGTCATCAGCGCTTCCTTGATCGGCGCGGCGCTCTGGTGGGTGACGCCGTTCACGCCGCTGCAGGCCGGGCTGCTCGCCTTCATCATCACCATCATGGGCTTCTTCGGTGGTCTCGTGATGTCGGCGATCAAACGGGATCGCGGCGTCAAGGATTGGGGGCATCTGATCGAAGGGCATGGTGGGCTGATCGACCGGCTGGACTCGGTCGTCTTCTCCGCGCCGATCTTCTTCCACCTCGTGCGCTTCTGGTGGTCGCTGTCATGAGCGAGAAGCTGAAAGCGCTTGCCGGCAGCACCATCGTGCATGTGCTTTTCGCCTTTCTCGCCATGGGCGGCTGGGCGGTCTTCGCCAATCGCATGCACCCGATGCCGCGGCCACTGATTGCGGGCCTCGTGCAGGGCGTGCTTTCCGGCTGCCTGACACTGTTCCTGAAATCCGTGGTCGAGGCTTTGTCGCGGCGATTCAGTGGCCTTCTGCGCCTTTGGGCGCCGCCGCTGATTGCCTGCCTGGGCTCGGCGACCATCCTGGTTCTCATCCATGCGCTGAGCGGCACGCCGGAGATCCTGAAGACCATCGCCGTGCCTCTGCTGGTCTCCTCCAGCTATGCGGCGATCTATAATTACTCGATCTCGGGCGGAAGGCTGCGAAGTCATGGAAGGTGAGGGGCGATGACAGGCGAGGGGATGGGCGACAGACGACCGCTGGCGAGCCGAAATACGCGGTGGGCTCAGATGCTGGCGCGGCGCATGACGGCGCTTTCGGTAACGCCGAACCGGATCTCACAGGCGAGCATGCTCATGGCAGCGCTGGCGGGAGCCTCGTTCTGGCTCTCCGGCGCCGCCGATAGTCTCGGTATGCGAGTGGTCCTGCTGATCCTTGCCGCCTTGTTCTGCCAGTTGCGTCTGCTCTGCAATCTGCTTGACGGCATGGTGGCAGTCGAAGGCGGAAAGGGGGAGGCCGACGGGCCGTTCTGGAACGAATTTCCGGATCGGATCGCCGATATCCTCATTTTCGCCGGTATCGGTTATGGCATTGCGATACCAGGCCTCGGCTGGGCGGCTGGCGCCTTTGCTGTGTTGACCGCCTATGCGCGCGAGCTTGGCCGCGCCACCGGCAATCCCAGCAATTTCGGCGGTCCGATGGCCAAGCAGCATCGCATGGCGGTCACTACGGCGGCGGCTTTGCTTTCGATTGTCGAGGCTCTATGGACCGGCGGCAGCTGGGTTTTGACGATCACGCTCTGGATCATTGCCATCGGTTCGGCGGTCACGGTATGGAGGCGCAGCCGCAATCTGATCCGGCAATTGAAGGCAAAGGGTTGATCGGCACTTTTGCCGCCCCCTTGCGCCGGATAGCGATCCTTTCTATATCCCTCCAGAATTAGGCAGGTTGCGAATGGTGCAGCCCATTGCCCGCATGAAAATTCGCCGCTTTTGCATGGCATCCGGCGGCAGGAAGCATGATCCCGAAAAGTGTGCAGCGGTTTTTGGATCAGATCGTGCGAAATGAAATCGTGAGAGCGTGACGACGTTTCGAAGGAAGGTCATCCCGCTACGGACAGCATCGAAGATCGTTCAAGACTGGCGGCAACGACCGTGAATACACTGGATTTTGACAAGAGGCCGGAAGATACCCGCGTCGTCGTCGCCATGTCGGGCGGTGTCGACAGCTCCGTCGTTGCCGGCATTTTGAAGCGGCAGGGCTATGATGTGCTCGGCATCACGCTGCAGCTCTATGACCATGGCGCGGCCGTGCATCGCGCCGGCTCCTGTTGCGCCGGCCAGGATATCGACGATGCGCGCCGCGTCTGCGAAACGCTCGGCATCCCGCACTATGTGCTCGACTATGAAAAGCGCTTCCGCGAGACGGTGATCAATCCCTTCGCCGAGAGCTATGTCGCCGGCGAAACGCCGATCCCCTGCGTTGCCTGCAACCAGACAGTCAAGTTCGCCGATCTGCTGCTGACCGCCAAGGAACTCGGCGCCGATGCGCTGGCGACCGGCCATTACATCCGCTCGCGCCCGAATCCCTCTTTTGAACATCCGCATCGTCGCGCGCTCTATCGCCCGGCCGACGCCGATCGCGACCAGAGCTACTTCCTTTTCGCGACGACGCAGGAACAGATCGACTATCTGCGCTTTCCGCTCGGCGGCATGCCGAAGGCGGAGACTCGTGCGCTTGCTGAAGAGATGGGCCTCGTCGTTGCCAAGAAGGCCGACAGCCAGGACATCTGTTTCGTGCCGCAGGGCAAATATTCCGACGTCATCGCCAAGCTGAAGCCGAATGCGGCGCTTGCCGGCGAGATCGTTCATCTTGACGGCCGTGTGCTCGGCCAGCACGAAGGCATCCTGCATTACACGATCGGCCAGCGCCGCGGCATCGGTGTTGCCACAGGCGAGCCGCTCTACGTCGTCTATCTCGACGCCCGCTCGCGGCGCGTCATCGTCGGCCCGAAGGAGGCGCTGGAAACGCATCGCGTCTATCTGCGAGATGTCAACTGGCTGGGTGACGAACCGCTCTCGCAGGCCGCTTCCGGTGAAGGCTTTGCCTGTTTCGCCAAGGTCCGCTCCACCCGCGCGCCGTCGCCTGCCGTGCTGCATGCCGATGCCAGCGGCATCTATGTCGATCTTACCGTCGGCGAGGCCGGCGTGGCTCCAGGGCAGGCCTGCGCGCTCTATTCGGCACCGGGCGACGACGCCCGCGTCTATGGCGGCGGCTTCATCGAACGCTCGGAACGCGAGCCGATGGCGGAGGCTTCGTTGAAGGCGCTACTGGCAGGCCCGGTGGCTGCTTGAGGGCGGATGTATCGGCGTCAAGAGAAAGCACTGATTTTTCCAAATCATCCGCTTGACACCAAGCCGAACCGCACCTTATAAGCCGCTCAACCGACGAGCTAGCGCTTTCGAGCGACGGTTCGTTTGACCTTTGCATTTGATTTCAACATCAAATGTGGCGTGGCGGAGTAGCTCAGTAGGTCAGAGCAGAGGAATCATAATCCTTGTGTCGGGGGTTCAAATCCCTCCTCCGCTACCAAAATTCTAATTTAAATCAATGGCTTATTGATTTCCCGAGGCGCTGCCCGCTCCAGATGGACAGAACTGGGCTCACGAGCCCGCCGAGCCGATTCCCTTCGGGCCATCGAGACGGGTCATGTTCTCGTCCAAAGATCGCACGACCTCTATCATGGCGCTCAATGCCGACATCATGAGCGCGTGGTCATGACCTTCCTGGGATTGGGATAGAGCAAGAGCGCGCGTGTGAAGCTGTTGGTTAATCGAGTCCAACCGGTCGATCGTGTCCTGGTTCATAGCCATCTCCTTTGCGAACAAATTGAACAGAGTGCCATATGTTCGGGAATGCTCCGAGCGCGACATTTGTTCCGGTGGTGGGCTTCCGCCAAATTGCGGTAAGTTCCAAGGGATGGGGGTATCCTGGTTGCGAAGGTCGCGGTGTTCCCCACGCGACGATATGGCGGCATCGAAAATTCTTGCTGCGCTTCCGAATGATGTCGGAACCAAGAGTGGCTGCCTGCGTAAAGATAGGTAACGAGCTTTACTCGATCCTCATGTGGAACCGAGCGCCTTGAGCCGCGCGAGTTCCGGATGAGGCGCGGCTTTCCATGACGACACCAAGAGCAACTTCGAAGGGAGGCCCTGATGTCGAGCTATAAACTTCTTCTTATGTTCTTTCTGTCCGCCGGCCTGCTGACCTGCATGATCCTGGTCGGCCTGCTTTCGCTGCATCAGTGAAATCGATCAGGCAAATTGATGCTGAACGGCGGCAGGAGTTCGTGACTGGAGCCCAGGTGTGTTGTGAAGGCATGCAGTTCGGCGACATCGTCCGCGGCTGCGACACCTGCTTGCGGTGAGAGACAGTCTCACACGAACTCAACGCCTATGCTGTTGATTTTTCGCCAGCGCACCTCGCAGGCGAGCAGCCTGTCGTCCGGAAATCGCAGACTGAAGGTGTTTGGTACCGCGAGCGGGTTTTCGATTTGGATCATGGCGCCGGTATCCGACAGGTTTCTGACAGTGCAATCAAAAACCGAATGGCCGCCGTTGAATATGATCTTGCCGCCGAGAAGCGTACGTTTTCGGAGGGATGCTCGACCTTCGGGTGACAGTGCCGTCATCGCGTTGGCTTCCTCATTTCTACATTTTGCTAATATGCCATGTTCCAATATCGAAGATATTAACGGCAGGCTGTGAATTGCGTGCTTTTCACGGGTCGACCGATGAGGCGGCCAGTAAGGGCTTCCTGAAGGTTGACGTTCCTCGATTGCGGCGGAAGATCTCCGGTAAACCAATTCTCCGGCGAACAAGTTATCGTCATTGATGTTTTATTTCCAAACAGTCACCGCAAATCCGTGCAACATGTCTTGCAAGAAGAAACATGCTCTGGCACCGTGCCGCCATAGGGGATCGGGGTTTTCAATGAGACTGTTTTTGGCGGTGACCACTGCATTGGTGGTCGCCAATTCTGCAATGGCTGCCGATGAAGCCGCGAACAACGCGCTCCGGGTTTGCAAAATGATCGACAATACCGGCTTGTTTACTGCGCCGTGTCAGGTTGCCGGCAGGAAGAACGCTGTCGTAGCGACGATAGATCTGCCGAGTGCCGACGCCAGGAAGGCATGCATGCAGATTGCCGGCGTGGCTTCCTCCAAGGGATTTCATTTTCCCGGCGGCGAATGGACGGTGCAGATCAGGTCGCCGACCAGCGGCGACAAATCGATCGCATTCTGCAGGCTGCCTAAATAGAGCAATTCCAGGAAAAGTGCGTAGGGGTTTTCCGTCCGGAATTGCATGAACAAAGGATAGAGCGTTTTCGCGATTCGAGGAAAAGCGGAAGGCTCTATCCCCGTCAGGCCGACGCGTTCAGCTCTTCCTCGGCAAAGGCAAGCTGCAGCTCCATCTGGACTGCGTGCATATAGAGGCCGGCCTGCCGCGAGATTTCGTCGTCTTCCACTCCCTGTTCCCGCAGGACGGCGGCAAAGCTCGCCATTTCCGAACGCCAGAAGCGGTTTGCCGCCTCTCCGTGAAGCTGCTGCAGGGCTTTGGCACACCGCCTGACATCACTGGTACGCCTGTCGGCCGGGAATGGTAGAAGCGACATATTCTCTCCGTCATTGGCAGAGCGAATCGCCTGCCTCTATTGGCAACATCGCCGGCACTCCTTCATAAAAAGTGAATTATCTCAGGGAGATCCCGCCTGACGCGGGATGGCGGCGCGTTTTTACTGCAATACGGATATGCCAGCCTCGCGGGCAGCCTTGATCAAGGCCTCCCTCACGGCCTCGGGCGGGACGGCGCCAAGCATCGCTTCAAGGCAGATACGCACCGCGGCGACATACTCCTCGCCATGCTCGACCGGCCAATGCTCCAGCAGCAGTTCAGCGACCTGATGTACTGAATTGACGCGGCGCTGCCTGCCGTTTTCTCCGATCACCAGCGTGATAGCCGGAAATGGTCGTAAAGTGTCTCGTTTCAACACGCATTACCTCCGAAACGTACTTGCTTCGGTAACGTTGCAAAAAGCATTCCGGATCGAATAGCTTTCGGCTGGCGTTTATCGAGCTGGTTTCGTTTGTCCACGTAGAGCGGCGTGAACGCCGGCTGTCGGCGAGGGTTTTCGCATCGGCCGGCTCCTGCCGCGATACTTGTAGGCCCCGCGACAGCCCTCCACCGCCGCAGCATGGTCGAGGGTCCCGTCTATTGACGCTAGCCTGAACGGATCGGAATGGAGGCCGCTGAGAACTAAGGCTGGCTTGAGCGCCTTGCTTCCCGAGCCGGCGACGGGCTCTAGATGGCCTTAATCCAATACGTCCGCTTCAACGCAGGCCTCGATGAAAATTTTCCTGGCCTTGTCGCAGAGAAGGGGATCGTCGTTGGCGGCGAGGCAAAGGCTCCTGGCCGACTTGTATTTCTCGCCCCTGAGAGCCGGCCAACGGAAAAGGAGGTAATCGTGGGCTTCTTTCGGACTTCGAATTGCTTCCGGTATGCCATAGCCGATACGCAGATAAACGGGCTCGGGCCAGCGGACCTCGCCCCCATTAAATATCATGGTCATTTTCGATGGTGCTCCGACATTGTGATCGAAACTCCTGTCGCGACAAAAAGTTTCGCAATTTACGAAAAATCGATCGTGGCTGTCTTACAGCCTGGCGCGGGGCGGACGGCCGGGCGGAGCAAGGCCGGCTTGAGGGCGCACAGACCGATTGATGTCGCAATCATATGGAGAGACAGGCGGCCGTTTGGCGCACGGATGCATGTGGAAGATTGGGTGAATTCTATTGAGTCACGGGAATTTCGAGCGGGACGCCGGCCTCCGCCGCCGCTATGACAAAGCTGCTGCGAGCCTCCAGCGGCTGTCCCTGACCCCTTTCGACGTCGGCGCAGATTTGCAGAGCCATCATGAATGCCTTGCCCTCCGCCACCGGCCAGGCATTCAGCAACATGTCCAGTGCTTCCTTCGTGCTGGTGACGGCGTAAACTTTTCCAGTCCGCTTGCAGATGACCATGATGGGATAATTCCAGTCTTTACTATTCATGGTACGAGGCTCCGATCCGATGCCGCCGAAACTAACGCTGTGCTGCCTGAAAACTCAAGTTAATTTCAAGACGATATGTGGAGCAGCTGGGAGCCGTTTCAATCACCGCGGAAATCAATTCATGCGGAAGCGCGATCAACTTTCGAGTCATATCTTTCGATGCCGTGTTTTCACAGGCGATCATTCTATGAAGATTACTTGCGCGGCGGCGGAAGATCATAAAAGACTTGGACGCACCGCGCAGGCATGGAGAAAGCGATGGCGAGTTTTGTGGAGATCAAGGAACGGGCCGAGAAGCGCAAGGGCGGCGCCGAGGGCCTGAAGGCATTGATGCCGAAGGTGCCGAACCATGATGCCCTGCGTGCCCTGCCTGATGACCGCATCCTGTCGGAAATGACGCGTTACATCTTCTATGCGGGTTTCGTCCGCAACGTGATCGATGCCAAATGGGCGGGATTCGAGACTGCTTTTTCCGGTTTCGATCCGGCTTTTCTCAATCTAACACCGGATGATTATTGGCATGACCTGACCTCCGACACGCGTGTCATCCGCAATGGCGCCAAAATCATGTCGGTGCGGGCCAATGCGCAATTCGTTCGCAAGCTTGCAGACCAGCATGGCGGCGCGGGCCGCTTCTTCGCCGATTGGCCGCTGGAGGATCAGATCGGCCTGCTTGCCATCCTGGACAAGCAGGCGAACCGGCTCGGCGGCATGACCGGCCAGTATCTCCTGCGGGCGATCAGCCGCGACAGCTTCGTCATGAGCCATGACGTTCTCGTCTGTTTACGGCTTTCCGGTGTGCCGATTTCCGAAAGCAAACCGACGAAGAAGGACCTGCGTCTGATCCAGGATCAGTTCAATGTCTGGCATGCCGAGACGGGTCTGCCACTCACCCATCTCTCGCGCATCTGCGCCTTCTCCGTCGGAATGCCTGCCGAAGAGGACGAGACCTGATTGATCTGATCCGTCGAATGCTATTGGATCGCCTCGTCAGACAAGGAGGAATAGAATGACCACCGACAGCAGGCCCTTGGCCATCAGCGCGCCGGAGCCGCGCTCGCTCGAGCTTATCTTCACCAAGGACGCACTGTCGCTCCTTCAGTCGAAATATCGCATCGTCGAAGTGGGTGCGGATGATATCGGCGGGTTGGGTGACGATGTGCTCGGCGAGGCGCGCTATATCATTGGCCAGCCGCCCTTGTCGAAGGAGACGCTCGACCGCATGCCGCAACTGCGCTGCATTTTGAATGTCGAGAGCAATCTCATCAACAACATGCCTTATGAAGTGCTTTTCGCGCGCGGCATCCATGTCGTCACCACAGGTCTCGTCTTCGCCGAACCAGTTGCCGAAATCGGCCTTGGGTTTGCGCTAAGCCTGGCGCGCGGCATCGCTGATGCCGATTTTGATTTCCGCGAGGGCAGGGAACTCTGGGGCGGCGACGGCAATGCCGGCGCCAGGCTGATTTCAGGCAGCGATATCGGCATTGTCGGCTTCGGTGATCTCGGCAAGGCGCTGAATCGGGTTCTCTCCGGCTTCCGCGCCAATATCAAAGTATTCGATCCCTGGATGCCGCCATCGATCCTCCGCGAACATGGCGTACAGCCTGCCGGGCTGGACGAGGTGTTGTCCAGCAGCGATTTCGTCTTCGTGGTCGCATCGGTCACCAGCGAGAACAAGGGTTTTCTCGGTGCCGAAGCTTTTGCGAAAATGCGCACGGGGGCAGCCTTCATACTGCTCAGCCGCGCTGATGTGGTGGATTTCGAGGCGCTGATGGCGGCGGTCGCATCCGGCCATATCGTGGCGGCGAGCGACGTCTATCCTGAGGAGCCGCTCAGCCTTGATCATCCGGTGCGCAGGCTCAAGGGCTTTCTGCGCTCAGCCCATCGCGCCGGCGCTCTCGACAGCGCCTTCAAGAAGATGGGCGACATGGTACTGGAGGATATGGATCTGATGGATCGCGGCCTGCCGCCGATGCGCTGCAAGCGCGCCGAGCGGGAAACGGTGTCGCGCATGCGTTCGAAACCGGTGACGCGCAACTGACAGCAGGTCCCCATTCCCGGCGGTGTCTCTCTGCGTCGGGAATGGGTTTGCATTGACGGGACTAACGGCGGTCGAGCCGGTTGGCGAGACGATCGCCCAGCCACTGCATGCCGCAGACCAGAATGATCAGTACGATGACGACGGCGATCATGACACCGGTTTCGAAACGCTGGTAGCCGTAGCGGATCGCAAGGTCGCCGAGGCCACCGCCGCCGATCGTGCCCGCCATGGCCGAAGCACCGATCAGCGTCACCAGCGTCACCGTGAAGCCGGCGACGATGCCGGGCATGGCCTCGGGCACCAGCACTTCGCGGATGATCGTCCAGCGATTACCTCCCATGGCGCGCACCGCATCGATCAGGCTGCGATCGACTTCACGCAGCGAGACCTCGGCGATACGGGCATAATAGGGGATCGCGGCAATGGTCAGCGGCACGATCGCCGCCGTTGTCCCAAGCGCGGTGCCGACGATCAGCCGCGTCAGCGGGATGAGGGCAATCAGCAGGATCACGAAAGGCACGGCGCGGAAGCCGTTGACGAGCGCGGCAAGGATGCTGTTGATCGCAGGCTGCTCGGCAATGCCGCCGCGACCAGTGACGACGAGGGCTAGGCCGAGCGGCAGGCCGATGACCAGGGAGAGGAGGCCGGACGCAGTCGTCATCCAAATCGTCTCCCAGAAGGAGCGCCAAAGCAGGCCGAGGATCACATCAGTTGTCATAGCCTAAAACCTCTAACCGGGCGGAGCGGGCTTTCAGAAAATCGCTGACCTGCGCCGGCAGGTCCGGATCGCGCGTCGGGACGGCGACGAAGAAACGGGCAACGGGTTGGTTCTGGATGTGGTCGATGCCGCCGTGAACCAGGCGGAAAGAACGCGGCAGGGCAGCGGAAAGCTCCGCAAAGAGCGCGCCCTGCGCGGCCGGACCGGCGAGATCGACGCTGAGAATGGCCTCGATGCCGGAAGTCGGGGAGAGGCGCGCGGCGATATGTTCCGGCAATTGCGGCCGGATGCCGCCAAGCAGGCTTGCCGTGATTTCCGTTTGTGGATTGGCGAAGACCGACCAGACCGAACCCTCCTCGACGATCCGGCCCGCATCGATGACGGCGACGCGATCGGCGATGGAGCGCACCACCTCCATCTCGTGCGTGATGAGCAGGATGGTCAGGCCGAGTTTGCGGTTGATATCCTTCAGCAGCGCCAGGATCGATCGGGTGGTTTCCGGGTCTAGCGCCGACGTCGCCTCGTCCGACAGGAGCAATGCGGGCCGGGCGGCAAGGGCGCGGGCGATGCCGACGCGCTGCTTCTGGCCGCCGGAAAGGGCGGCTGGATAGGCTTTGGCCTTGTCGGCGAGACCGACGAGTTCGAGCAGTTCGCGTGCGCGCTGCAGCCGTTCGGCCTTGGCCACGCCCTCGATCTTCAGCGGCAGGGCGATGTTCTCTTCGACGGTTTTTGCCGACAGCAGGTTGAAATGCTGGAAGACCATGCCGATGCGGCGGCGCAGCGGCTGCAGTTCTTGTTCCGAAAGGCGGGCAATGTCGCGGCCTTCGATATGGATCTCGCCGCTATCGACGCGCTCCAGCCCGTTCAGGCAACGGATCAGCGTCGATTTACCGGCGCCACTGCGGCCGATGATGCCGACGATCTCGCCACGGCGCGCGGTCAGAGATATGCCGTCCAGTGCCGGCGTGCCGCCGAACCGGCGACGGACATCAACCAGGCGGACGACTTCGTCGCTCGCCGCTCGTTCGGGCGGCGCCTGTCCGTCGATTGATGTGCCTGGGATGAAGGAATTCATATCTGCTTCCCAATCTTCTTTTTTACGTTCGGCGCGGGTTGAGCATGGGCTTTAAACATCGAAGGCGGCCCGGGCAAGATACCCCGGCCGCCTTACCGCTCAGCGCTGTCCCCCGCGCCGTACTGATATCAATAGGCGCTCTGGCCGGTACCCTTGTAGACCTTGTCGAACTCGGCCTTGACGGTGTCGTTCTGGTAAGCTGCAACCAGCGTCTTCACCCAGGCCTCGTTCTCGCTGCCCTTCTTGACGGCGATGAAGTTGCGGTACGGGTTGCCGTCGATCGGCTCCTGCGCAATGCGATCCTTCGGGGTCAAGCCGCTCTTCAGCGCCCAGTCGGTATTGACGACGGCTGCGTCCAGGTCGTCGATCGAGCGGCCGACGATGCCGGCGTCCAGTTCCTTGATCTCGACGTTCTTTGGGTTTTCAGAAATGTCGGCCGTGGTGGCGAGGATGCCGGTGCCGTCCTTGAGCTTGATCACGCCTTCATGCTGCAGAACACGCAGGGCGCGGCCTTCATTGGACGGATCGTTCGGCACGCCGATAGTGGCACCCTTCGGAAGGTCGGCGACAGCCTTGTACTTCTTGGTATAGAGCCCGATCGGCCAGACGCCCGTATAGCCGACGTTGACGATGTGATAGCCGTGCTGCTTGATCTGGTTGTCCAGATAGGGCTGATGCTGGAAGGCATTGGCCTCGACTTCGCCGCGCTCCAGGGCTTCGTTCGGCTGGGTGTAATCGTTGAAGACGACCGGCTCGACCTTCAGGCCCTTCTTGGCAGCTTCAGCGACCACGACGCGCCAGACATCCTCGTCCTCACCACTCATGATGCCGACCTTGATCGTCTTGTCTGCGGCGAAGGAGGGCGTAGCGGTCGCCGTCAAGCCGAACACGACGACAGCGGAGGCAAGGAGGGCAGCAAGGCCGGCGCGGCGAGAAAGGCGCGGCGCGTCGAAACCTTTAGAAAGCTTTTCAGTCATGGGAAATCCTGTTCCAGATGATCGAGATCGTTTTTCTCGGTGACATCAGGATCATCTCAGACGTGCGTTCTGTCCGCGAAGCAGGATCATGCGTTGTGCGGCGCAGTTCTGAAAAACTCTTTTCAGTGCAACGCGAAAGAGCAAACTAATTTTCCATAAATATTGTAGATTATTAATGCGGCAAAATGAGCATTTGCCTAAAAATTGAGCGCATCACCGGTGAATCGGGTCCTTCCAGAGGACTTCCTCCGGTTTTTCGACGGGTTCTATGTCGAGATTGACAACCACCGGCTCCTGACCGGAGCGGACGAGGACGCATTCCAGCGTTTCGTCGCGGCTGGCATTGATCTCCTGATGCGGCACGTAAGGCGGCACGAAGATGAAGTCGCCAGGACCGGCTTCGGCAACGAATTCCAGATTGTCACCCCAGCGCATCCGCGCCTTGCCTTTGACGACATAGATGATGCTTTCGAGATCGCCGTGATGATGGGCGCCGGTCTTGGCGTTGGCGTGGATCGTCACGGTTCCCGCCCAGATCTTTTCCGCGCCGGCGCGCGCATGGTTGATCGCGGTTGCGCGGTTCATGCCCGGTGTCTGCGCGGTATTCGGGTCGAGGGCATTGCCGGGGATGATTTTGACGCCATGTTCACGCCAGTCGACCGGTTGATGGCTGTGATCGTGCCCGTCTTGATGCCCATGCTCATGATCGCCGCACATGGTCGTCCTTTCGGCTTTGGAGGGAGATTCGCATGCCCTCCACGGGAACGCTGTTGTTTCACTCTACGCGAAGCCATTCAAAAATAAAGGGAATTACAAAAAGTTATCAATAAGGCTTTTCAAGTCGGGATTAATCTATAAACTTGATCAAGTTACATGACCGGTGGGAACATTTCGTGTGCATCCCGCGTTGCGCCGGTCACGAAATGGTTTGCCGCGCCGTTCCCCTCAATAAGGCGCGCCAAATTGAAGAAGCAGCGCTTGGGTCTCGGAGGAGAGACCATCAACTTTACATATATGCGCCGGACTTCCAATTGAAAGGAGACAGACATGTCGAATGCCTTGCCGCCCCTTCATGAGGGTCATGCCCCCATCACTCTGCAGCAGCTCTTCCGCGAAGCGCTCTACGCCTTCGAGGAATGGGACAGCGAAGTCACCGAACCGATCGTGACGTTCGAAGGGCGTATCCATCCCATCAGTGTCGTGTTCGAAGCCATGCGCGAATGCACTGATATCGTGCCCAACAACATCGTCTCGGCCGTGACCGAGCGGCTGACCAAGCCCTGGGAGGGCGAGGGTCCGCTTGATACGATGACTTTTTCGACGGCTGCCCGCGTTATGGGCGTTCTTGTTCGTAAAAGGCTGCTGGCTGTGAACAACGGCGTCAACGTCGCTGCCATTGCGGCAGATAGCCAGGCGGCGGAAACGTCGGATCGCTAATAGGCGAAGATTGTTTATGGAAGGCCCGCTGGCTATATCAGCGGGCCTTCTGCATTTCATCGGCCGCTCACATCGAATTCCGGATCGACGGGGATCTGCATTGCCGTAACCAGATGATTGGTCTGCCCGGCAAGCCCGATGACAGCGAGCAACTCCCCATGCTGTGCATCGGTCATGCCCTTTGCCCTGGCAGCTGCCGTATGGGAATGGACGCAATAGGTGCAGCCGTTGGCGGTGGAGACGGCGATGTAGATCATCTCGCGCACCAGCGGGTCGAGCGCCCCTTCCGCCATCATGACCGCTTTCAGGCCCTCCCACGTCCGTTTCAGCAAGGCGGGATCATTTGCCAAGCCGCGCCAGAAATTATTGACGAAATCGGATTTCCTCACCGCGCGAATGTCATCGAACACAGCCTTGACCGCCGGGATTGCGTCTGCTTCCGCATCATCGAGCAATTTCACCGTCGTCATTCTCTATCTCCTTCAGCAATCCTGACTGTGCCGGAACATAGCGCATTTTTCCGCCGTGTCGGCGGGGAGCGCGGTCGAATTTTCCTCCTCTTTTCATTTGCAAAATTCATCCATATGTGAAAATACTATTCACATAAGAAAATTGGGCCGATGCGAAAACCAGCTGCGAGGATATTCCTCAAGGCGGCGGAGCGCCTTGAGCCGGGCGATGTCAGGGAGTGGGAATATCGATGGTCTTGAAGAAGGACTTGCCTCTGGCCGGACTTGTCGTCGTCGACATGAGCCAGTTTCTGTCAGGTCCTTATTGTTCGCTGCGGCTGATGGATCTCGGCGCCAGGGTCATCAAGATCGAACGGCCAGGTGGGGGCGATCTCTCGCGCAGGCTTTATCTCAGCGACCGTGAGAGCGGCGATTCGACGATCTTCCATGCTATCAACCGCTCCAAGGAGAGTCTCGCGATCGACTTGAAGAGCGAGCGCGATATGAGCGCGCTGCGCAAGCTGATCTCCAAGGCCGATGTGCTTATACAGAATTTTCGCCCCGGCGTGCTCGAGCGGCTGGGGCTGGATCATGAGGCCGCAAGCAAGCTCAATCCGCGTCTCGTCTATTGCTCGATCAGCGGCTACGGCGAAGAGGGGCCGTGGGTCTCGCGCCCGGGGCAGGATCTTCTGGCGCAATCGCGCTCCGGCGTCATGTGGCTGAACGGCGATGAGGGGCAGGGACCGGTGCCCTTTGGTCTCGCGGTCGGCGATATGCTGGCGGGTGCGGCAGCGGCGCAGGGCATTCTTGCGGCGCTGGTGCGGCGCGGCGTGACGGGCGAGGGCGGGCTGGTGGAGACCAGCCTGCTGGAAGCCCTGATCGATCTGCAGGTCGAGGTGCTGAGCGTGCACATGAACAGCGGCAACAAGCTGCCGGAGCGCTCCCATGTTCGCAGTGCCCACGCCTATCTTTCGGCTCCCTATGGCGTCTATCGCGCCGCAGACGGTTATCTCGCTATCGCCATGACGCCGATTTCCAAGCTTGCCGATCTGCTCGGCATGGACGAGCTTGCGCCCTATCGCGATCATGAGAAAAGCTGGTTTACGGCACGTGATGAGATCAAGGCGCTGATCGCGGCGCGCATCGCCAGCCGCAACGTTGACGACTGGCTGGCGATCCTCGAACCTGCCGACATCTGGTGCGCAAAAGTGCTGAGCTGGCCAGAGCTGCTAGGTAGCGAAGGTTTTCGCGTTCTCGACATGCTGCAGACGGTCGGGCGCGAAGATGGCGTCAGCCTGCAGACAACCCGCTCGCCCATCCGCATCGATGGGCAGCGGCCGAAATTCGAGCGTGCGGCCCCGCACGTTGGCGAGCATAATGCGGCACTCTGGGAGGAGTTCGGCCTCGGTTAACGGGTCGAGAGGCCGCGATGGATATAGAAGGAGTTTTCCAATGACGCGCATCACCAATCTTCGCGTTTTCGACTTGCGCTTCCCGACATCGCAAAGCCTCGACGGGTCTGACGCGATGAATCCGGATCCGGACTATTCAGCAGCCTATGTCATCCTCGAGACCGACAGACCGGGGCTTGCCGGCCACGGCCTGACCTTCACCATCGGCCGCGGCAATGACATCTGCTGCATGGCGATCGAGGCGATGCGGCATCTGGTCGTCGGTACCGAGCTTGCGACGGTTCTGGAAAACCCCGGCAAATACTGGCGGCATCTGACCAGCGACAGCCAGTTGCGCTGGATCGGCCCGGAGAAGGGCGCGATGCACCTTGCCACCGGCGCGGTCGTCAATGCCGTCTGGGATCTACTCGCCAAGGAGGCCGGCAAGCCGGTCTGGCGGCTGGTTTCGGAGATGGATGCCGAGCAGATTGCCGATATCGTCGACTATCGTTACCTGACAGATGTCCTGACCCGCGACGAGGCCGTCGCTATCCTGAAGAAGGCGGAAGCCGGCAAGGCCGACCGTATCGCAACGCTCGAGCGCGAGGGCTATGCCTGCTACACGACCTCTGCCGGTTGGCTCGGTTATGACGATGCCAAGCTGCGCCGCCTGTGCCAGGAGGCGATCGACGCCGGCTTCAACCATGTGAAGATGAAGGTCGGCCGCGATCTCGAAGACGATATCCGCCGCCTCACGATTGCCCGCGAAGTGATCGGCCCCGACCGCTATCTGATGATCGATGCCAACCAGGTTTGGGAAGTCAATCAGGCGATCGACTGGGTGAAGAAGCTCGCCTTCGCCAAGCCCTTCTTCATCGAAGAACCCACAAGCCCGGACGATGTCGCCGGACACCGCAAGATCCGCCAAGCCATCGGTCCCGTGAAGGTCGCGACCGGCGAGATGTGTCAGAACCGCATCATGTTCAAGCAGTTCATCGCCGAGGGCGCCATCGATGTCGTGCAGATCGATTCCTGCCGCATGGGCGGTCTCAACGAAGTGCTGGCTGTGCTGCTGATCGCCGCCAAATATGGTTTGCCGGTCTGGCCGCATGCCGGCGGTGTCGGCCTCTGCGAATATGTGCAGCACCTGTCGATGATCGACTACATCGCCATATCAGGCACCAAGGACGGCCGCGTCATCGAATATGTCGATCATCTGCACGAGCATTTCATCGACCCCTGCATCATCCGCGACGCGGCCTACATGCCGCCGAGCCTTCCGGGGTTCTCGATCGAGATGAAGCCGGAATCGATCGCGGAATATACGTTTAAGGGGTGAGCTGCAGCCGACCTCCTTCTCTCCGAGGGGAGAAGGAGGTCGGCATATCGGCCTTACACGTTCCGCTTCAACCAGTCCCGAATGACCGACACGTCTGCATCATCAAATTCGTGACCGGCGGGCACCGTCGCGAGTTCGACCTTGGCGCCGCCATCCCGCAGGCGTTCCGCGAGAGGCTGGGCGTATGGGCCATACAGATCCTTCTCGCCCGCGATCACCAGGACTTCGGCATCCGACATATCAGCTGCCGGCGGATTTTCGAGGGCGGCCATCGAGCGCAGCAGCACGGCGCGGCGGATCAGATGCGGGTGCAGCGACAGCATGGCGTTCAGCAGATTGGCGCCGTTCGAGTAGCCGATATAGACGATGCGATCCGGATCGAGTCCGTAAACATGGATCGCGCCATCGATGAAGGCGGCGAAGGCTTCGGCTTCGCTCACGATATCGGCCTGATCGAGGGACATCGGGCCGGTCCGGCGAAACCAGCGCGGTGCACCTTCCTCGAGCGCACGGCCGCGCACGCTGAGCAATGTCGCGGCAGGATCGATCTTGTGGCCGAGCGGCAGCATGGTCGTTTCGTTGGCGCCGGAGCCGTGCAGCAGAACGAAGACATTGCCGTTCGGCTTGTCAGGCGTGAAGAAGCGATGGATGAAGGGCAGATCGCGATAGATGACGCGTGGCTCGCCGGGCATGGAGAACTGCGGCAGGACCACGTTCAGCTCGGCCAGAAGCTTCGGACTGTCGCCGGGAGCGAAGAGACGCGTGCCGAGCGTTGCCTCGTCCTCGTCGACCAGCATGCCGGGCGCGTCGGTTGCGAGTTCGAACAGGATGCGCCCGGGCTCGCGGACGTAGAGCGAGCGGAAATACTTGCGGTCATGCATCGCTGTCGGCCCGGAATCGATCGCCTGCAGGGCGGTACGGATTGACTGCAATTCGATGTCGTCGCTAGCGCGAAAGGCGACATGATCGACCGTGCCCGTGCCCGGAGCACTGGCCCAGAAGCCGCGCGCATCACGAATGTCGAGGATATCGCCCGATAGCGAGATGAGCCGGCCGATCGCCCCGCTGGTGGCGAGCGGCTGGTAGTCGAAGTGATCGACAAGGATGGCCCGGGTCTCCTCGGGCGTTTCGCTGAACAGCGTCGCGCCGCGGATACGCCGGATCACGTGCTCTTGCGGAATGGTGTCGCTTGTCCATGGAGCTGCCGCTTGCAGAGTATTGGTTCCCACCAGTTTGACGATGACGCCGTCCGGGTCCTTTAGCCGTAAGACGGGTTCGCCGAACTCCTCGGAGGGACCTTCCGGCTTCAGGCCGGCGCTCAGGGCGCGCGTCAGCCAGAAGCCGATGCTGGCTGGATCGATCGCAAGCGAGATCTCGCCGACCTGGCCGACGCCGGCGCGGCCGGGCGAGCCATCCTCCCAAACGAGAAAGGTGATCAGCGAGCCCGGCGAGCCTGTGGCATCGCCATAGATGAGATGAAGCTGCGTTGCGTCCTCGAAACCACCGGTGCGCTTGACGAGGCGCAGGCCGAGGAAGCCGACGTAGAAATCGACATTCGCCTGGACCTTTCGGGTGATCAGCGTGATGTGATGGATGCCGGCGACCATGGGATGCTCCAGACTGTTATTCGTTCTGGTCGCTATTTAGGCCGGGGCCATTGTTCAATGCAATGTGCGGTCTGTAGAAGGCAGTGTTCACAAAAACGCAACTTTTTATCGCGCTGCATCGGCTGTCAGATCAGGTTTCAGCCGCCCCCGATTTTTTCGGAGTCTTCCGTTTGGACTTTGTCTTTGGCTCCGGCTGTGGTTGCAGAGCTTCCTTTTCAAGCCGGAGCTCGCGCAGACGGGCCGTTTTTCGCTCACGGATTGCATGCTCGCTGGCGAGAATTTCTTTAACCGCCGAATCGAGCTGATTGGCTTTATCTGCCGGCGCCTGTCTCTTTGAGCCGAATAGGTTCTCTTTATTCGGTGGTGTCACATCAGCCTCCAGGGGTTGTATCGTGTTGACGCTGGTCGCAAATAGCCCAAGCTGATCGACTGTAGGCACAATGGAGATGGTATCATGCTGTAGCAGAAGATGCCCGCATCAACGACACAATTCCGCAGTCCTTTGCAGAAGCAGACGAGCGGAGTCCAAAGGAGAGGGTCTTTCGACTCTATTCAAAAGCAGCTGTATCAGCGCCATCACGTATGTCATCTTTTGATGCGCTATCCAACATTAGTTAATTTAGATGTTTCTGCTTGTGGAGAATATACCTATCCGATACAAGATGCGTCATCGATATTTGTGACCGACGCTTTGCCTCGACGCACTCTGCGCGACAACGACGAACTTCCCTCTCAAAATCGGTCCACTGCCAACCAGTGTTTCCTGGTTGACGTCTTTATGTGAGTGATTGAAAGGTCATCGTTATGAGCACAGGTACTGTAAAGTGGTTCAATGCTGCCAAGGGTTTCGGTTTCATTCAGCCTGATGATGGGGCGACGGATGTTTTCGTGCATATTTCAGCCGTTGAGCGCGCTGGAATGAGCACGCTGCGCGACGGCCAGAAAATCTCCTACGAGCTTGTCAAGGACAAGCGTTCGGGCAAGATGTCGGCCGACCAGCTCGAAGCTATGTAAGCCATTTGTTTTCCGGTCTTGGACCATGGATGAGATGGTATAGATCGTTAGGCAATGAAGGAAGAGGTCGGGTTGGTCCGGCCTCTTTTTTATTCACCCCTGTTTCCGCAAGGCGGACAAAACCCATCAAGGTCGAAGCACCGATGCATGATCGATGCGCGTTGCGACTTTGCACTCCCAAGCTGAGCGCCGGATGATTATTTCGTCCTGGGGCCGCTTACACTTTCGGCATCATGCCCTGGCCAACTCAATGCTCGCCGAGGCCATCTTCCGGCGATTTGCGGCGATGGCCGCTGATTTCGGAGCCGGCGGTGCGCGAGAAGCTGGCGTTCCAGATCACCGCGAGTAGTGCAATGGCCGTCACGACGATGAAGGCGACCGAGAAGTCGATCATCTCGGCTTTCGTCTCTCCACGCAGTTGCATCGAGCCATGCAGGGCAAGGGCGGCGACGCAGATGCCGAGAGACAGCATCAGCTGCTGGAAGGTCGAGTAGAAACTCGTCGCGATGCTCATGCGATCGCGCTCGATCTCGTCATAGGCGATGGTGTTGTAGGCCGTGAACTGGAACGACATGAAGAAGCCGCAGAAGAACAGGATCACGAAGATGACGGGCAGCGGCCAATCCGGCTGGAAGATGGCGCACATGCCGTAGCCGAGCGTGCCGATCAGGCCGAAGATGATAAGGGCCGTGCGGAAACCGAGCGTCCTCAGAATGCGGACTTGCAAGGGCTTCATGGCCATGGAGCCGAGCGCGGTCGCAATGGCGATCTGGCCGGCCGCAGCGGCCGAAAGGCCGAAGCCGAGCTGCAGCATCAGCGGGATCAGGAAGGGATGGGCACCCTGGCTGATGCGCGTCAGCGAACCGGCGATCACCGAGGTGCGGAAGGTCGGCACCTTCATCAGCGAAAAATCCATGATCGGCGAGGGGTGCCTGCGGGCGTGGCGCAGATAGGCAATGCCGAACAAGAGGCCGATGGAGATCAGAAAGACGGCAAGATAGCCTTCGCCCTCACGGCTCGACATTTCGAAGCCGAAGAGCAGAGAGCCGAGAGAGATGCCTGAGAGGATGAAACCCGAGAGGTCGAAACGGCCGGTGCGCGGGCCTTTCACCTCCTCGATGAACATGGTCACCAGGATGAAGCCGATGACGCCGATCGGCACGTTGATGTAGAAGATCCAGCGCCAGTCGAGATAGGTGACGAACATGCCGCCGACGGGCGGCCCGAGAATGGGGCCGACCAGCGCCGGGATCAGCAGCCAGGACATGGCGTTGACCATATCCTTGCGGGCGACGCTGCGCATCAGCACGAGACGCCCGACGGGCAGCATCATAGCGCCGCCGAGGCCCTGCAGCAGCCGCGCGATCACGAGGAAGAACAGGTTCGGCGCCTGCGCGCAGAGAAGCGAGCCGACAACGAAAACCGCAATGGCGGATCGGAAGACGGTGCGCGACCCGAAGCGGTCTGCAATGGCGCCGCTGGCGGGAATGAAGATCGCGAGGCTGAGGAGGTAGGATGTCAGCGAGATACTCATGGCCGGCGCACTGACGCCGAAGTCTCTTGCCATGGTCGGAAGGGCAGTCGCGAGCACGGTCGCGTCAAGCTGTTCCATGAACATCGCGCTTGCTACGATAAGCGCTACTACACGAAAATTCGGTGCGGCCCGCCTGGTGGGGGCGGCCTGGAATATCTGATCCGACATTGTCGGGGATCGCTCTCGATGGTGCGGTGGGGTCCGAGGACAGAACCGCAAATCTGGTCATGGCGCGAAGGCCTATTTGAACGGCGGTTTGTATACTCCTGCTTGCACGCGATTGCTATATCAGAAATCGCAAATCCCATTCATGGGATGAAAAAAATGACCCACGTGCAAGGGCAAACGGCTTCAAATGAATGTGAGGTGAATGAATAGGCGCGATATCGCGCCGAAATGCTCACGCTTGGTTTTTTCGCGTAAGATAATGTGCTGGTTTGGCCGGATGCCATAGGCAAAAACGTATGGCCCGCCCGTCTGCAAGAGGATTTTACGGTGTTCTGATCAGTTTGCGTCAACGTATACGGTCTCATGGGAAGTCCCCATGGCCAAGATGGACATCCGCGCGTTCAGAGCCCAATAAGACCGTCGGCACCTAGTGCCATTTTTTTAAACGGGCTTTCCGAAGCCGGTAAACTGTCAGGCCATCTTCACGATCCTTCCTGCAAACCTCGTTGAGCTACATGTGCGATAGCATAGCCGTCTCGACTATGCCGCAGCCGCCAGGTAGCCACGTTCAAATGATGTCTTTTTCCGCAAAACCGCCCACGCGATGCGGG
>NZ_JAQJCI010000012.1:0-173743 GCF_030182495.1 Rhizobium aureum | reverse complement strand
CGGTCACGACGGCGCATTCGCGCACGAAGGATCTGGCTTCGGTCGCGAGGGGTGCCGATATTCTGGTGGCGGCCGTCGGCCGTCCGGAGATGGTCAAGGCCGACTGGATCAAGCCCGGCGCCACCGTCATCGATGTCGGCATCAACCGGATCGCGGCCCCGGAGCGGGGCGAGGGCAAGAGCCGGCTGGTGGGGGATGTCGCCTATGGTGAAGCCTCCGAAGTCGCTGCCGCCATCACGCCGGTTCCGGGCGGTGTCGGACCGATGACGATCGCCATGCTGATGGCCAATACCGTCATCGCTGCCCATCGCGCCGCGGGTAAGAAGCCGCCGAAGTTTTGAGAGCAAGCCGCGCAAAGTGTGCCGCGATTTGCGATAACGACCACGGCGTGAATCTGAAAGATCGCGACACGCTTGAAGCCAGGTGTCAGTCGGCCGGCGCAACGCCGGTCGAGGCGCGCACGATCAGTTCGGCCTTCCACAATTCCTGCGCCGGAAACGTCTCCGTATGCTTGATTTCGCCGATCAGCCGTTCGGCTATGCGCACGCCCGCCGCGCGCAGCGACGAGCGGGTCGTCGTCAGCGGCACGGTGAAGCTTTCCGGCTTCAAAAGCGTCAGCACGTCGTCATGGGCGATGATCGAAATATCCTCACCCAGCTTGAGCCTCGCCTGATTGATGGCGCGAACGGCGCCGAGCGCCAGAACGGTACTGGAGCAGAGCACCGCAGTCGGACGCCTTTCCTTTTCCATCTGCAGGATGCGCTCCATGGCGAGCAGGCCCTGTTCGTCGGTCATCGGTGTGTGGCTGGTGCAGGCCTCGTCGAGCATAAGGCCGCGCTCTGCAAGGGCAGCTTCCATACCGTTTTTCCGGCGAATGGCGAAATCAAAATAGATCGGGCCGTTCAACAGGGCGAAGCGCCGATGTCCAAGCTGCAGCAACAGTTTCGTGGCGTCGTAGAAGGCGGCTTCATTGTCGAGGTCGAGAAAGGGATAGTCCGGCTCGGAGCCGATCGAGCGTCCGTGCACGAGAAAAGGCATGGACAGCGTCTTCAGCATTTCCAGACGTGGATCGTGGCCGCGCATGTAATTGACGAAGAGCGCGTCGACATTGCCGCTGGCCGCCAGCCGTCGCAACGCGCCGACTTCGTCATTCGGATCCGCAGGCGTCAGCACGAAATGGAAGTCGTGCCGCAGGGCCTCCTCGCCGAGACCGGTCAGGAACTCTGAGAAATGCACGTCCGAGGAGTTGCCGGGCGATGTCGGCATGACCAAGCCGATCGAGCCCGCCTTGCCGGTCGCAAGTCTTTGCGCTGCCTTATTGGGCCGATAGCCGGTTTCCCGAACCGCTTTGAGAACACGCTCGCGAGTCTCGCGATTAACCTCCGGATATCCGTTCAATGCCCGGCTGACTGTCGTCTGCGACAGCCCGAGCATTTGCGATAGCTGCTTGAGATTCACGAATTTCGGCTCCTCCAATTCCCGACTGCTCAGTTGCCAGCACACCTCCCGAATATCGCTGGCATCCAAAGCGCTTTTAATATGTAGCAGGCGATGCGTTCGAGACAAGATAAATAGCAAAATATCTCTGCCTATTTTATGCTGCAACGCGAGATAGTCTGTGAATATTAGCCGAAATTTGAAAAGAGCTTGACTTTTCCCTGCGCTCAATGGATGAGAGAGGTAGCCAAAGCGCTTTGAGGAATGGGCGCGATGGCACAAATTGTGCCTCGGCTCATGGGTTTCGTTATTTGGGAGGACAACCGCATGAAAAAGATGTTTTTGATGACCGTCGCTCTAGCCGCCTTGGCGGCCGGTACGGCGATGGCGGCCGATCTGAAATTCCAGCCCGGCCAGGACTCCAAGTTCAACTGGAAAAGCTACGACGAGTTTAAATCGGCGCATGCCGACCTGAGGGGCGAGACTCTGACCATCTTCGGCCCCTGGCGCGGCGAAGACGAAGCTCTCTTCACGAGCGTCCTCAACTACTTCACCGAAGCGACCGGCGTGAATGCCAAGTATTCGTCCTCGGAAAATTACGAGCAGCAGATCGTCATCGACACGCAGGCCGGTTCGCCGCCGAACGTCGCTATCCTCCCGCAGCCAGGCCTTCTCGCCAATCTTGCCAGCAAGGGTTATCTGACACCACTCGGCGATGATCTCGCGAGCTGGGTCAAGACGAACTACGGCGCCGGCGACAGCTGGGTCGGCTACGGCACCTATAAGGGCAAGGACGGCAAGGATGCCTTCTATGCCTTCCCTTACAAGGCCGACCTGAAGTCATTGGTCTGGTATGTGCCGGAGAACTTCGAAGAAGCCGGTTACAAGGTTCCGACGACGATGGAGGACCTGCTCAAGCTTTCCGACCAGATCGTCAAGGATGGCGGCACGCCCTGGTGCATCGGCCTCGGTTCTGGCGGTGCGACCGGCTGGCCGGCGACCGACTGGGTCGAAGACCTGATGCTGCGCATGAACACGCCGCAGGACTATGATCATTGGGTCGACAATACGTTGAAGTTCAACGATCCGAAGGTCGTCTCGGTGGTCGAGGAGTTCGGGAAGTTCGCCAAGAACGCGAAATATGTCGCCGGTGGCGTCGCGGCCGTCGCCTCGACGGACTTCCGCGACAGCCCGAAGGGCCTCTTCACCGTCCCGCCGAAGTGCTACATGCACAAGCAGGCATCCTTCATCCCATCCTTCTTCCCGGAAGGCACCAAGCTTGGCCAGGATGCGGACTTCTTCTACTTCCCGCCCTTCGCCGCGCATCCTGAACTCGGCAAGCCGGTTCTCGGCGCTGGCACGCTGGCGGCCATCACCAAGGATTCGAAGGCTGCCCGTGCCTTCATCCAGTTCCTGCAGACGCCGATCGCCCAGGAGGTCTGGATGGCGCAGTCCGGCTTCCTGACGCCATACAAGGCCGTCAATACCGCAGCTTATGCCAACGACACGCTGCGCAAGGAAGGCGAGACCCTGACCTCGGCGACCACCTTCCGCTTCGACGGTTCCGACTTGATGCCGGGCAAGATCGGCGCCGGTTCGTTCTGGACCGGCATGGTGGACTTCGTCGGCGGCAAGTCCGCTCAGGATGTTACCGACGGGGTTCAGAAGTCCTGGGATGCCATCAAGTAAGACATCATAGTCCAGCGCCGCCGGTCAAAGCCGGCGGCGCCAAATAATATCCAACGGCGCGCCCTTATGCGCGGCCGATGCCGGGCTGGTGGACTCAAGCAGGTAAATTCGGGGAGGGAATGGATGTTTTCGCAGATCGTATCGGCGATTGGCGCCATGATATTCGGCGTTGCCATTTGCGCCGCTTATTTCTGGTTCTCCAACAAGCTCTTGGACTTGATCTTTCCGGCAAGGGAGGGAGACGACGTCCATCAGGCAGCCGTCAACCTTCGACGCCGCGGTCTGATCCGCCCCTGGCTGTTTTTAGGCCCGGCGTTGTTCCTGCTGGTCGTCTATCTCGTCTATCCTGTCGTGGCGACCTTCATCCTGTCCTTCTATGGACCGGACGGCAATAAGTTCGTCGGCGGTGCCAATTACCTGTGGGCGCTCAACGACACCGAATTCCGCCAGTCGATTTTCAACAACATCCTCTGGCTCGCCGTCGTGCCGGCCGCCTGCACCCTCTTCGGCCTGGTCATCGCCGTCATGACCGACCGCATCTGGTGGGGCAATATCGCCAAGGCGGTCATCTTCATGCCAATGGCGATTTCCTTCGTCGGCGCCTCGGTCATCTGGAAATTCATCTACGAATATCGCGGCGGCACCGATACGCAGATCGGTCTTCTGAACGCCGTCGTCCAGCTTTTCGGCGGTACGCCGGAAGTCTGGATCACCATTCCGTTCTGGAACAATTTCTTCCTGATGGTGATGCTGATCTGGATTCAGACCGGTTTTGCCATGGTCATCCTCTCGGCTGCATTGCGCGGCATTCCCGAAGAAACCATCGAAGCCGCCGTCATCGACGGCGCCAATGGCTGGCAGATCTTCTGGAAGATCATGGTGCCGCAGGTCTGGGGCACGATCGCCACCGTCTGGACCACCATCACCATCCTCGTCCTCAAGGTTTTCGATATCGTTCTCACGATGACCAATGGTCAGTGGAACACGATGGTGCTTGCCAACCTGATGTTCAATTGGATGTTCCGCGGCGGCGGCGACAGCGGCCGAAGCGCCGTCATCGCGCTCGTCATCATGGTTGCGGTCACGCCGATCATGATCTGGAACATCCGCCGCGCAAACGCTGAGACGAAGGGGCGCTGACATGGTTGGAAATCTCGGTCGTATCGGTCCCGCCCGCATCTTCGTTCATGCCGCGGTGCTGCTCATCGTCATCATCTGGCTTTTGCCGACGCTCGGCATCTTCGTGACCGCACTGCGCGACAGGGACCAGATCGTCGCGTCCGGTTGGTGGACGGCGTTTGCCGGCTCCTCGCGCACGACGGCCGCACGTCTCGACGGTCCGGACAAGGCAAAGCCGGACGGCGCGAATTTCGTCATCGCAGGTAGGCTCAATGTGGAAGGCGGCGGCAAGATCCAGTCCTTCGGTCTGCGCGTGCAGGAGCCGGCAGCCTACAAGGCTGGCTCGCCTGCTCAACTGGAGAACGGCGAAACGCTGACCATCGATGCCGACGGCAGCTACCGCTATCAGAAGAGTGGCCCGTTTGAAGCCGATGCGCGCGCCAAGCGGGTCTACTTGACTGTTGCCACACCGCCGCAATTCACGCTCGACAACTATCGCAACGTGCTCGGCGGGGAGGGTATCGGCCAGTCCTTCATCAATTCGCTGACGGTGACGATCCCCGCGACCGTCATCCCGATCCTGATCGCCGCCTTCGCCGCCTATGCGCTTGCCTGGATGGAGTTTCCGGGCCGCGCGATCCTGATCGCGCTCGTCGTCGGCCTCATCGTCGTGCCGCTGCAGATGTCGCTGATCCCGCTTTTGCGCATCTATAACGAGATCGGCCAGTTGTTCGGCGTGCCGTCGAAGACCTATCCCGGCATTTGGCTGGCGCATACGGCCTTCGGTCTGCCGCTCGCCATCTATCTCCTGCGCAATTACATTGCCGGCCTGCCGAAGGAGATCATCGAATCCGCCCGCGTCGACGGCGCAAGCGATTTCGATATCTTCGTCAAGATCATCCTGCCGCTATCCTTCCCGGCGCTGGCCTCCTTCGCGATCTTCCAGTTCCTCTGGGTCTGGAATGACCTTCTGATCGCCATGGTGTTCCTCGGCACCGATAAGGACCACCTGGTCCTGACCGCCGCCCTCAACGCGCTGCTCGGCTCGCGCGGCGGCAACTGGGAAATCCTGACGGCGTCGGCCTTCGTCACCATCCTTATTCCGCTCCTCGTCTTCTTCGGTTTGCAGCGCTATCTCGTGCGCGGTCTGCTCGCCGGGTCGGTGAAGGGGGGCTGATCCAAAACACAGACTCACACAGGACCCATTCAGCATGAGCATTGCTCCTCAATCGGATTCGGAAGTTGACAAGGACTGGTGGCGCGGCGCCGTGATCTATCAGATCTATCCGCGTTCCTATCAGGACTCCAACGGCGACGGCATCGGCGATCTCAAGGGTATCGCCGTCCGTCTGCCGCATGTCGCAGCGCTCGGTGTCGATGCAATCTGGATTTCGCCGTTCTTCACCTCGCCGATGCGCGATTTCGGCTATGACGTCTCCGATTACGAGGACGTCGATCCGATCTTCGGCTCGCTCGCCGATTTCGATGCGATGGTGACGGAGGCCCATCGTCTCGGCATCAAGGTGATGATCGATCTGGTGCTGTCGCACAGCTCGGATCGTCATCCGTGGTTCGTCGAAAGCCGTTCGAGCAAGAATAATCCCAAGGCTGACTGGTATGTCTGGGCCGATGCCAAGCCGGATGGCACGCCGCCCAGCAACTGGCTGTCGATCTTCGGCGGCTCGGCCTGGGCGTGGGATCCGACCCGCATGCAATACTACCTGCACAACTTCCTGACCTCGCAGCCGGATATGAACCTGCATAATCCCGAAGTGCAGGAGCGCTTGCTGGATGTCGTGCGTTTCTGGCTCGACCGCGGCGTCGATGGCTTCCGCCTCGATACGATCAACTTCTACTTCCACGACAAGGAGCTGCGCGACAACCCGGCGCTGGAGCCCGCGCGCCGCAACGCCTCCACTGCCCCGGCGGTCAATCCCTATAATTTCCAGGAGCATCTCTACGACAAGAACCGGCCCGAGAACTTGGAATTCCTGAAGCGTTTCCGCGCGGTGCTTGACGAATATCCGGCGATCGCCGCCGTCGGCGAAGTGGGTGACAGCCAGCGCGGTCTCGAGATCGTCGGCGAATACACCTCCGGCGGCGACAAGATGCACATGTGCTACGCCTTCGAATTCCTCGCGCCGGACGCCCTGTCGCCGGATCGCGTCGAAGAAGTCATGAAGGATTTCGCCGCCGCCGCTCCCGAAGGCTGGGCCTGCTGGGCCTTCTCCAATCATGATGTCGTGCGCCATGTCAGCCGCTGGGGCAATCTGGTCGCCGACCGCGATGCCTTCGCCAAGCTTTATGCGGCGCTGCTGCTGACGCTGCGCGGTTCGGTCTGCCTCTATCAGGGCGAGGAACTGGCGCTCACGGAAGCCGATCTCGCCTATCAGGATCTGCAGGATCCCTACGGCATCCAGTTCTGGCCGGAGTTCAAGGGCCGCGATGGCTGCCGCACGCCGATGGTCTGGGACAGCCAGGTTACGCAGGGCGGCTTTTCCACCGTCAAGCCCTGGCTGCCGGTGCCGGTCGAACATATCCTGCGCGCTGTCAGCGTCCAGCAGGGTGACGAAACTTCGGTGTTGGAGCAGTACCGCCGCTTCCTCGCCTTTCGCAAACAGCATCCGGCCTTCGCCAAGGGCGAGATCGCGTTTTCGGAGCCGCAGGGCGACGTACTCATCTACAGCCGCGCTTACGCTGGCGAGACCATTCTTTGTGCCTTCAACATGAGCCCGGTCGAAGCGATGGTGGTCCTGCCTGATGGGAACTGGCAGGCGTTGACGGGACACGGCTTCGCCAGCAACAACTACGGCAACAAGATCGATATTCCGGCCTGGGGCGCTTACTTCGCGCATCTTGCCTGACCTTTGGGAGGAGGGAGCATAATGACGGGACTTGTTCTGAAGGATATCAAGAAATCCTACGGCAGCGTGCATGTGCTGCACGGCATCGATCTGGAGATCAACGAGGGCGAATTCATCGTCTTCGTCGGTCCGTCCGGCTGCGGCAAATCCACCTTGCTGCGCATGATCGCCGGGCTGGAAAGCATCACCTCGGGCGACATGATGATTGCCGGGCAGAAGGTGAACGAGGTACCGCCGTCACGGCGCGGCATCGCCATGGTCTTCCAGTCCTACGCGCTCTACCCGCATATGACGGTCTACGACAACATGGCCTTCGGCATGCGCATCGCCGGCGAAAGCAAGCAGGAGATCGACCGCCGCGTGCGTGCTGCCGCAGCAAGTCTGCAGCTCACCCAATATCTGGAACGCCTGCCCAAGGCGCTTTCGGGTGGTCAGCGGCAGCGTGTCGCCATCGGCCGCGCCATCTGCCGCAACCCCAAGGTCTTCCTCTTCGACGAACCGCTGTCGAATCTCGATGCCGCCCTGCGCGTCGCGACCCGTATCGAGATTGCCAAACTCAGCGATTCCATGCCCGAGACGACGATGATCTACGTCACCCACGACCAGGTGGAAGCCATGACGCTTGCCGACCGTATCGTCGTGCTGTCGGCCGGCCGCGTGGAACAGGTCGGAGCTCCCCTCGAACTCTACGAGCGCCCGGCCAACCTGTTCGTCGCCAAGTTCATCGGCTCGCCGGCCATGAACATCATCCCCGCTACTGTGACCGAAACCGGTGCGACGACGACCGTGACGCTGACCGGCGGCAAGTCGGTGACGCTCGACGTGCCGACGGCAGCCTCCGAAAAAGGCAGGACTGCGAGCTTCGGCGTGCGCCCGGAAGATCTTCGTCTTGCGACCGGTGACGACTATCTCTTCGAAGGCGAGGTCTCCATCGTCGAGGCGCTTGGCGAAGTGACGCAGCTCTATATCGAAGGCCTGGTCGATGGCGAGCCGATCATCGTGAAAATTCCCGGTATCGCCGATATCCACCGCGGCCAGAAGATGCGCTTTGCCGCCGACCGGCAGAAGCTGCATCTCTTCGACGCCGAGGGCCATTCCTATCGCAAGTAGGCGCTCATGGGACGACGCCGGCTCAAGCTGGAGCGTTT
The DNA here is from genome assembly GCF_030182495.1 of Rhizobium aureum. NCBI lineage: Bacteria > Pseudomonadati > Pseudomonadota > Alphaproteobacteria > Hyphomicrobiales > Rhizobiaceae > Rhizobium > Rhizobium aureum. The sequence goes on along the minus strand of NZ_JAQJCI010000012.1, from coordinate 165,486 downwards.
CCGCTTCTCTTCGAATCGCGGAAACGCTACGGCCTTTGTTTCTACGCAATTCCGAACGGAAAACCGCTCTGCACTTTTTCCTGAAATTGCATCTCAGATGCACAACAAAATTCAACTTGGGCTGGCGCGTTCAAACCTTCTGTTAAATACCAGCTGGTAGTCTCCCCATCATAATATACTTCAGGGATCTACCAAGATGGCCGCGTTCGGCAGAACTAATTCAGGTCAGCATTTTCTCAACAAAGAAGAATCCTTCATGTATGACCGCGAAGTGCGGTTCCGCATGGAAGACACGATGAACGCGGCGCGGCTCGAATACACCGAAAAGGGCGTGATGAACCTTGCGTCCCGTCGATGCGATATTATCCGCATCTCGCAGAGCAGCGCGGTGCTTGCGATCCTGACGCAGTATAATCTGCCGAAGCAATTCTATCTGGACATTCCCGACGCCCGCATCTCCAAGATCGGTTGCGTCCTCATGAAGGTATTCCCCAACAATACGGTGGAAGTCCGTTTCCTGCGGCTCCTCACGGAGAAGGAAATGAACAAGATCTTCGTCTACAGTACGCATCCCGCCCACAAGAACCGCGTGCTCGACATCAGGGCCTGATCAGCGACCATAGGAAGCAGGCCAGCCCGATCCATACGGCTGACCGATCAGATTTCGGTCCGCCATTTCCGTAGGGCATCCTCAAGATACGCAATCAGCGGCAGCCTGCCGTTTTCCTGCAGCCATTTGTTGACCGAGAGGCGGAGCGGGCTCACTGCGATCATTGAAACCAGCTGCAGACCGTCGCGATCCCTCGTCGGAAACAATTCGCACAGGGCTTGATAGGCGATTTGTTCGAGCTGCAGCGAGTTACCCCGTGAGCGGGCGCGCAGGGTTTCGCTTTGCCGCAAAAGCCTGGCCGTCTCAAGAAGCCGAGGTGCTTCCGCCTCGAGGCGGGCCGCAAGTCCCAGCGTTGCCTGATGGACAACCTCGAGCGGTCGCCCGGCTGACGCATTCTCCATGATGCTAGTCCGTAGCGCGTCCATATAACGGCGCTGGTGTGCCAGAAGAATATCGTCCTTGCTTTTGAAGTAATAAAAGAAGGTCCGGCGGGAAATGCCGGCCGCTGCCGCAATCTCCTCGATCGTGGTTTCCTGATAGCCTTTCGCCAGAAAGGATTTCATTCCGACGTCCGCTATCCGTTGAAAGGTCAGGCGGCGCTTGCATTCGCGCAGGCCTTCCGGCTTTGAGGGTGCATCTTGCATCCGATCATTTTGGCATGAGTCGCAATGCCACTCAAATTATCGGCACGCCCCGCGACCCCATTCTCATACTCTCAATTTCTGGTGAAGGATTCATTCGCTTCGCTCGCAGATTGCCGCAAAGTAGCCAACATTAATTTTTACACCAAGTGCGATATTAATGCTGATGCTGAATGTTCATAACCGGGTGCAGGAGCACAAACATCAATGCCAGCCAATGCAATCTCAAATGACGATGGAAGTAAGACCTATGATCCATATGCCGCCGAAAGCCATCGGAGGCGCGATATTTGCTCGATGGCTCTGCTGTTGAGCGTGCTCGGGGGCTGCGCCGCCGCGCCGCTGGATCGGGCGGGATCCCTGCGGTCCTATGACGGCCTGACCCGATCGGACGGGCTGGTCGCGCACTCGCTTCTTCGGGTAAGCAGGGACGACGTTCTTGCGGCGAAGACCGTGAAGATCATTCCCACAGCCTTTTCGATGCGCGCCGAAAGCGCGGCCTTTACACCTAAACAGCGCGATCTCGTCACCAATGCCGTTAACAGGGCGCTTTGCTCCGGATTGAGCGAACGCTTCGTCGTCGTCGGTCTGTCCGAGCCGGCGGATCTGACCATTCGCGCCGTCGTGACACAGGTCAGGGCAACCAATGCGACCGCCGTCGGCGTCTCGAAAGTTGCCTCCGTGGGCAAGAGCGTATTGCTCCCGGGTGTACCCGTGCCCGTCCCCCGCATTCCAATCGGCATGGGCAGCCTCTCGCTCGAGGCGGAAGCTTTCAACCCACAGGGCGTGCAGAAGGCAGTCATGATCTGGGGGCGTGGTGCAAACGCATTCTTTGATTCAGGCACCATCGCCAGGGAAGGGGATGCCTATAGCCTCGCCGCCAAATTCGGCGGCGATTTCAGCAAGATGCTGGTCAAGGGCAAGACGCCGTTCGGAGCGACGCCCTCCTTCCCATCCAGAGCAAAACTGGCAACCCTCGTCGGCCGCGCACCCAAATATGAGGCCTGCAAGGCATTCGGGAAGTCCCCTGGTGTGACGGGCTTCGTCGGAGCACGCCTCGGCCTTCCGCCTGCCTGGACGGACAAGGCTCCGGCGCATCCGGAAACAATGGCATCGAAGGCTCCTTGATCAGCTTTCGATGCCGTCCTGCCGAAATCCGGCGGACGATCTCAGTGGCGGAACAGGACGCTCGCGCCCTGATCCGCCGGTCCCGCGGCGTGGCGGAACGGCGCGAAGAGCTCCCGGCCCATGCCGAATTCATTCTCCGAAAGATCGGCTACGACCGGCTCGCGCTCCGCCATGTCGGCGGCATCGACCAGCACTTCCAGCGTGCCGGCGATCGCATCGATGCGGATGATGTCGCCTTCCCGGATGCGGGCAATCGGACCGCCGTCGACGGCCTCCGGCGTCACATGAATGGCGGCCGGGACCTTGCCCGATGCACCCGACATGCGGCCGTCGGTCAAGAGCGCTACGCGGAAGCCGCGATCCTGCAGCACGCCGAGCGCCGGCGTCAGCTTGTGCAGCTCAGGCATACCGTTGGCTTTCGGTCCCTGGAAGCGGACGACGGCAACGAAATCGCGGTTCAGCTTGCCATCCTTGAAGGCCTGCTGCATCTCGAGCTGGTCGTGGAAGATAACGGCCGGCGCTTCGATGATGTGGCGTTCCGGCTTGACGGCGGAAATCTTGATGACCGCCTTGCCGATATTGCCGCGCAGCATCTTCAGGCCGCCATTGCTCTGGAAGGGCTTGTCGATGCTTGCCAGGACCTTCGGGTCGTGGCTTTTATCCGGGGCAGGCTCGCGCACCACATTGCCGTCGGCGCCGAGCTTGACGTCGATGGAGTAGCCGCCGAGGCCCTGGCCGTAGACGGTGCGCACGTCGTCATGCAGCAACCCCTTCTTCAGGAGTTCCTTGATGAGGAAGCCCATGCCGCCGGCGGCATGGAAATGGTTCACGTCGGCAAGCCCGTTCGGATAGACGCGGGCAAGCAGTGGAATGATGTCGGAAAGCTCGGAAATATCCTGCCAGGTGAGCACGATGCCCGCCGCACGCGCCATGGCGACGATATGCATCGTGTGGTTTGTCGAGCCGCCGGTCGCATGCAGACCGACGACGCCGTTGACGATCGAACGCTCGTCGATCATCTCGCCGGCCGGCGTGAACTCATTGCCCATGGCGGTGATTGCGAGCGCGCGCTTGGTCGCCTCGCGCGTCAGGGCTTCGCGCAGCGGCGTGCCGGGGTTGACGAAGGAGGCACCCGGCATATGGAAGCCCATGATCTCCATCAGCATCTGGTTCGAATTCGCCGTGCCGTAGAAAGTGCAGGTGCCGGGACCGTGATAGGACTTCGATTCCGCCTCCAGCAGTTCGGCGCGGCCGACCTTGCCTTCGGCATAGAGCTGGCGCACGCGCGACTTCTCGTCGTTGGGCAGGCCCGAAGTCATCGGTCCGGCTGGGATGAAGACGGCAGGGAGATGGCCGAAGGAGAGGGCGGCGATGACGAGGCCGGGCACGATCTTGTCGCAGACGCCGAGGAAGACGGCCGCATCGAACATATTGTGCGACAGGCCGACGGCGGCCGACATGGCAATCAGATCGCGCGAGAAGAGCGAGAGTTCCATGCCTGGCTGGCCCTGCGTGACGCCGTCGCACATGGCTGGCACGCCGCCGGCAACCTGGGCGATGCCGCCCGCTTCGGCCGCCGCCTCGCGGATGATCGCAGGATAGGTCTCGAACGGCTGATGCGCCGAGAGCATGTCGTTGTAGGAGGTGATGATCCCGAGATTGGGCACCTGGTCTCCCGCCAGTGCGTCCTTCTCGGAGGGGGAACAGATGGCGAAGCCATGCGCAAGGTTGGCACAGCCAAGCACGGAGCGTTGCGCTCCTTTGCTTGCGGCGCTGCGCAGGCGGTCCAGATAGCGCTCGCGCGTCGGCTTTGAGCGCTCGACGATACGTGCGGTAATCGCTGATATGCGGGCGTCAGCGGCCATGGTCGATCTGCCTCCGTCTGTTCTGCGCGATGCCCGTGAGATCTGTTTCGGTAAAGGGCGCGGCGCGGGATCCAAAAGTCAATGCTCTGCCGCTGCACCCGCAAGGGCACATGGCGCAGCATAGGTTGCTGTGTCATTCAGGGTTCGATGACGAGGCCTTGCGACCGTGTCAGGGAGCCCAATAAATCTCGACCGGGGAAGCCGCCCGGCGCAGCATGGCGCGGATCGGCATCTCGGTTTCTTCGCCCGGCGCTTCGGCCTTTGCCAAAACGTCCTTCTTTCCTTCTCCCTCGATATGGAGCACCAGCAATCGGGCATCCTGAAGGCTGGAGAAAGTGAACGTCAGCCGCGGCTCGCCCGCACCTTCCGCTTCCATCGTGATGATGCCGCGCGGGGTGTTCGGATCGAGTGCGGTCTTGAGATTGCTGCCACCCGGAAAGAAAGAGGCCGTGTGGCCGTCATTGCCCATGCCGAGGATGGCAATATCGAAGGGATGGCCGATAGAATTGGTCTTTTCGGTGGCAATGACCGCAGCCTCCTCGACGGAAGCCGCGGCCTGATAGAGCGGAAGGAAATTGGCGGCCGCCGCCTTGTCCTTCAGCAGGTTTTCCTGAACGAGCAGGTGGTTCGAGCGCGGATTGTCCGCCGGCACGAACCGCTCATCGACGAGGGCGACCGTCACCTTGGGCCAGTCGATCGAGCGCGATGACAGCGCCTGGAAGAAGGCCTTCGGCGTCGAGCCGCCGGAGACCGCGATGCTTGCGGAGCCGCGGGCGGTAATCGCAGCCGAAAGGGTCTCGGCCACCTTGTCCGCGAGCTTGCCGGCGAGTTCGGCACCATTGGCAAAAGCATGCATGTTGGCTGTCATCGTTGTCGTCCCGGTTTAGATATCGTCGTGCCAGGTGCGGCCGTCACGCTCGATGAGCGCGATGGCCTGGCTCGGGCCCCAAGTGCCGGCCGTATAGCCCTGTACCTGCTGGCCGGCTTGTTCCCAACCCTTGAGGATCGGGTCCACCCACTTCCACGCGGCTTCCACTTCGTCGCGGCGCATGAACAGCGTCTGGTTGGAACGGATGACGTCCATCAGCAGGCGCTCGTAGGCATCCGGATTGCGGACGTTAAAGGCAGAGGCGAAGCTCATGTCGAGCGAGACGTTGCGCAGGCGCATGCCGCCAGGACCCGGGTCCTTGATCATCAGCGACTGCTTGACGCCTTCATCCGGCTGCAGGCGGATGATGAGCTGATTGGCGACGATGCGGCCGGCGGCCTGGTCGAAGATGGTGTGCGGAATGTGCTTGAAGGTGATGACGATCTCCGACATGCGGCCGGCAAGGCGCTTGCCGGTGCGGATGTAGAAGGGAACGCCAGCCCAGCGCCAGTTGCCGATCTCGGCCTTGATGGCGACGAAGGTTTCGGTGTTGGAGACGCCGCCTTCCAGCTCGTCGAGATAGCCCTTGACCGGGCCGCCTGCCGAAGCGCCGGCGCGATATTGGCCGCGAACCGTCGCCTGCTCGACGTTGGAAGCGTCAATCGGCTTCAGCGCGCGCAGCACCTTCAGCTTCTCGTCGCGAACAGCTTCCGAATCCATCGAGGAGGGGATTTCCATCGCGGTCAAGCAGAGGAGCTGCAGGATGTGGTTCTGCACCATGTCGCGCAGGGCACCGGCCGTGTCGTAATAGCCGGCGCGGCCTTCGAGACCGACCGATTCAGCGACGGTGATCTGCACGTGGTCGATATGATTGGCGTTCCAGAGCGGCTCGTAGAGCGCATTGGCAAAGCGCAGCGCCATCAGGTTCTGCACGGTTTCCTTGCCGAGATAGTGGTCGATGCGGAAGATCTGCTCTTCCTTGAAGACCTTGCCGATCGTGTCGTTCAGCTGCAGGGCGGAAGCGAGGTCGCGGCCGATCGGCTTTTCGACGACGATACGGGTCTGCTTGGTAATCAGCTTGTGATCGTGGATCTTCTGCGAGATGTCGCCGAAGATGCCCGGAGCGACGGCGAGATAGAAGGCGCGCACGCGCTCCTTGCCTTCGTCCAGGATCTTCTTGAGCTGATCCCAGCCGGCGTCGCTGCGCGCGTCGACGGGTACGTAGAACAGGCGAGCCAGGAACTTCTTGACCTCGGCGTCGTCATATTCGCCCTTCTTCAGATGTTCCTTGAGGGCGGCGTCGGCGAATTTGCGATATTCTTCGTTGGAAAGAGCGCTGCGCGAAGCGCCGATAATGCGAGTCGGCTCGGAAAACTGGCCTTCGATCTGGCGATGATAAAGGGCGGGAAGGAGCTTGCGCTCCGCAAGGTCGCCACTGCCGCCGAAAACGACATAATCAAATGGTTCAACAGGAATGATTTGGCTGCTCATGAGCTATCTCTCAATCGGTCTTGGTTGAGGCCCCTTTTAATCTAATCGATTTAAAAAGGCCAGTGTGCATCGCAAAATTCAGATGCGCTTTTTAGAGCGGATTGCCGGCGGAAGAAATCATCTTCCGGTTTTTAAAACCTGTCGCGCAACGCAAACCACGTGAGCGCCAGGAACAGCAGAGGCGCCCGCATGCGCGCACCGCCGGGGAAGGGCGGAATGTTCAGCTCCTTGAAGAGGTGAAGTTCATCCGCATTCCCGAGTACCGTTTTCGCATAGAGTTTACCGCAATAATTTGACAGCATAACCCCATGGCCGGAATAACCACCGATCGAGGTGACACCCGGCATGACGTCGCGCACGAACGGTTGGCGCGGCATGGTGATGCCGACCGAGCCGCCCCAGGCATAATCGATCTTGATATCGCCGAGAGCTGGATAGATTTCCGTAATCTGCCGGCGGATGTGCTGCGTTATGTCGCGCGGATTGTCTGATGTGTAAGCCTCGCGCCCGCCGAACAGCAGGCGTCCATCCCTGGATTTGCGGAAATAGCGCACGACGAATCGCGAATCGGCGACGGCCTCGTTGCCGGGAAGAACCTGCGGAAAGCGGTCCAGCGGTTGCGTTGCGCCGATGAAGGAGCGGATCGGCATGACGTGGCTCGCCGTCACCGGCTCGAGATTGCCGATATAGCCGTTGCAGGCGATCAGCACCCGGTCGGCGGTGATCTCGCCGCTATCCGTCTCGACAATGGTCTTGCCGCCGGATTGCCGAAAACCTTTCGCTTTCGTCATTTCAAAGAGCGAAGCGCCGGCTTCGGCCGCGACGCGGGCAAGGCCGATGAGAAGCTTCAGCGGGTGGATATGGCCCGTGCCCATGTCCCGGACGCCATAGAGATAGAATTGCGAACCCAGCCGTTCCTGAGTTTCGGCCTGATCCATGAACGTCATGTGCGGATAGCTGTAGCGGGTCGCCGCGATTTCCGCACTGTCCATGTAATCGTGCTTGTAGCCGCGCTTATGCGTGACATTCATCTGGCCGGGCAGGAAATCGATATCGATGCCATGCTCGGATGCGAAATCGAGAAGATGCCGCTTGGCATCCTCGGCAAGGTCGAAGAGGGCCTTGGAGCGCTCATAGCCGATCTTCTCTTCCATCTCCTCCGGCCACCAGCGCTGGCCGGTGCCGAGCTGGCCGCCATTGCGGCCGGAGGCGCCGTCGCCGAGGCGGTTGGCGTCGATCAAGACAACCTCAGCGCCACCCTTGGCGAGGTTATACGCGGCCTGCAGGCCGGTATAGCCGCCGCCGACGATTGCGACGTCGGCCCGGCGCGAACCGTCGAGCCTTGGATAGCTCGCACGCGGGCCGACAGTCGCCTGGTAGAAGGAAAGGCCCGGCGCAATCGGGCTCTGCCATGTTTCCTGCAATGTCATGGCGATCTCCCTCACACGTTAAGCAGAAGGAATTCCCGCTCCCACGGGCTGATCACCTGCATGAAGGTCTCGAACTCACCGCGTTTGACGCCGGCATAGATGTCGATGAAATCCTTGCCGAGGACCTCCTCGAAAGCCGGTTCGTCCTCCATCAAGGCAATGGCCTCAAGCAGGCCGCGCGGCAGATCGATGGAGCCTTCATTCGCGGAATCCTCGGTCGGCGCCGTCGGCTCAACCTGCTTCATGATTCCGAGCAGGCCGGAGGCGAGCGAGGCGGCGAGTGCCAGATAGGGATTGGCATCCGAACTCGGCAGCCGGTTTTCCACGCGCCGCGCCTGTGGATCGGAAACCGGTACGCGGAAGGCCGTGGTGCGATTGTCGTAGCCCCAGGCATTGTTGACCGGGCAGGACATGTTCGGCGCCAGCCGGCGATAGGAATTCACATAGGGCGCGAGCATGGCGAGCGCATTCGGCACGAAGCGCTGCATGCCGCCGATGAAGTGAAAGAATTCCCGTGACGGGCTGCCGTCCGGATTGGTGAAGACATTCTTGCCGGTCTCGATATCCACGACCGACTGATGGATATGCATTGCCGAGCCGGGCTGGCTCTGCATCGGCTTGGCCATGAAGGTCGCATAGATGCCATGCTTCAGCGCCGCCTCGCGGATCGTGCGCTTAAACAGGAAGACTTGGTCGGCCAGCTCGATCGGATCGCCATGGCGCAGGTTGATCTCGAGCTGCGCCGGACCCTCTTCATGGATCAGTGTATCGATCTCGAGACCCTGCTTTTCCGAGAAGTGATAGATGTCGTCGATCAGCTCGTCGAACTCGTTGATGCCGGCGATCGAATAGCCCTGGCCGCCGAGGATCGAGCGGCCCGAACGGCCTTTCGGCGGATGCAGCGGATAGTCCGGATCGTCGTTCTTGGCGACGAGATAGAATTCGATCTCGGGTGCTACCACCGGCTTCCAGCCACGGTCGCGATAGAGTCCCATGATGCGCTTCAAGACGTTGCGCGGCGTGTAGGAGACTTCCTGTCCCTCGGAGTTGACGATATCGCAGATAACCTGCGCCGTCGGATCGCTCTCCCAGGGCACGACCGAAAGCGTCGAAAGGTCGGGCACCAGCTTCAGATCGCTGTCGCGCGGCTCGTAGCGGAAGCTTTCGGTCTCTTCCGGATATTCGCCGGAAATCGTATGCCGATAGATCGCGGAGGGCAGCGCCAGCGATGTATTGGAGGTGAATTTCGACGTCGGCATCATCTTGCCGCGCGGTACGCCGGCAAGGTCCGGCGTGATGCATTCTATGTCTTCGATCCCGCGCGCCCGCAGCCATTGGGCTGCCTCTTTCCAGTTTGCCACGCCGCGTGCCGATCTCAGACTGGGAGGAACCGTAGGGGTTTTCGAGACAGGCACGGAAGCTTTCAGCGGGGTCTTTCTCGCGGGCATAAAACACCGTATTTGGGTTGATCGGTGATCGCATCATAACTGCAGTTTGCCAATTGGCGAGGGGGAAAACCGCTCGGACTTTCGCCGTATGATGGAAAAAGATGAGAGAGCGCGGCGAAGATATGAAGGGCTGAAGCGTGGTCGCCAGATATGATGTAATCGTCCTCGGTGCGGGCGCGGCAGGCATGATGTGCGCTGTCCGGGCCGGCCAGCGCGGGCGCTCCGTCGTCGTGCTCGATCATGCCGCCGCACCCGGCGAAAAAATCCGCATTTCCGGCGGCGGCCGCTGCAATTTCACCAATATCCATGCCGGTCCGAAGAACTTCCTATCCGCTAATCAGCATTTCGCCAAATCGGCGCTCGCCCGTTTCACACCGCAGGATTTCATCGCCATCGTCGAACGCCATGGCATTGCGTGGCACGAGAAAACGCTCGGCCAGCTCTTCTGCGACAACAGCGCCAAGGACATTATCCGCATGCTGACCGACGAGATGCGCGCAGCCGGGGCGCAACTTCGGTTGCGAACCGAGGTCGGCGGCATCGAACAAAGTGATGGCGGCTATCGCATCAGCACCTCCGAAGGCATTTTCGAAGCAACCTCGCTGGTCGTGGCGACGGGCGGCAAGTCGATCCCCAAGATGGGGGCTACCGGCTTTGCCTATCGCCTCGCCGAGCAATTCGACTTGCCTATTGTCGAGACCCGGCCGGGCCTCGTGCCGCTGACGCTCGATCCGCAATTGCTTCAGCACCTGGCGCCGCTGTCGGGTATCGCTGTCCCCGCCGAGATCCGCCACGGCAAGACGGCATTCCGCGAGGCTCTTCTCTTCACCCATCGCGGCCTCAGCGGCCCCGCCATCCTGCAGATTTCCTCCTATTGGCGGGAGGGTGAGGATATCTCCGTCGTGATCGAGCCTGATATCGACCTGTTCGAGCTTCTCAAGAAGGCCAAGCAGGTGAATGGTCGGCAATCCGCGCAGACGGCCCTTGCCGAAATCCTGCCGAAACGGCTGGCACAGCATTTCGTCGAGAACGAAGGCATATCAGGCAATATGGCCGATCAGTCCGACAAGCGCCTGCAGCAACTCGCATCGGCAATCCAATCCTGGTCGGTCAAGCCGTCGGGCTCCGAAGGCTACCGCACAGCGGAAGTGACGCTTGGCGGCATCGATACGGACTGCCTCGATTCGCGGACGATGCAGGTGAAAACCGTCCCCGGTCTCTTCTTCATCGGTGAATGCGTCGACGTCACGGGCTGGCTCGGCGGCTATAATTTCCAATGGGCTTGGGCTTCCGGCCATGTCGCCGGCGAGGCTGCTTGAATTGACCTTGCCAACTGGTCCTGGAACGGGCAAAGAGCATCTCCAGCGCGAAGATACTCGATGGAGACAATCATGACGATTAAAACCCTGACATTCCGCGGTGCAGTTCTTTCAGGCATCGTTGCGGCCATGACGATGTCGCTTGGCATGCTTGCCGTCACCGCGTCCGATGCGAGCGCTGCTTCCACCCAATGCAAGAAGCTGGATCCGAACGGCCGGGATGCGGGCGGCGATACGAATTTCGCCATTGCGATCCGCGACAAGAAAGGCGATGTCGTCAAGAAGATGCTGGCCTGCGGCGCCAAGCTGGACATGAAGACGACGGAGGGCTGGTATCCGCTGCATACCGCCGCCTATTACGGCCCCGCCGACATGATCGATCTTCTGGTTTCCAAGGGTGCCGACGTCAACGCGCGCGGCGACTATGATGGTTGGACGCCTTTGCACATGGCGAGCCAGCAGGATGATCCGGCCGTCGTCAAGGCATTGTTGAAGGATGGCGCCGACAAGACCATCAAGTCTGCCTCCGGCAAGACTGCCGCCGAAATTACGACCGATCCCGCCATCGCGGCATTGCTGAGGTAGCGCGCGGTCTCCGCCAATGTGATGGTCGCGCCGCCTGGCACCTAACCTCTGGTTTTGACGTTTTCTTTTCCTATATTTCTATTTTGTATATTGCCTGTTGCGGGAACGGCCTTTTGCCGGTTATCGTGTCAGTGCGAAAATGGGAATATGCTCATGAACAGAACAAAGCGCCGTGCTTGCGCCATTGCAATCGCTCAGACCCAAGACAGTGCCAAGCTCCTGGCGGCAAGGCTTCTGATGTTGACGACCGGCGTCACAGCCGTCTGCATCGCTTATCTCGCGGCACGCGGCTTCTGAGCCCTTAGCCGCTTCATTATTCTTGGCCGTCGCCGGAACGACGGCCCTTGCTCGCGTACAAATATAGGCTTTGCCGTCCGCTTCTCAGCGTTTGATTGTATGTTGCGAGCCCACACAACGTCCTTATCTGAAAATTAATTAATCAGACCGACAATTCCCGACGATTTCATGGGGCGCTCTACTGCATGATAGAGCCGAAGCAATGATTGCTTCCCGAGATTATACTCGGTAGCCCCGCCTGCGGATATTTCAAGAACGATGGTTATACATCCGGTCAGCGCCGAGGTGGCGTCGACGGGGGAGCGGCATGTGAGAGGTCTGAGCCACTATGTTCATTGATAAGATATTGTCGCGTTTCAAGATCAAGACGAAGGTCCTCATATTCGTCCTGCCGTTCGTCATCAGCATTTCCGCCGTTGGCCTCACCGGGCTTTACGCGTCGGGACTGCTCCAGGGACGCATGGAGATTTCCAACAGCGTCTTGCAGTCGCTGACCGGCTTCAAGAACCTCTACGGCTCCATGGACGACTTCCTGCGCATCACCAATACGCAGCAGCGCGACAAACTCTACCAGGATATCAAGTCGCAGCAGGGCGTGCTGAATGCCACTCTCGGCCAGCTCGGTGCGGATGCGGATGGGCGTGACAATCTGACTGACGCCACCGCCAAGACCGCCGATATGGCAAATCTCGTAGGCCGGCTATGGACATTGCATGAGCAGGAGGTCTCGCTTCGTAAGACGATCGATGACGCCCAGAGGGCATTGATCAGTGCCCGCTTCAACGTCAATTTCAACAGCCAGCAGCTGGAAGATCGGATGCGCCAGGATCAGGCGGACGCGACCTCCACACTGCGTTCCGCCGACCGTCTGCTGAAGGGTGGCGATATGCTGGCCTCCGTTGCGGAAGATTTCAACAAGGCGGCGACGCCGGCCGACAAGGTCAAGCTCCTGAAAGACCGGCTGTCGGATCTGAACAAGGCACAACGTTCCATCGATCTTGCATTGCCGCAGAACCAGAAGAGCGTGGTTCAGTCGCTGGTGAGCACGATCAAGGATCTTGCCGCCTTCACGGAAAGCACCGACGTGCCGACAGACGATACTATCGCAGCCATCAGCCGGCTGCTGTCACGTTTCCGTCAGACCTCGACCTACACGCAGCTGGCGGCAACGCAGATGATGCGCCAGGCAACCACGACCTTCGTCTCCCTCGACGCCCGCGTCGCGCAGACCAATTCGGTCCTTCAGGACACGCGACGCCTCGAGGATTCGGTCTATTCGCTGCAGCTCGTTCTGGCGGATTTCGACGCGAATACGAACAAGGACAATCTCGTCCGCCTGCGCCAGGAAATCTCCAAGCTCGGCGGTGATATCGATACGCTGAACCAGAGCGCCAAGAGCATGGATTTCGCCAGCGACATTGACTCGGCCATCCGTCCGGCGATCAAGTCGATGGATGAAGCCGGCGGCAAGCTGGTCGACATCATCACGCAGCGCATCACCGAATATGCCAGCGCCCGCCAGCAGCTCGATCAGGTTTGGGGCCAGCTCACCGCCTTCGCCGAAACGCAGAAGCAGAGCGCGGGCACCGAGCGCAGTCAGGCGAATTACATCTCCATTCTGGCAACCGCCCTTGGCATCATCCTCTCGGTTGCTGGTGGCATCGCGCTCGTCCTGACACTGCAACGCCCGATCGGCCAGATCACCGCCGCCATGCGCCGCATCGCCGACGGCATGCTGGAGACTGCGATCTCCGGCGAACAGCGCCGTGACGAAATCGGCGACATGGCCCGCGCGCTTGGCATCTTCAAAGACAACGCCATCTCGAAGATCCGCATCGAGGAGCAGAGCGACGAGGAGCGCGCCGCCGCGGAACATGAGCGCCAGCGCAACGACGCTGAAAAGCGCGAACTCGACCGCCAGATCGACCATGCCGTCAGCGAGCTTGCGGCCGGCCTGGAACGTCTTGCCCAGGGTGACATCTCCGCGACGATCGACAGGCCTTTCATCGGTCGTCTCGAGCAACTGCGCCAGGATTTCAACAGTTCGCTGTCGCGCCTGCAGCAGACGCTGAGCCAGGTCCGCAGCAATGTCGAGATGATCCAGAGCAACGGCGCCCAGATGGCCGCCTCCGCCGAGGACCTGTCGAAGCGTACAGAGCAGCAGGCGGCTTCGCTGGAGCAGACCGCCGCCGCCGTCGACCAAATCACCAACACGGTCCGCTCCTCCGCCGAACGCGCCAAGGATGCGGATGCGATCGTGCGCGAGGCCAAGCGCAGCGCCGATGACAGCTCCATCGTCGTCGGCAACGCCATCGATGCGATGTCGCGCATCGAAGACGCTTCCCGCCGGATCGAGCAGATCATCGGCGTCATCGATGAGATCGCCTTCCAGACCAATCTTCTGGCGCTCAATGCCGGCATCGAAGCCGCCCGCGCCGGCGACGCCGGTAAAGGTTTCGCCGTGGTCGCCATGGAGGTGCGCGAGCTGGCACAGCGCTCGGCCGCTGCCGCCAAGGAAATCAAGGGGCTGATCAACAAGTCGACCGAGGAGGTCGCCTCCGGTTCGCAGTTCGTGCAGGAGGCCGGCTCGGTGCTGGCGCAGATCAGCAGCCAGATCGTGACGATCAGCCAGCATGTGGAGATGATCGCCCATGCCAGCCACGATCAGGCAAGCGCGCTGCAGGAGGTCAATTCCTCGGTCAATCACATGGACCAGATGACGCAGCAGAATGCCGGCATGGTGGAGGAAACTACGGCAGCAAGCCGCGAGCTCGCCTCCGAAGCCGACGCCCTGTTGCACCTGATCCAGCAGTTCAAGATCGAAGCCGGATACAGCGTCGGCTATATTCGAGAGCAAGCAGCCTGACCGCCGCAACCGTTGCCATCACAGGCGGATCGGCCAATTTCCGGCCGGTCCGCCTTTTCTATCGGCTTGCGATGGGCGCTTAAGACGGCGATCATCCGTTCGATCCAGAGGAAGGGGCGCGGCGTTTCGCGCCCGTAGTCGAGGTAGAAGAGATCCTCCTTCTGGCGCCATTGCTCTTCACGCGCCTGGCTTTGTATTTCGATGGCCTTGGCCAAAGCGATGCTTTCCAGCATGAGACGTCTCCATGGTTTGGGCATCGCCTTAACTACTCATGAGAATTTGCTTTATAAACAGCCGTTTTCACCCTATGTTTTTCAATTATGAAAAACGCTACATGGGATTCCTATCAGCTCTTTCTCGATGTCGCCCGCGGCGGTGGACTGACCGGAGCGGTCGCTTCGAGCGGCCTGAGCCCGGCAACGATCGGTCGGCGGATGCTGGAGCTGGAGGGGCGCATCGGTCGGCCCCTCTTCGAGCGCAGCCAGGCCGGCTACACGCTGACCGGTGACGGCCAGGCCCTGTTCGATCAGCTGCTGGAAATGGAAGCTGCCGCCCGCAAGGTTGACGGCTGGCGGCGCGACGGGCAGGGCATGTCCGTCGTCCGCATCGCCGCCGGCACATGGGTCGGCTGGCTGCTCAGCCAGAACATGCCGACGATCTGTTCGGAGCGGGACGGATTCCGCATCGATCTGCATCTCGGCGAGCGTCGGGCCAGCCTTGCCCATCGCGAGAGCGATATCGGCATCCGCGCCTTCGAGCCGGAGGAAACCAATCTCGCAGCCATCAAGATCGGTGACGTCGCCTATGCCGCCTATCAGGCCCGCAACATGCGCTTTGCCGGTCCGCAGCGCTGGATCGCGGTAGCGGAGGAGGAGGCGGTATCGGCCTATCTGCGCTGGCCCTATCAAAACAGGCGGGAGGAGATCGCCTTCACGGTCAGCCGGCCGCGCTCGCTTCATGATCTCGTGCTCGCCGGATCCGGTATCGCGGTTCTGCCCTGCTTTGTCGGCGATCAGGAGCCGAGGCTGGAACGAGTCGGCGAGGAAATCCCGTCTCTCCGCCACCGGCAATGGATCGTCATGAACAATGCCGACCGGCACCGAAGGGAAATCCGCACCGTGGTCGACCGCATGGCCAAGCTCTTGAAAAGCCATGCCGAGCTTTTTGCGGGCAAGCGCCCGACCTATGCGTAACGCATCGCCGCGATATCTGCTTTCCCGTGGGCGAGCGTGTCTTGCGGACGATGGATGGCAAAGATGCGAAAGAGTGTGAGCCCACGCTTTTCCCCTTGTCGCCTTCAGATTTCCTTTCTAGTCTAACGGGAAAAACAGAGGGTTGGGTGTCGTCTGGATGCCCTTGAACAAAACAGGAGAGACTATGAAGTCCATGTTCGCACGGCTTGCAGCGACGGCATTCGCTGTCGTTTCGCTGGCAACGGTCGCTCAGGCAGAAGACAAGGTCGTCAATATCTACAACTGGTCGGATTACATCGATAATTCGATCCTGGCGGATTTCACCAAGGAAACCGGCATCAAGGTCGTCTACGATACCTTCGACCAGAACGAGACCCTGGAGACCAAGCTGCTTGCGGGCAAGACCGGCTACGATATTGTCGTGCCTACGGCTTACTTCCTGCAACGCCAGATCAAGGCCGGCGTCTTCCAGAAGCTCGACAAATCCAAGCTGCCGAACATCTCCAACATGTGGGATACGGTGCAGAAGCGCATCGCCACCTATGACCCCGGCAACCAGTACGCCATCGACTATATGTGGGGCACCACTGGCGTCGGCTACAATGTCGACAAGGTGAAGCAGATCCTCGGCACCGACGAGGCGCCTGATATCGACGTGATTTTCGATCCCAAGCTTGCCGCCAAGTTCAAGGATTGCGGCATCTACATGCTGGATTCGCCAACCGACGCCATTCCGGCGGCTCTGCGCTATCTGGGTCTCGATCCGAACTCAACCAAGCAGGAAGACTTCAAGAAGGCCGAAGAGCTTTTGACGTCGATCCGGCCGTTCGTGCGCAAGTTCCACTCTTCCGAATACATCAATGCGCTCGCCAACGGCGATATCTGCCTTGCTTTCGGCTATTCCGGCGACGTGCTGCAGGCCCGCAACCGAGCTGCTGAGGCCAAGAACGGCGTGAATATCAGCTATTCGATCCCAAAGAAGGGTGCGCAGATGTGGTTCGACGTCATGGCGATCCCCGCCGATGCACCGCATGTCGAAGAGGCGCACATCTTCCTCAATTACATCATGAAGCCGGAAGTCATCGCCAAAGCGAGCAACTTCACTACCTATGCCAACGGCAACAAGGCGTCGCAGGAATTCGTGAGCAAGGACGTGCTGGAGGATCCGGCCGTCTATCCGACCGATGCGGTCCGCGAGAAGCTGTTCACACTGACCCCGTGGGACTCGAAAACGCAGCGCTTGGGAACGCGCTTGTGGACAAAGGTCACCACTGGCCAATAAATCGAAGCGGCCCGGACGGCAACGTCCGGGCCTTTCCTTATAAAGCAAAAATCGCGAGCGTGCCGGGATGGGGAAGAGCTGGCACCACGAAAGCTCGCCCGATATCCATTTGGGGATAGATAATGAAGTCACTCGGTAATATCCGGCGTTCCTTTGCTCCTTGGACCGACCCTTCGGCCAAGCCTTACATTTCCTTCAAGAACGTGACGAAGAAGTTCGGTGATTTCACCGCCGTCGATAATCTCTCCCTGAATATCTACAATCGCGAATTCTTCGCTCTTCTGGGTGCTTCGGGTTGCGGCAAGTCCACGCTTTTGCGCATGCTCGCCGGCTTCGAGCAGCCGACGACGGGCGAAATCGTGCTCGACGGCCAGGATCTTGCCGGCACGCCGCCCTATCGCCGCCCCGTCAACATGATGTTCCAGTCCTATGCGCTGTTTCCGCATATGTCGGTGGAAAAGAATATCGCCTTCGGCCTGCGCCAGGACGGCATGCCGAAAGCGGAGATCGACGATCGCGTCGCGCAAATGCTGAAGCTCGTCAAGCTGGAGCAATTCGCCAGGCGCAAGCCCAACCAGCTTTCCGGCGGCCAGCGCCAGCGCGTGGCTTTGGCGCGCTCGCTTGCCAAACGGCCGAAGGTGCTGCTGCTCGACGAACCACTCGGCGCGCTCGACAAGAAGCTGCGCGAAGAAACCCAGTTCGAACTCATGGATCTGCAGCAGAGCCTGGGGTTGACCTTCGTCGTCGTCACCCACGATCAGGAAGAGGCGATGACCATGGCGGACCGCATCGCGGTCATGAGCCACGGCAAGGTGGTACAGGTGGCAACGCCGGCCGAGATCTACGAGGCGCCCAATTGCCGCTTCGTCGCCGACTTCATCGGTGACGTGAACATCCTCGACGGCAACGTCACCTCGGCGCAGTCGGGCATCGTCGAGATATCGGTCGATTCCGGCTTCACGGTGCGCACCGCTTCCGGCGGCGCACAGTCGGCGGGAAGCCGCGCGAGCCTCGCCATCCGCCCGGAAAAGCTTCGGGTAACACCACGCCCGCCGGCCAATGCCTCGGTCAATGCCGCCGAAGGCGAGATATGGGATATCGCCTATCTCGGCGACATGACCGTTTTCCACGTCAAGCTGAAGGGGGGGCAGGTGGTCAAGGCCTCGTCGCTGAACGCCGTGCGCGCGGTGGAGGAGCCCTTCGCCTACGACCAGAACGTTTGGGTCTCCTTCGACGAAAATGCCGGCGTCTTGCTGAAGGATTGATCATGAGAGCGCTCGGTTCCCTAATCTATCAGCGCCTCGTGATCATCGTTCCCTATGCCTGGTTGCTGGTCTTTTTCCTTGCGCCGTTCCTCATCGTCTTCCGCATCTCGCTGTCGACCAAGGCGCTGTCGGTCCCGCCCTATGATCCATCCTTCGCCTGGAGCGACAGCTTCGGCGACTGGTGGGACAAGCTGCAGACCATGTCGTTCGACAATTACACATGGCTGACCGGCGATCCCCTTTACATGAGCGCCTACATTCAGAGCCTGCAGATCGCCGGCATCTCGACGCTCCTGACCCTCATCATTGCCTATCCTATCGCCTACGGCATGGCGCAGGCGCCGCGCACGATCCGGCCGACTTTGCTGATGCTGGTTATCCTGCCCTTCTGGACGAGCTTCCTGATCCGCGTCTATTCATGGATGTCGATCCTCAGCACCACGGGTCTCTTGAACCAGCTATTGATGGGGCTCGGCATCATCCACCAGCCGCTTGTCATCCTGAACACCAATACCGCCGTCTATATCGGCATGGTCTATTCCTATCTGCCCTTCATGGTGCTGCCACTCTATTCGGCGCTGGAAAAGATGGACGGCACGCTGATAGAGGCGGCGCAGGATCTCGGCTGCACGGCGATCGGCGCTTTCTGGCGCGTCACCTTTCCGCTCTCGCTTCCTGGTGTTATCGCCGGCTGCATGCTGGTCTTCATCCCCGCTGTCGGCGAGTTCGTCATTCCCGACCTGCTCGGTGGCTCCGAAACCCTGATGATCGGCAAGGTGCTCTGGACGGAGTTCTACAGCAACACCGACTGGCCGCTGGCCTCGGCGGTGGCGACCATCCTGCTTCTGGTGCTGGTCATCCCCATCGTCTTCTTCCAGCATTTCCAGGCCAAGGCCGACGAGAAGGGGAGATAATTCATGACCCGCTGGTCCCGCTTCAACATCGTCTCCGTCACGCTCGGCCTGGCTTTCCTTTACCTGCCGATCCTGCTGCTGGTGATCTATTCCTTCAACAGTTCCAGGCTGGTCACGGTCTGGGGCGGTTTCTCGACGCAATGGTACGTGCACCTCTTCAGCAACGACACCATGCTGAATGCCGCCTGGCTGACGGTGCGCATCGCGCTCCTGTCGGCGACCATTGCCACGGTGCTCGGCACCTTCGCGGCAATTACGCTTGTGCGCTACACGCGGTTCCGCGGGCGCATCCTGTTTTCGGGCATGATCTATGCGCCGCTGGTCATGCCTGATGTCATCACCGGCCTGTCGCTGCTGCTGCTCTTCGTTACCTCTGGTGTCGATCGCGGCTTCTGGACGATCGTCATGGCGCATACGACGCTGACCATGTGCTTCGTCGCCGTCGTCGTTCAGTCCCGCCTGCTGACCTTCGATCGCTCGATCGAGGAGGCGGCGATGGATCTCGGCGCGCCGCCCGTGCGCACCTTCTTCGAGGTGACGCTGCCGATCATCGCGCCGGCCGTCTTTTCCGGCTGGGTACTGGCCCTGACGCTGTCGCTCGATGATCTGGTGATTGCGACCTTTGCTTCGGGTGCAGGCGCGAAAACGCTGCCGATGCTGATCTACAGCCAGGTCAAGCTCGGCGTGACGCCGGAGATCAACGCCATCTGCACGATCCTCATCGGTGTCGTCGCCGTCGGCGTCATCTGCGCTTCCATCGTCACCAAGCGCCGCGAAGTGCAGCGCCAGAGAGACGAGCAGGCAGCCGCCGCGGCCTGAGGCGCGACGGCCGAAATAATCCCGGAGATTATTGCTGCTGCAGCGGCTGTACCGGCTTCTGCAGCAGCGTCGCGACCGGAGAAACGACCGGGTTTGGCCAGCTGCCTCCGATGAAGAAAGGCAGCATCGGCAACTCGTCCGCATCGGAGGGCGATGTCGCCTCGATCGCGCCGGAAAGAGCAAGGCCATTGGTGCGGAAGGGAACGACGCCGTTGAACGTGATCGTTTCGTTGCGTCCGGCGATCGAGGCATTCTTCACTTCGGCGGATCCCTTCGCAAAACTTGCGTCGACATTGATGCTGTCGAAGTCGAAGGATGCATTGGCGATGTCGCTCATCCGGAAGAAGGTTTTTTCAGCTGCAAGCGTCCGGAAGCCGGAAATGTCGAACTCGCGGAACGTGCCTGCCGTCGAACTGAAATGCAGCGTGCCGGCGACATCGCTGAGGGTTGCGACCCAGATCGGTTTGGAGGTGCCGAGCGACAGATCCAGCGACCCCGACGTCGGCATCGGCAGCGGGCCTATCAGCTTCAGCCGGGTGAAGAGACCGCCGAAATCTGCATTTCTGATTGAAATCTGCAATTTGCCGCCGCCGTCGAAATCGCCGGGGGCGACCTCAAGGTGAGCGGTCAGCGAACCGCTCTCGAAGCCGCTGTCGCCGATATCGAATTTCGCCTTGCCGCCCGCCACAAGCAGGCTGGCGCCGATATTTTCAAACTGGAAGGGACCGAGTGCCGCCTTGTTCGACGATAGGCGCAGATCGAGGTCGAGCCGCTGCAGCGGATTGCCGTTGAGCAGCGCATCGATGGCGGTCTCGGCGGCAAGACGCATGGAGAAGGCGGCGAGGAACGGATTGAGATTCATCTGGTCGAAGGCGAGCGTGCCGGAGATCTTCGGCTTGCCTGCCGTCGTATAATTCAGATCCATGATGCCGGACGCCGTGGAATCATTGACCTTGAAACTGAGATTATTGAAGCGCAGGCCCTTCTCGATCGCCGCAATATCGGCGCTGAGCGAAACATTCTTGAGGGCATCGGCCGCTGGCAGGTGCTGTCCGCTCCAGGCCAGGAACGAGGGCACATTCGGAACGCTGAGCTCCAGATTGCCCGCAAAGGCTGAAAAGTCAGACAGGCTGGTGACGCCGGAATAGGTTCCGCTGATCAGCGATGAGGCAAGGCTCGTCTTCGCGTCGACGCTCTTGCCGGCGAAGAACAGCAGAGGCTGAGCGGAATCGAAATTGAGCTTGATGTCCTGGCCGTTGAAGCGCGCGAGAATGACGGCAGCCATCGCCTGCGAGAGCCGCGGCCATGAAATATCGGCATTGACGCCATTCAGCCGGTAGATATTGCCGCTGCGTTCATCGGTCATCTCGACGCTGCCATCCTCGATGGTCAGCATGCCGATGGCTGCATCCTGGTCCTTGCGCATCGATATGCCCTGGCCGGAAGACGCTTCCGCCTGGGCGATGGCCTTGGAAAGACGGCCTTCATTCGTCCAGTCGATCAGGCCGTTATCGTCACGGCGGATATAGAGGATCGGGCGCAGGAAATGAAACTCATGAAAGCGTGCATGGCCGCGAATGGCCGACCAGAGCGAGAAATCAGCGGAAAGACTGTCGACATGGCCGAGAACCTTGCCGTTCCGCGTCGGCTCGCGGATGGTCACGCCATTGAGCGTGACGCGCGCCGTCGGCCAGAATTCCAGCGTCGGATCGCCGTCGATCTGGGCGCGATATCCCGTCCATTCCGACAGTGCCTTCTCGATACCGGAGCGCACCAGCCCGCTGGAAATCAGGAAAGGCGCAGTCGCTCTGAAGACAGCGAACACAATGAGAATCGTGAGAAGAATGATGCCGGTTGTGCGGGCAACGGCAGGCAGCCAGCGCGAAGCCGATCGCATCGTAAACCACCATTTATTGTTTTTCGAAGCTCTCATGATCCCGTGGAGACTCGCGAACTGAAAGGGATAATCTGCCTGCGTTTGCCGGATATAGGAAATGTTTGCCGGATGCAAACATCACACACTGGCAATACCCGCAGCACCATGATTTTATAATGCGCTGCAGCATCGCTATATCAAGCGAAAAGCGGGAGGGAGAAATATGCAGGATCAGCAGCCGCTTTGGACGCCGTCGGAAGAGTTCCGCAGCCAGAGCCCGATGTTTACCTTCATGGAACAATGCAACCGGCGTTTTGGCCTTTCGATGTCGGATTTCGCCGGGCTTCACGCCTGGTCCATTGCCGAACGAGAAAAATTCTGGACCGAAGTCTGGGATTTCTGCGGTTTGAAGGGCAAGCGGGGAGAGAGGGCGCTGATCGACGGCGACATCATGCTCGAGGCGCGCTTCTTTCCCGATGCCGAGCTGAATTTCGCCGAAAACCTGCTGTCGAGGAGCGGCGAGGGTGATGCGCTGGTATTCTGGGGCGAGGACAAGGTGCGTGATCGCTGGTCATGGGACCGGTTGGCCGCGATGGTATCGCGCCTGCAGCAGGCCTATCGTGCCCTGGGCATCGGCAAGGGCGACCGTGTGGCGGCGATGATGCCGAACATGCCGGAGACCATTGCCTGCATGCTGGCCGCCGCCTCGATCGGCGCGATCTGGTCTTCCTGTTCTCCGGATTTCGGCGAGCAGGGCGTCATGGATCGTTTCGGCCAGATCGAGCCGAAGCTCTTCATCGCCTGCAGCGGCTATTGGTATGGCGGCAAGCTGCAGGACGTCACTACGAAGGTCAGCGCCATCGCGCAGCGCCTGAAAGCGCCCACCGTCATTGTGCCCTACGCCGGCAATGCCGCCGCGATAGTCGCGGCTACGCCGAATGCGCAAACTCTTGAGGATATGGTCGCGCCCTTCGAGGTGAAGGCCGTCGAATTTGTGCCTGTAGCGTTCTCCCACCCGCTGTTCATCCTGTTTTCCTCCGGCACCACGGGCGTTCCGAAGTGCATCGTGCATTCCACCGGCGGCGCACTGCTGCAGCTGATCAAGGAACACCGCCTGCATTGCGGCGTCGTGCCGGGCGAGAAGGTCTTCTACTTCACCACCTGCGGCTGGATGATGTGGAACTGGCTGGCGACCGGCCTTGCCGCCGGCGCGACGCTCTGCCTCTACGACGGATCGCCCTTCGCGCCCGACGGTAACGTCCTGTTCGACTACGCGCAGGAAGAAAAATTCGCAGTCTTCGGTACCTCGGCCAAATATATCGACGCAGTTCACAAGAGCGGCCTTACGCCGAAGACGTCGCATGACCTTTCGAGCCTGCGATTGATGACCTCTACCGGCTCGCCGCTATCGCCCGAGGGCTTCACCTTCGTCTATGAGGGGATCAAGGACGATATCCAGCTGGCCTCGATTTCCGGTGGCACGGATATCGTCTCCTGTTTCGTGCTCGGCAATCCCCTGCAGCCCGTCTGGCGCGGCGAGATCCAAGGGCCGGGGCTTGGCCTCGCCGTCGATGTCTGGAACGACGAAGGCAAGCCGGTGCGTGGCGAAAAGGGCGAACTCGTCTGCACGAAGGCCTTCCCCTCCATGCCGGTCATGTTCTGGAACGATCCGGAGCGCGCCAAATATCGCGCCGCCTATTTCGAGCGTTTCGACAATATCTGGTACCACGGCGATTTCGCCGAATGGACCGTTCATGGCGGCCTCATCATCCATGGCCGCTCGGATGCGACACTCAATCCCGGCGGCGTGCGCATCGGCACCGCCGAGATCTACAATCAGGTCGAGCAGATCCCCGAAGTTCTGGAAGCGCTGTGCATCGGCCAGGATTGGGACGACGATGTCCGTGTCGTGCTCTTCGTACGGCTTGCTGCGGGCGTGTCGCTGACGGAGGATCTCGTCAAGGCGATGAAGACCCGCATCCGCACCGGCGCTTCGCCGCGTCATGTGCCGGCCAAGATCATCGCCGTTGCCGATATTCCGCGCACGAAATCCGGCAAGATCGTCGAGCTTGCCGTGCGCGAGGTGGTGCATGGCCGCCCGGTCAAGAACAAGGAGGCGCTCGCCAATCCGGAAGCGCTGGATCTCTTTGCCGGGCTGGAAGAACTCAAAAGCTGAGCTCGTCCCTAAAATTGAGGGGCAAACGATGACCCTCCGCTGGTAACCCCGTGTTAAGAAAGCTTGGTCAAAGGTAAAGGCCAACTTGAGACCGTTCGCATGAGCTGGAGCGGATTGGAGCCGCCCTGGCTCCCGAGACATGAAGTTCACCGACTCGAGCTTGCTTTAGACAGCATCAACTTCAAAGGCAGCGCGGTTCGCTGCCTTTTTTTCGTTTCACCGTGCAGGAAAGCGCCTCTGCTCTGTACATCGGCCTGCCGAACAAGTATGTGCAGGCCTGAAGAAGAGGTTCGCGACGTGCGAACCACGATGATCGCCGCCTGAGGGTGTGCGAAGAATTCCGAAAGACAGATGATGACTGATTTCGAAGGCATCGCTCCTGCGATTGCCGAGGCTTTGTCGAAGCGTGGTTATGAAACGCTGACGCCGGTACAGAAGGCGATGCTCGATCCCGGCCTCGCCGGCAAGGATGCCCTTGTCTCGGCTCAGACCGGTTCAGGCAAGACGGTTGCCTTTGGTCTGGCGTTGGCGCCCGGCCTGCTCGACGGTGCCGAACGCTTCGGCCGCGCCGGCGCTCCGTTGGCGCTGGCGATCGCGCCGACCCGCGAACTGGCGCTGCAGGTCCAGCGCGAGCTGGAATGGCTCTACGGCCTGACGGGGGCGACGATCGCCTCCTGCGTCGGCGGCATGGACATGCGTACGGAGCGGCGGACATTGGAACGCGGTGCCCATATCGTCGTAGGCACGCCGGGGCGTCTCTGCGATCATATTCGCCGCAATTCGCTCGATATCTCCGAACTGAAGGCCGTCGTGCTTGATGAAGCCGACGAGATGCTCGATCTCGGTTTCCGCGAAGATCTGGAGTTCATTCTGGAAGCAGCACCCTCCGAGCGCCGCACCCTGATGTTTTCCGCAACCGTGCCGCGCTCGATCGCCAAGCTTGCCGAAAACTACCAGCGCGATGCCGTCCGCATCGCCACCGCCTCCGAGGCCAAGCAGCATGTCGATATCGACTATCGCGCGCTGACCGTGGTACCGAGCGACAGGGAAAACGCCATCATCAACGTGCTGCGCTACTATGAGGCGCGCAACGCCATCGTCTTCTGCTCGACGCGCGCTGCCGTCAATCATCTGACGGCGCGGTTCAACAATCGCGGCTTTTCGGTCGTAGCCCTGTCGGGTGAGCTCAGCCAGAACGAGCGCACGCACGCCCTGCAGGCCATGCGCGACGGCCGCGCCCGCGTCTGTATCGCAACGGACGTCGCGGCCCGCGGTATCGATCTGCCGGGGCTGGAACTGGTCATTCATGCCGATCTGCCGACCAATCCGGAAACGCTGCTGCATCGCAGCGGCCGCACCGGCCGCGCCGGCAACAAGGGCGTCAGCGCCATGATCGTGCCGCTGAGTGCCCGTCGTCGCACCGAACGCCTGCTGGAAGCCGCCCGCATCCGCGCCACCTGGGCAAAGCCGCCGTCGGCCGACGAGGTGAGCCAGCGTGACGACGAGCGTCTTCTCGCCGATCCCGTCTTTACTGCTGCGCTTGCCGAAGACGAGCAGTCGATCGTGCAGCAGCTGCTGCAGCGCCATGGCGCCGAGCAGGTCGCCGCCGCGTTCCTGCGGCAATACCGCGCCGGTCACTCCGCGCCCGAGGAATTGCAGGACGTGCCGGCAGAAGGCGAGCGCAGAAAGCCGCGTCGGGATGACTTTCCGGTCACGCCTCGCGATGAGGGCTCGTCTGCGGGACGCAACGATTTCACCGATGGAGCCTGGGTATCGCTCTCTGTCGGACGCAAGCAGAATGCCGAGCCGCGCTGGCTGATTCCCATGCTCTGCCGCAACGGCAACCTGACCAAGCGCGACATCGGTGCCATCAAGATGCAGCCCGAGGAGACTTTCGTCGAGCTCTCTCAGGAGAGTTTCGAGCGCTTCCTCGCGGCCATCGGCCCGGACAAGACGCTGGAGCGCGGTATCCGCGTCAAGCCGCTTGCCGGCATGCCGGATTTCCAGCAGGCCAAGCGGGAAGGCGGCTTCGCAAAGAAGAAGCCCTTCGCCGACAAGGGACCGCGTTCGAATGACGGCCCGAAGCCGAAATGGAAGTCCGACCGCAAACCGGAGCGGGCGCATGCAGGCGAGGGCGGCGTTTCCGAGCGCTCCGACAAGAAGCCCTGGGCGAAAAAGCCCGGCAAGCCGGGCTTCGCCAAGAACGACGGCCCGCCAGCAGGCAAACCGAATTCAAGGGCCAAGCGCAAGGCCGAGCGGGCGCAGGGAAATTAATTTCTATCTCCGTGTTCAAGGGGGCGGCCACCCCCTTGGCGCTGTCTCCACATCTCCCGGCAAGAGGAGACCGGTGTTCCGGCCTGCTACTCGAAGAAGATCAGGCTTGCCGGCGATGGTGGTAGCGGCTTTATCCTCACATTATGAAAACCGGCGCGCCTAGCCATCTCGGCCAGGTCCTTCTGCGTGTAGGCCTCGCCTCTTGGCGTACTCGCCAGCATCTCCCATGAGAAAGCGGCTGGGAAGGGCGGCGATATGAGATCGTCGTTCGGCACGAAGTCCACCGCAACCACCTTGCCCTCGGCGCTCAGGGTAGCCCGGCTCTTCCTGAGCAATCCGGCGCAGGTTTCCAGGTCGAAGTGATGAAGGAAGTTCGGCAGCAGGATAAGATCATAGTCCGTGCCCCAGTCGACTTCGAATGCGCTGCCCGGAACGAGCTTGTAGCGTTCGGCAACGCCAAATTGCTGCGCGTTTTGTTTGGCCAATTCCAGAACGGAGCCCCAATCGACTGCAACGATCTCGGCCGAAGGAAAAGCCTTCGCCATCTCGATCCCGAAAAGTCCGTGCCCTGCGGCAATATCAAGTATCTTCCTTGGCTGTATGGGCAAGTTGGCCATTTCGGCGGCGAGGCCGATCGCGCTGCCGCCTATGAACGAGCCCATGCCGCGAGCAAATTTCACCCACACCGGATTGTCCGGAGACATGTTTGCCAATCCAATGGACCCGCCATTGCGGACATAAGAAGCCGGATCGCCCAGGATCTGCCTGAGGATTTCCGGTGCGGCCAGGAACTCGATGGCCGCGCCCATATAGGCCGGCGAATGCCGGTCGAGGAAGGCTCGGCTGGATGGTGTCAGAGCGTATTGATTGCCTGTTTTCGTGAGAAAGCCGTTCACAACGAGATAGTCGCACAGAATGCGCACGCCTCTTTCAGCTGCATTTGTTGCGGCCGCCAAGGATGCCGCATTGCTGCCGTCACCGATCAGAGTAAAAAGATCGAGTTCTATGGCGGCTACGATGGCAGCCGTCTTTCGGCACGCAAACATCGCATCGACCACCAGATTAGGTGAAACTTCGCCCACGTCTGCTTCTACTGCCGTCGTTGACATTGGATCCCCCCTTATGTGCCCAATGACCGACCGGAATAGTCGGTCGCAATGATGAGTTATCTCACAAAAGGCGACTGAGTTTAAGTTTGTCGTCGCTAATACTGCCGAGACACATCAGATATTCTGGCGGCACGGCCGAAGTCATTCATGCGGCCCCAGCATCACTGGCAGGCCTATGAACATCGTCCATGGTTCGGAAAACAGCGGCAGCAAGCGGTTATCCGGCTTGACATTTGGATAATGTCGAGCAGAAAATTAATTATGGGGTTGCGATCACCCCACGAGGCTACGGCTGAAGAATCGCGTCCGTGAAACCGAGCCAACGGAGGACGCGCTATGCCGTCATTTCTGGAAATTACACCTGACAAGCTGAACCGTATTATCGGCACGCCCAACCTGCCGACGATCATCGACGTCCGCACCGACGAGGATTTCGCTGCCGATCCCCGTCTCATTCCCGGCTCGATTCGTCGCGACTATCGGACGGTCACCGACTGGGCGAGCGAATTGGCTGGGCCAGCCATCGTCCTCTGCCAGAAAGGACAGAAACTCGGTCACGGGGTTGCCGCTTATCTCCGGATCTTCGGAAAGGAAGCGGAGGTTCTTGAAGGCGGTTTCGAGGCATGGCGGAGCGCAAGAGGCGCGCTGATCCCCGAAGAGAAACTGCCCCCTCGCGATGACAAAGGGCGGACCGTATGGGTAACAAGGGCGCGGCCGAAGATCGATCGCATTGCTTGCCCATGGCTGATCCGGCGCTTCGTCGATCCCTCAGCGATCTTCCTGTTCGTTCCGGCGGTCGAAGTTACGGCTGTCGCTGATCGCTTCAAGGCGGTACCCTTCGACATCGAGGATGTCTTCTGGAGCCATCGCGGCGAGTTGTGCACCTTCGATGTCATGGTCGAAGAGTTCGGCCTCGGCACCGAGCCTCTTCTTCACCTTGCGACCATCGTTCGTGCCGCGGACACATCTCGGCCCGAATTGGCGCCTGAAGCACCCGGACTGCTTGCAGCCTCGCTCGGGCTTTCGCGGATGTTCAACGACGACTTGGAGCAACTGGAGGCCGGCATGACATTGTATGACGCCTTCTATCGTTGGTGCCGCGACGCGACGGAAGAGACGCACAATTGGCCCAACCCGAGGAAGGCATAAGAGACCATGACGGACCTCATAAAGAACACGGCCGCGCGACCAAGCGCGGCTGAACAGGATATCGTTCCCCTCAGCGAAGCCATAAAGGTCTGGACCCGTGTAGCCGCCCTAAGTTTCGGCGGACCGGCTGGGCAGATCGCCGTCATGCACCGCATCGTCGTCGATGAAAAGAAATGGGTAGGAGAGCATAGGTTCCTTCATGCCCTGAACTACTGCATGTTGCTGCCGGGTCCGGAAGCGCATCAGCTTGCCATCTATATAGGCTGGCTGCTGAACAGGACCCTGGGCGGCATGATCGCGGGTATTCTATTCGTGCTGCCGGGCTTCCTGGCGATCCTCGCGCTCAGTTATGTCTACGTCCTGTTCGGGAACCTGACCTTCATCGAGGGGATGTTCTTCGGGCTCAAATGCGCCGTGCTGGCGGTCGTAATCCAGGCCGTCTTCCGCATCGGCAGCCGAGCCCTCAAAAACAACGTTATGGTTGCATTGGCCGCCGTAGCTTTCGTGGCGATCTTCTTTCTGCACGTTCCGTTTCCGCTCATCATCGTTGGGGCCGGACTTATCGGCTATCTCGCCTCTCGCGGAGGGATCGCTGCTTTCAGGATAGGTGGCGGACACAAGTCGGGCTCCGGGACGATCCTCGAGGATAGCGACTCCGTTCTTGGCGAGGAGATCCCCTTGCACGCTCGACCGAACCTCGCATGGTCTCTGAAGACGTCAGGTGCATTGGCGGTCGCCTGGCTCATTCCGGTTGCGGCCCTCCTGCTAACCCTCGGTCCCGATAACGTTTTTTCCAAGATCGGCATATTCTTCAGCGAAATGGCAGTCGTAACCTTCGGCGGCGCCTACGCCGTGCTGGCCTATGTCGCGCAGGAGGCCGTGCAGCAGTTGGGCTGGCTGCGGCCGGGCGAGATGCTGGACGGACTGGGAATGGCGGAAACGACCCCTGGACCGCTGATCATGGTCACGCAGTTCGTTGGGTTCCTGGCGGGTTATCGCAGTCCCGGTACCCTCAACCCTCTCGCGGCAGCAACCTTTGCCGCCTTGCTGACGACATGGGTCACCTTCCTGCCGAGCTTCCTTTGGATTTTCGCGGGCGCGCCATTCATCGAGAAGATGCGTGGGAATGTCGCGCTGACCGGCGCCATGTCGGCGATAACGGCGGCGGTAGTGGGCGTCATCCTCAATCTCGCGATTTGGTTCGGGCTCCATGTGCTGTTCCGTGAGACAGCAAGTTTCACCTATGGTTCATGGACGATGGACGTGCCCGTCCTGACGTCGCTTTCACCGCCCTCGCTCATGCTGACCCTGTTGGCAGCGATGGCCATCTTTCGCTTGAAGATGTCAGTGATATCGACCTTATTGGCATCCGCCGCTTTGGGCGTCGGCTGGACTGTCTTCGTTTCCTGACGGCAGAGACACTCACCGCGCTAGTGGCCCGGAGTGGAGATTCGTCTCCTCCCGGTAATTTGCAGGGATCTCGCGACTGAGGCAGAATGCAGCCTTCGACCAGGGAGTGAATGGAGTGGCGTGCCCATGCTGATCGGCTCATGTCATTGCGGCAAGACGGGCTGGAGGCTCGAAGGCGATCCAGGCTCGATTACGGCCTGCAACTGCACGCTCTGCCGGCGCTACGGCACGCTGTGGGCCTATGATTACGAAGGAGAGCGGGTCTCCGTCACTGGCCGGACCGCCTCCTACACCCGCGTCGGCAAAGACAAGCCATCCCTCGAAATATTGTTCTGCCCATCCTGCGCCTGCGTCGTGAGCTGGCGCGGCCTGCGGCTGCAAAAGGATGGTCGCCGGCGCATGGCCGTCAACGTGCGGCTGGCGCCGCCGGATCTCGTCGCCGACCTGCCGATCGATCATTTCGATGGGCTCGACACGTTTGAAGACTTGCCTTCCGACGGGCGATGCGTGCGCGATCTCTGGTTCTGATAGGGGGTAGGCGATCTCTCTCAGTTCGCCAACACCCTCGGCGATGGGAAGGTGATCTCGACCAGCGTGCCCTCGTTCGGAGCTGAGTTGATCGCGAAGGTCGCCCGATTGGCATCGACCATGGCCTTGGTCAGCGGCAGGCCGAGGCCCGTGCCGTCGCCGCGCTTGCGGGCATTGGTGGAGACCTGCCGGAACGGCTTCATGGCCTGCTCGAGCTCCGAGCGCGTCATGCCGACACCGGTATCCCTGATCCGCATCACGACACTGCCATTGCCTTCATAGGCGGTCGACACCACGATCTGACCGCCAGACGGCGTGAAGCGGATGGCGTTGGAAAGGATGTTGAGCGCGATCTGCTTGATCGAGCGCAGGTCGGCAACGACATTCGGCACCGATTGCGACAACGCCGTGCGGATGATGACGCGCTGGCTATTGGCTTGCGGCTGCACGAGCGACACCGCTTCGGTGATCGCCTCGTTAAGGCCGACGGAGGCGAAATCCAGGTCCATCTCGCCCGCCTCGATCTTGGAGATATCGAGAAGATCGTTGACGATGTCGAGCACATGGCGGCCGGAACGGCCGATATCGGTCGCATATTCGATATAGCGCGAGTGACCGATCGGCCCGAAGCGTTCGCCGGCCATCATGTCGGAAAAGCCGATGATGGCATTGAGCGGCGTGCGGATTTCATGGCTGACGCGCGCCAGGAAATCCGTCTTGTGGGCATTGGCGGTTTCGGCGGCACGCTTGGCGTTGCGCAGTTCCTCTTCCGTGCGCTTCCATTGCGTGATGTCGCGGATGACGGCGCAGTAGCCGTTCGAGGAGTTGAGGCGCCCCATGGTCATGAACAGCGGCACGAAGCCGCCGGAGGCCTCGCGGCCGATCACTTCGCGGCCGTCATTGAGTACGCTAGCGACGCCATGGCCCGAAAGACCGCCGAGATAATCGAGCACAGCCTTCTGGCTCTCATGGGCAAACAGCATAACGAAGGGTTTGCCGCGCGTTTCCTGATCGTCATAATTGAAGAGGGCGCTTGCCGACCGATTCATCGAGCGGATCTCGCCCTCCTGGCCGATAATGATCACGCCGTCCGTTGCCGTCTCCAGCGTCGAGCGCAGCTCCTCGATCTCCACCTGCAACTTCGCGACTTTCTCGACGATGCGCTCGTGGCGTGCCTCTTCGGGAATGGACTGCGGCGGCGGTGCCGGCGGCTCGCTTCTTTCCACTGGCATCAGCGCCAGCATCAATGCCGTACCATCTTCCCAGCGGATCGACTGCAAGCGTGCCGTAACCGGCACCAGTGCATCGTCGGCGCGCACGACCATCATCGTACCGGGCTGTTCGGTCTTGCCTTCCAGGTCGTTGCGCTGCAGCAGCGCGTCCAGCCCGCCGATCTGCTCGAGATCGTCTAGGTTCTCGTAGCCGGTCAGCCGCAGGAATTCCGGATTGCCGTGGATCAGGCGATCGCCGGCATGGATAAGGATCGCGAGCGGCAACTGATCGACGATCTCGGAAGACAGGCCCGTGCGCATCTTCACGCGCGGCGGAATGGCGGTGTTCAGGACGTCAAGCGGATCGAAATCCTCCTCCGGCTCGGCGGAAGCGGCCGGATTTTCGGCCTGAGCGCCGTCGACGGTCCCAAGGCTGTCGCCATCCGTGGTTTCGGCCAGCTTCTCGAGCGGATTGGATGCATCCTCCCCAGCCTCTGGAGCCGTTGTCTGCCCGTCCTGGACGTGGTCGCTTCCCTCAGTCGGCTCCTCCATATCCGACAGGATCTCGTCGGCCGCATTCGGCTGCGGGGCGATATCGGCATCGTCTTCGTGCCGTTCGTCGTGCGGCTGCTCCGTAGGCGGTTCCGTGCGCTTGCCAAAGGGCTCCAGCTGTCGCGCGATCTCCCGGAAGGCGGCCTGCTCGCTGAGCGAAAGGCCGGCCTGCGTCAAGGTCCGGCGCTCGTGCAGGCGAACCACCTTGTCCGATTCACGCCGGTTCGGAGTTTCGGAAATCCGCAGGGCAGGCGGTTCGTGGTGCTCGGCGGCAGCATCTTCCGCCGTATCCTGCGCCAGGCTCTCCGCCTCTTCCGTCGCGACCGGAGCCTCGGGCGCGGAAGCCGGTTGCTCCTCGGAAACCACCTCGACTTCCGCTAAAGGATCGGTGGCACGTGCCGCATCCTTGTCATCCTGATGGCCGAGATCCATGCCGCGTTTCATCGGATCGTCGATCGCGTCCGCCAAGCGTACGACGCCGAAGCCGCGGAAACCGTCGAATTCGCGGCTGCGGGTATAGGTCGGTAGCGCCGCCAGATCGACCGGCACCATCAGGCTCGTGCCTTCTACCGGCCAGTAGATCGTCCGGCCAGACCATGTATCGCGCCGCGCGAGCAATTCCGCAATCTTGCGGTCCGGATCGAGATTGAAGCGCTGGGCGACATCGGCGAAGGCCTCGCCCGCAATCTGGGCCGCATGGGGACCGACCGCGTCGGCGAATTCGCGGGAAACCTCGCTGAACCGGCCAGCCGCATCGATCTTCCACACGAAACGTGTGGCGCGCCCATTGCGCTGGAAGGTAAAGCCTTCGACAGGATGATTCTCGGCGGACGAACTTTCCGATGAAGGCTGTTCAACACGCGTTTCCGCCGGAGCATCCTTGGCCGGCTCTTCGTCGCTGGTTGCCGCCTGTTCCTGCGGCGTCCCGTTATGAAGGGCGGCTTCGTCCTCCGCCGCGTCGGCGCCATTCGCCAGCACCGGCGCATGCATATCCTTGTCCGTGCTTTCCGAATACGGCGGCGCTTCTTGCTGCTCGTCGGAGCGATATTCCGACGGCTCGTCCAGTTCCTCGATATCGGCCACGGCCTCGATGACATCGCCGAAAGGCACGTCCTCGACAGGCTTTGCAGTCTCATCCGCCGCCGCCTCGAGCTCCTCGCGTACCCCTTCCGTCTGCGGTTCAACCACGGCAGATACGGTGGAGCCTGCCTTTTCGGTGCGGTCCTCCGCCGGATCGAGGCGGCCCATCGCGGCCTCGACGACAAATAGCAGATGCAAGGCTGGAATTTCCGACAGCTTGCCGATCGCGGCAGGCAAATAGCCATGACCGGTCGAGATCGGCCGCTTGATCAGCCGGTCGGGCTGGGCGCCAGCCATGGTCGTCAGCATCCGTGCCGTCTGCGGCGTCACGCCGAGTGCGCCGAAGCCGGCGGAAGCGGCAATGATATCGCCGTCGCGGCCGATGACCGCCATGTGGGTATCGGGATCGTCGAACCCGTCGATCATGCGCCTGGCGCATTCGGCCGATGCGAGCGGCTTCGATGAGACCGGAGAAGAAAACAGGACCGCCTCTTCGCCGGCCTGGATGCGGATGAGCTCGACGGCCGCATTGACAACAGCCCGCTGGAAGCCCGAGGCCATGCGGATCAGGAATGTGCGCTGGTCGCCGACCGCACCGAGGCCGCGCGCCGTTGCCTCGATCTGACGGAACGAGACGTCGCCGGGCTTCGGTCCTTGTTCGACAAAATCATAGATGACGTCATAGCCGAAGAGGTTGGCGCCGGCACCATTGGCCCAGAGCACGCGGTCCATGCCGGTCGAGAACATGACCATGGCTTCGCCGCGTGCGAAACGTTCCCGGACGCGGGGATGCACGGCAATGTCAATGAACGGATATTGAATTGCGGGCATTTTCCAACCTGTTTTGCGGGCGTAATCGCCTCTCTTGCTTTAATGGTTTATTAATAACGGCGCGCCGCTTTTCGGTCCAGCGAAGGGCCCATTTTTCGGCCGGAAAGGTTAACGCCTTGTGCGCCGCACAAAATATATTGCACTGCACAATTTTTTATATTATATAGGCCTCACACAAGTTCACGACGGGCACCTCAGAGAGGACCCTTTTAGGAGCGTAATCATGGCTACTGTAAAGAAAGACGACGTTTTTTCAACGGCGGCATTCGATCCGTCCAAGTTCTCCGAAACCTTCCGCGACTTCGCTGAAAAGGGCGCTGCCCAGTCCAAGGAAGCCTTCGCGAAGCTGAAGGCTGCGACCGAGGAAGCAGGCAAGACGGTTGAGGCAACCGTGCAGACCGCGCAGTCCGGTTCCGTGGAAATCGGCCTCAAGGCGATCGACGTTCTGCGTACCAATGCCGAAAGCTCGCTGGCTCACATGGAAGCCCTGCTTCGCGTCAAGTCCGTTGCCGAACTCTTCGAACTTCAGACCGCCTTCATCCGCAAGCAGGCCGAAGTCACCGTCGAGCAGGCCAAGTCCATCCAGGACACCACCAAGAAGGTTGCCGAGAAGCTGGCAAAGCCCGCTAAGGACGCCGCTGAAAAGGCAATGGCCTCCTTCAAGGCCTGATCATTTTCCGACAATAAGCCTCCCAAGGCGCGAACGTCCCGTTCCCAGGTGCAAGCCTGGGGCGGGGCTTTTTATTTCCGGCATAAGCCGGCTTGCCCGGTATTCCGCCGGGCTTCATCATTGGGATATCTGCAAAGCTTTTTTATATTGCGGGGAGATAGGACTTGAAATAATTTTAAAGTCCTCGTATGTCACCCCCGTTCGCGGCGACGCGGGCATGTGCGGTTGTAGCTCAGTTGGTTAGAGCGCAGGTTTGTGGCACCTGAGGTCAGTGGTTCGACCCCACTCAACCGTACCATTCTCTCCTCTGTTCATCTTGTACAGCTGACCCGTCAGCCACAGAGCCTATTTCTTATCTTCAGGCTTCTTCGAGACGTGACCGGGCGATATCGGATCGCTCGCGGGAAAAGTCTCCTCCAGCGCTTCCTCCAGGTAATCGTCCTGTTCCTTGCGCTCCTTCTCGCTCAGTTTCTGCTGCTTCTTGTCGCTCATCATCGTAGCTCCCTGGCTCAGGTCTGAAATACTAGGCTTTGAGAGCGCGTTGTCCAGCACCGGCGATTTCGGATAATGCCGGTGTGTGCTGGTGGATGGCGATGCGCTTGCCGATATCACGACATTAATCTTGGAACCCCGCCGGCCTCCCATCGTTCTGTCCTTATCAGCAACGAGACGAAAGGATCAGGCCGATGTCGGTGCCGAACGAGCCGATCCCCGAAAAGCCGCCGATGCCCGGCCCCGGATGGACGCCGGAGCCGCCGGTCGAAGAGCCGGAGCCCGACAGGCTGCCGGACGAGATTCCCGTTCCCAATCCCGACGAGAACGAAGAGCCGCCGAAGCATGCCGCAGCCGAGGCTCCGCCGCATCCTCCATGCTGGTGGAACAGCTTGCTGCCGTAACGCGTGCGGGCGTTACAAGAAGATCCGCCGCTCTTCGCTCACCAGTTCCTGCAGGAAATCCACGACGGTGCGCACGCGCACGAGGTCGCGGGCACTTTCATGATAGGTCGTCCAGTAGGCCCGCTTGATGGAGACATCGGGCAGGATACGGTTGAGCTCGGGAAACTGCCTGGCGATATAATCGTGCAGGATGCCGATGCCGGCGCCGGAGCGAACCGCTTCCGTCTGGCCGATGGCGGTGGAGATCTCGAAGGAGGCATCCCAGCTGCGCATGATTTCGCCGGAGAAATTCAGTGACGCCGTGAAGATCAGATCCTCGACATAGCCGATGCGGGGATGCAGCTTCAGCGCCTCGACGCTGTCGGGTAGTCCCGCCTGGGCCAGATAGGCTTTCGAGGCGTAGAGACCGAGCGTGTAGTCCGTGAGCTTGGACGAGACCAGCCGGCCCTGCTCGGGGCGCTCCAGCGTGATCGCGATATCGGCCTCGCGCTGCGACAGCGAAAAGGAGCGGGGAACGGGCACGAGCTGGATACGCAGCTCCGGATACCGGGCGATCAGCCGCCCGAGACGCGGCGCGAGAAATGAGACGCCGAAACCGTCGGGCGCGCCGATCCGCACCGTCCCTGTTATGGCGCTGTCGAGATGGCCGACGCTTGCCTGCGCGCGCAGCATCTCCGTTTCCATGCGCTCCGCCGCGTGCAGAAAAATCTCGCCTTCCGCCGTCAGGTCACAGCCATTGGTACGCCGCACCAGCAACCGCGTCTTCAGCCGCTCCTCCAGCGTCGTCACACGGCGGGAGAGGGTCGCGTGGTTGACACCCAGCCGTTTCGAAGCCGCCAGAATCTGCCCGGTTCGCGCGACGGCGAGAAACATGCGGACATCATCCCAATCCATTCACATATCCAATTTGCACATCGAGGGCTTTAATTTTTGCACAACGGTTGCTTATATCAGCTCATTGATTTGTGCAAATTGAAGTGCGATCCTGTCAGCATCGAAGAAAACGAGGAGGCACATCCATGCGTGAGATCGGTCATTTCATCGGCGGCAAGCATGTCGCCGGCACGAGCGGGCGCATCAGCAAGGTCTGCAACCCGGCAACCGGCGAAATGCAGGCGACCGTCGCGCTCGCCAGTGTCGAGGAAATCCGCGCCGCGGTTGAGAATGCCAAGGCCGCGCAGCCCAAATGGGCGGCTACCAATCCGCAGCGCCGCGCACGCGTCTTCTTCAAATTCGTCGAGCTGCTGAACAAGAACATGGATGAGCTCGCCACGCTTCTTTCCAAGGAGCACGGCAAGACGGTCGAAGATTCCAAGGGCGATATTGTTCGCGGCCTGGAAGTCTGCGAATTCGTCTGCGGCATCCCGCATCTGCAGAAGGGTGAGTTTACCGAAGGCGCCGGCCCGGCGATCGACATGTACTCCATCCGCCAGCCGGTCGGCGTCGGCGCGGGCATCACGCCGTTCAACTTCCCGGCGATGATCCCGATGTGGATGTTTGCGCCAGCGATCGCCTGCGGCAATGCCTTCATCCTGAAGCCGTCCGAGCGCGATCCGTCCGTGCCGCTCCGCCTGGCCGAACTGATGATCGAAGCCGGCCTGCCGGCAGGCATCCTCAACGTCGTCAATGGTGACAAGGCCGCGGTAGACGCCATCCTGACAGATCCGGATATCGCTGCCGTTTCCTTCGTCGGCTCCACGCCGATCGCCCGCTACGTCTATGGCACCGCCGCCATGAACGGCAAGCGCGCCCAGTGCTTCGGCGGCGCCAAGAACCACATGATCATCATGCCTGACGCCGATATGGACCAGGCCGTCAACGCCCTGATGGGCGCCGGCTACGGTTCGGCCGGCGAGCGCTGCATGGCGGTATCGGTTGCGGTTCCGGTCGGCGAAGACACGGCCAACCGTCTCGTCGAGAAGCTGGTGCCGAAGATCGAATCCCTGCGCATCGGCCCTTATACCGATGACAAGGCCGACATGGGCCCGCTCGTCACCAAGGATGCCTATAACCGCGTCAACGGCCTGATCGATCGCGGCGTCGAAGAAGGCGCCAAGCTGGTCGTCGACGGCCGCGGCTTCAAGCTGCAGGGCTATGAAGATGGCTATTTCGTCGGCGGCACGCTGTTCGACCATGTCAAGCCCGAGATGGACATCTACAAGACCGAGATCTTCGGACCGGTTCTCTCGGTCGTCCGCGCCAAGAATTACGAAGAAGCGCTCGACCTGCCGATGAAGCACGAATACGGCAACGGCGTCGCCATCTATACCCGCGACGGTGATGCGGCCCGCGATTTCGCCTCGCGCATCAACATAGGCATGATCGGCGTCAACGTTCCGATCCCGGTTCCGCTCGCCTATCACTCCTTTGGCGGCTGGAAGGCCTCGAGCTTCGGCGATCTCAACCAGCACGGCACGGACTCGATCAAGTTCTGGACGCGCACGAAGACGATCACCGCCCGCTGGCCGTCCGGCATCAAGGATGGCGCCGAATTCGTCATGCCGACGATGAAGTAAGTATCGCCACCATTGGTATTATCGGCCGCCGCCCGGCACGTTTCGGGCGGCGGTTTTTTGTTGCACCCGTTTTCGATAGAGTGATCTTGTCTGTGTCATCGTTTTGGTCTAGAACAAAACGAGAACAATTGGAGGGCCGCACTGTGCCTGTGACCTATCAGATCGACTATCTCGAATTTCCATCGAAAGACGGCCTGAAAACCCGGCGCTTCTTCGAGGAAGCCTTCGATTGGAGTTTTGTCAGCTATGGGCCGACCTATCATGTCATCGAGGCGGCCGGTATAGATGCCGGCATAGACGGGGACGCGGGGGAGGCCGCCGGCACGCCCTTGCCCGTCGTGCGCGCCACCGATCTGGAAGCGGCCCAGCGCGCCGTCGAATTCGCCGGTGGCGTCATCACCCGGCCCGCCTTTGATTTCCCAGGCGGCCGCCGATTCCATTTTCGCGAGCCGGGCGGCTGCGAAATGGCGGTCTGGGTTGCGACGCCCTGAGCATCCAAGTCGGCATGTCATTCAGGTTGCATCTGCCTGAGCTGGTTGCTCTTTCGCGGGCCGAATGCCGCCGGCTGATATTTTTCCATTGATCGGCGCTCGATTTCCTGCTTTCAAGTGCAACGGTAAGGCGAGTTGTGTGTGGCGCAACACACCTCCGGGCTGATCGTGTTCATATGGCATGCTTCCGGGGAACGCTCGTCCTCTTGTGGGGTGGGGACTACTGTATGGCAGTTGTTGAGCAAAGCTATCCGTTGGACGGAAGGCCCTTTTTCCAGAGGGCTTCCTTTACGGGCAACGCCTCCGAATATTTCGGCATCTGGATCGTCAATATTCTGCTGACGATTGTTACGCTGGGTATTTATTCGGCCTGGGCGAAGGTACGCCGGAACCGGTATTTCTATGGGAACACGGTCCTGCTGGGACATAGTTTCGAATATCACGCCAGGGGCAAGCAGATACTGATTGGACGGTTGATCGTTTTCGGCCTTTTGATCGTGCTGAACATATTTTCACATGTGGCGCCGTTGGCAGTCTTGGCAATCTGGCCTGTCATGCTGGTGATATTTCCATGGTTTCTCATGCGTGGCCTTCGCTTCAACGCGCGCGTGACGAGCTATCGCAATGTGCGCTTCGATTTCGTCGGGACCTATGGCGGTGCATTCAAGGCGATCTTTTTGGGCGCTCTTATAACGGTGATATCGCTCGGGCTATTGTCTCCGATCGCAAGCCGCTGGTTCTACAAATATATCTTCGATAATCTGCGCTATGGTGATCGACCGTTCTCGACCGAGCCGCCACTGGGTGCGCTCTATAGGGCTTTCGGAGGCATGATCGCAATTGCCATCGGCGGAGGCTTAGTGCTCGGCTTTGTTGCCGCCATTGGTCTCCACGGCCTTGTGGCAAATTCAGCCGGTGCCGGCCTCAGTTCGGCTCATGTGGGAGCTGCCGCTGGCCTGCTCGCATATATATTTGCCGGCCTCTACTATCGGGCGTCGATCCGCAACATCGTCTGGTCGGCGGCTACGATTGATGGCCGCCATCAGCTCCGCAGCAATCTTGGTCGCCGGCAATATATTTGGGTCGTGATTGTCAATACGGTGCTGACGCTTATAACGCTGGGCTTGATGCGCCCATGGGCTGCGGTGCAGATGCAGCGCTTCTTGGCGGAGCACACAGCGATCAGTGTCGATGGCGAAATCGGCGTCGTGTTCGACCAGATCCGCTCGACCGGAAGCGCGATCAGCGCGGAATATCTCGATGTTGATGGATTCGACTTTGGCTTCTGATCCGAAGACGATCGCGACGGGCGTTTGGCATCCGCCGCATTCCAGCCGGGAGGTTCCGTCCCGGCTGATGGATATCGGCGGGTCGCTCATTGTGATCTCATCTGAAGAGGATACGGAAGATAAGCGGCTTGCCTGGGGTATCCGGTCGGATATCGAAGTGAGCCAGCGTGTCGGCTCCATTCCGCGTCGCATCACGTTCGGGAATGAATCGGTTTTTGAAACCCGTGATAATGATGCCGTCGATGCTTACCTGTGGAGCCGAGGCGAGGGACGCAGTGGTTTCATTCATGGGCTTGAGAGCGTTCGGCCGCGGCTGGTCGCCTTTGCTTTTGCGACGATCATCCTTGCTTCGGTCATTTATCGCTATGCCCTGCCGGTCCTGGTGGAGGTTGCGGTGCTGATGACGCCGCCCGTGATGCCGGAGATGATGTCGGCAGGGACGCTGAAGACATTGGACCAGGTGACCTTCGGCCCCAGCAAGCTGCCGGCGGCACAGCAGACGGAAATTCGCGATGATTTCGCCACGATAGCCGCAAACGCGGAAGGTGGTGCCAGCCGCTACCATCTGAATTTCCGCGATGGCGGCCTCATCGGTCCGAACGCCTTCGCGCTGCCGGACGGAAACCTCGTTCTGACCGATCAACTGGTCGAACTCGCCGGCGGCGACAAGGAAGTGATGACTGCCGTACTCGGCCATGAGATCGGTCACGTCGAATATAAGCACAGCCTGCGCCAGCTTTACCGCGCGGCGGGTGTTGCAGGTCTCGTGCTGTTGATAGCCGGCGACGTAGGCTCCGGCATTCAGGATCTATTGACCCAAGGGGGCGGCCTGCTTGCGCTTTCCTATTCTCGCGAGGCCGAGGCTCAGGCCGATCGCCGCTCTGTGGAGCTGATGCAGGCGGCGGGCATGGATCCGACGGCCCTCTCACGCTTCTTCGATATCCTCGAAACGAAACTTGGCGATCATGGCAACACCAGCATGCTCTCAACCCATCCGGGGACACCCGAGCGCAAGCAGGCAATCCTTGATTACGCCAGGGAGCTGAAGGAGAAGGGGGCGAAGCCGAACGGGTGAGGAGCTCAGGTTTCGAATAACGTGAATATGAATTTCATATTTTGGAATTGTTCAAAACTAAGAAAGCCACTATATACGGGTCCAGCCCCTAAGCAGCCTTGATTCCAGGAGATCGGCATGCGTTTGACGAAACAGACCAATTACGCGGTGCGCATGCTGATGTATTGTGCCGCCAATGAAGGCCATCTGAGCCGCATCCCGGAGATTGCCAGGGCCTATAGCGTGTCCGAGCTGTTTCTCTTCAAGATCCTGCAGCCGCTGACGAAGGCGGGTCTTGTCGAAACCGTGCGTGGCCGCAATGGTGGCGTGCGTCTTGGCAAGCCCGCGACCGATATCAGCCTTTTCGACGTGGTTCGCGTTACCGAAGACAGTTTCGCCATGGCGGAATGTTTCGAAGATGGCGTGGTGGAATGTCCGCTGGTCGATAGCTGCGGTCTCAATTCCGCACTGCGCAAGGCGCTGAACGCCTTCTTCGATGTTTTGACCGAATATTCCATCGATGATCTGGTCAAGGCCCGGCCGCAGATCAACTTCCTTCTCGGCCTGACCGATGCGGATCACAAGGCGATCGCCAAGAAGCCTGCGATCTCGGCGCCGGCTGCCTGATCACTCGTCCGAGTTCGATTGATTTTGTCCGCAGCTGCCGCCGGTAGCTGCGGATTTTCGTTTATATTGCCTCCTATACGGGCAATAAACGGTTAGCGAAGTGCGGACGGAAAACATCAAATCATTCTGAATATGCTAAAACCGTGCAAAATTTTGCCAGAATATTACCAATTCAAAGGCATTTTCGTCCAAAAATTTCCAAACTCTGCAAATTGGAAAAATTTTAGGCGGCGCTTGTTGCTTTCAAACTTAAAATAAAGTTCCATCGGCGCGATCCGGATGGGAACCTCTGGTGGTGTCCACGGCTTCAGAAGAATAACAAACCTGGGAAACGATATCATGAAAAAGATTTCTGTCCTGCTGGCAGTGACAGCCTTGACTTCTGTCATGGCGACGTCCGCCTGGTCGAAAACGCTTGTCTATTGCTCGGAAGGTTCGCCGGAAGGTTTCGATCCCGGCATCTATACCGCCGGCACCACATTTGATGCTTCCTCGCGTGCGGTTTATAGCCGTCTCGTCGAATTCAAGCACGGCAGCACCGAGATCGAACCCGGCCTCGCCGAAAGCTGGACCGTTTCCCCCGACGGCAAGGAATACACCTTCAAGCTTCGCAAGGGCGTGAAGTTCCAGACGACCGATTTCTTCACCCCGACGCGTGATCTCAATGCCGACGACGTCATTTTCTCGATCGGCCGTCAGCTCGGTACGGACAATCCGTGGGCCAAGTATGTTGCCGGCGGTTCCTATGAATATGCCGACGGCATGGGCTTCCCGAAGCTCATCAAGTCGATCGACAAGGTCGATGACCTCACCGTCAAGTTCGTCCTGAACCGTCCGGAAGCGCCGTTCCTTGCCGACCTCGCCATGGACTTCGCCTCGATCCTGTCGAAGGAATATGCAGACAAGCTGCAGGCCGACAAGAAGATGGAGCAGATGAACCAGCAGCCGCTCGGCACCGGCGCGTTCACCTTCGTCGCCTACCAGCCGGATGCCGTCATCCGCTACAAGGCAAACGAGACCTACTTCAAGGGCAAGGAAAAGATCGACGATCTCGTCTTCGCGATCACGCCGGATGCATCCGTCCGCGCGCAGAAGCTGAAGTCCGGCGAATGTAACCTCATGCCTTACCCGAACGCAGCCGACATCAAGGACCTGAAGGCTCACAAGAACCTCAAGGTTCTCGAACAGGCCGGCCTGAACGTTTCCTACCTCGCCTACAACACGCTCGTTGCGCCGTTCGACAAGGTCGAAGTTCGCAAGGCGATCAACATGGCCGTCAACAAGCAGGCCATCGTCGACGCCGTCTTCCAGGGCTCCGGCAAGGTTGCGACCAACCCGATCCCGCCGACCATGTGGTCCTACAACAAGGACGTGAAGGACGACGCCTACAATCCGGAAGAAGCCAAGAAGCTGCTTGAAAAGGCTGGCGTCAAGGATCTCAGCATGAAGATCTGGGCAATGCCGGTTTCGCGTCCGTACATGCTGAACGCGCGCCGTGCCGCCGAACTCATGCAGGCAGACCTCGCCAAGATCGGCGTCAAGGTCGAGATCGTCACCTATGACTGGGCTCAGTACCTGAAGCTCTCCTCCGCCAAGGACCGCGATGGCGCGGCCATCCTCGGCTGGACCGGTGACAATGGCGATCCGGACAACTTCCTTGACACGCTGCTCGGCTGCGATGCTGTCGGCGGCAACAACCGCGCGCAGTGGTGCAACAAGGAATTCGACGATCTCGTGAAGAAGGCCAAGCAGACCGCCGACGTGAAGGAGCGCACCAAGCTCTACGAACAGGCTCAGGTCGTCTTCAAGCGCGAAGCTCCCTGGATGACCATCGACCATTCGGAAGAGTTCATCCCGATGACGAAGAATGTCTCCGGCTACTTCCAGGATCCGGTCGGCGTTCATCGCTTCGACGGCGTCGATATCGCCGAATAACGAAAAATCTGTGAGAATGCCCGGCTAAGACCGGGCGACCCGGCGGTCAGACACCCTGTCTGACCGCCGGAAAAATTTGGACATCTGCCATGTTGCGATTTCTTCTCAGCCGGCTAGCGGTGCTGATCCCGACATTCCTCGGCGTATCGATCGTCGCCTTCTCCTTCATCCGCCTGCTTCCCGGCGATCCTGTCATGCTGCTGTCGGGCGAACGCGTTATGTCGCCGGAACGCCATGCGCAGATATCCCACGATCTCGGCTACGACCAGCCGATGATCGTTCAGTACGGCCGATATATCTGGAACGCCCTGCATGGCGACCTCGGTACCTCGATCACCACCAAGCGCGACGTACTGACCGACTTCCTGACCTTCTTCCCGGCAACGCTCGAACTGTCGATCTGCGCCATGATCCTCGCGATCTGTCTTGGCATTCCGGCCGGCGTCTTCGCCGCCGTCAAACGCGGCACATGGTTCGATCAAAGCGTCATGGGCGTGGCTCTTGTCGGCTATTCCATGCCGATCTTCTGGTGGGGCCTGCTGCTGATCATCGTCTTCAACGGCTATCTGCATTGGACACCGGTTTCCGGCCGCATCGGCCTCATCTATTTCTTCAAGCCGATTACCGGCTTCATGCTGATCGACAGCCTTCTGTCCGGTCAGAAGGGCGCCTTCTGGTCCGCTTTGAATTCGCTGATCCTGCCGACCATCGTGCTCGGCACCATTCCGCTCGCCGTCATCGCGCGCCAGACGCGCTCCGCCATGCTGGAGGTGCTGGGCGAGGATTATGTGCGCACGGCCCGTTCCAAGGGTCTGTCGCCGCTGCGCGTCGTTTCAGTACATGCGTTGCGCAATGCGATGATCCCCGTCGTCACCACGATCGGCCTGCAGGTCGGCGTGCTGCTCGGCGG
This sequence comes from Rhizobium aureum, assembly GCF_030182495.1. Taxonomy (NCBI): domain Bacteria; kingdom Pseudomonadati; phylum Pseudomonadota; class Alphaproteobacteria; order Hyphomicrobiales; family Rhizobiaceae; genus Rhizobium; species Rhizobium aureum. The sequence continues at coordinate 120,881 of NZ_JAQJCI010000012.1, read as the reverse complement.
CGCTATCCTCACGGAAAGCATCTTCTCCTGGCCGGGCATCGGCAAATGGATGATCGACGCCGTCTTCAAGCGCGACTATCCGGTCGTGCAGGGTGGCCTGTTGCTGATCGCCGGCATCGTCATGCTCGTCAATCTTGCTGTCGACCTGCTCTACGGCTTCGTCAATCCACGCATTCGTCACTAGGAGCGGCCCCATGAGCACGGTTAGCGTCAAAACGGTTAGTGTCAAATCCGACCGTCCTTCCGCTCTTGCGGAGTTCTGGTATTACTTCTCTCGCAACAAGGGCGCCGTCATCGGCCTCGCGATCTTCCTCTTCGTCCTGTTTCTGGCAATCTTTGCCGGCCTCGTGGCGCCTCACAATCCCGATGCCGCTTACGGCAGCGACATGCAGCGCCTGCCGCCAGCCTGGGCGGAAGGCAGCAACAGCAGCTTCCTGCTCGGCACCGATGCCAATGGTCGCGATCTTCTGTCGCGCCTCATCTACGGCACGCGGTTCTCGCTGTTCATCGGCTTGGTCGTCGCTTCACTTTCGGCCATCGCCGGCATCCTGATCGGCCTTGTCGCCGGCTATGTTCGTGGCCGCACCGATACGATCATCATGCGTATCATGGACATCATTCTTGCCATCCCGTCATTGCTGCTTGCCCTGGTGCTGGTGGCAATCCTCGGCCCAGGCCTGACCAATGCGATGATTGCGATCTCCATCGTCAACCAGCCACATTTCGTTCGTCTCACGCGGGCATCCGTCATGTCCGAGCGCGACAAGGAATATGTCATCGCTTCACGTGTTGCCGGCGCCGGTCCGCTGCGGCTGATGTTCAAGACGATCCTGCCGAATTGCCTTGGTCCCCTGATCGTGCAGGCGACGCTCGCCTTCTCGGCCGCCATTCTCGATGCCGCAGCCCTCGGCTTCCTAGGCCAGGGCGCGCAGCCGCCGACGCCGGAATGGGGCACGATGCTCGCGGATTCGCGTGAATTCTTCCAGAGCAACCCTTGGCTCGTTACTTTCCCCGGTCTCTGCATCCTGATCACGGTGCTCGCCATCAATCTGATGGGCGACGGCCTGCGCGATGCGTTCGACCCGAAGCTGAAGAGGTCGTAATGGCACTCCTCGATATTGAAAACCTCTCCGTTGAATTCCAGACATCGTCGGGCCTGTTCCGGGCGGTCGATGGCGTTTCGCTCACCTGCGACAAGGGAGAAATCCTGTCGATCGTCGGTGAATCCGGTTCCGGGAAGTCGGTCTCCATGCTCGCCATGATGGGGCTTCTGCCCTGGACGGCGAAGATCACCGCCGACCGCATGATGTTCGATGGCAAGGATCTGCGCGGCATCTCCTCGCGCCAGCGCCGCAAGATCATCGGCAAGGACATGGCGATGATCTTCCAGGAGCCCATGTCGAGCCTCAATCCGTGCTTCACGGTCGGCTTCCAACTCGGCGAGACCTTGCGCATCCACATGGGGCTCGACCGCAAGGCGCGTCGCGAGCGCGCGATCGAGCTTCTGAATCTGGTCGGCATTCCCGCGCCCGAGGATCGGCTGTCGAACTTCCCGCATCAGATGTCCGGCGGCATGAGCCAGCGCGTCATGATCGCCATGGCGCTTGCCTGCAATCCGAAGCTTTTGATCGCCGATGAGCCCACGACCGCGCTTGACGTGACGATCCAGGCGCAGATCCTCGATCTGCTCGTGCGCCTGCAGCGGGAGCAGGGCATGGCGCTCGTGCTCATCACCCATGACATGGGCGTCGTTGCCGAAACGGCAGAGCGCGTGCAGGTGCAGTATGCCGGCCAAAAGGTCGAGGAGCAGCCCGTCAAGGAGCTGTTCCGCGATCCGCATCATCCCTATACGGCAGCCCTTCTATCGGCTCTGCCGGAGCGTGCCGAAGTCGGCGAGCGCCTGCCGTCGATTGCCGGTGTGGTTCCTGGCCAGCATGATCGTCCCAGAGGCTGTCTCTTTGCGCCCCGTTGCTCCTTCGCAACGCCGGAATGCGACAAGGGCGTCAAGCGTCAGGGCGCCGAACTCGGCCTGACCCTTTGCAACTATCCGCTGGAACATGGCAAGCCGCTCGGCCATCCCGGCATTGCCCCCACGCAAAAAGCAGGAGGTGCCGCATGACCGGCGCTGTTCTCGAAGGGCGCGATCTCGCCCGGTTCTACACCGTCAAGCGCGGCAGCTTCAAACCGGAGGCGACCGTCAAGGCATTGAACGGCGTCAGCTTCAGCCTGCAGTCGGGGCGCACGCTTGCGGTCGTGGGCGAATCCGGCTGCGGCAAGTCGACGCTTGCCCGGCTGGTGACGATGATCGAAAATCCGACGGCTGGTGAGCTGCTGATCGACGGCAAGCCCGCCAAGCTCGGCGACCGTAGCCTGCGCAGTGCCGTGCAGATCGTATTCCAGAACCCTTATGGCTCGCTCAATCCGCGCCAGAAGGTCGGCTCCATCCTGGAGGAGCCACTGAAGATCAACACCGACGACGATGCCGCCACCCGCCGCCGCAAGGCGGAGGAAATGATGGCGCGCGTCGGCCTTCGGCCCGAGCACTACGATCGCTACCCGCATATGTTCTCCGGCGGCCAGCGCCAGCGTATCGCCATTGCACGCGCCCTCATGCTGCGGCCGAAGGTGCTTGTGCTCGACGAACCGGTCTCAGCGCTCGATCTGTCGATCCAGGCGCAGGTTCTGAACCTTTTGATGGACCTGCAGAAGGAGATGGGGCTTGCCTATCTCTTCATCTCGCATGGCCTCTCCGTCGTGCGCCATATCGCCGACGACGTGATGGTGATGTATCTCGGCCGCCCGGTCGAAACCGGCACGGCGGAAGAAGTCTTCAACAGGCCGCGCCATCCCTACACCGCAGCCCTTCTGTCGGCGACGCCGATCGCCGATCCGGAGCGCGAGAAGAACCGCATCCGCCTGCAGGGCGAGCTGCCGTCGCCGCTCAATCCGCCGAAGGGATGCCACTTCAACCCGCGTTGCTGGCGTGCCCAGGACAAATGCCGGCAGGTCGAACCGGAACTGGCGGGCGAGGGAACGCATAAATTTTCCTGTTTCTTTCCGCTGGATTGATCCAAGTTGTGAGTCGGGCACGGCTGGCGAGACCGGTCGTGCCCGGTTCAAGTCAATCATTCCGGACAGGCCTTATGCGCGATAATCAAGACATTCCCCTTGCCATCATCGTCATGGGTGTCAGCGGCAGCGGCAAATCCTCGATCGGCGAGGGTGTCGCGGCCAAGCTTGGCATCCATTTCATCGAAGGCGATGCGCTGCATCCGGCCGCCAATGTCGAGAAGATGAGCAAGGGCATTCCGCTGACCGATGAGGATCGCTGGCCCTGGCTGGAAAAGATCGGCCAGGAAATATCGGCAAGCCTTGCGAAAGGCGAAGGCGTTGTCGTTACCTGCTCGGCGCTGAAGCGCGTCTATCGCGAACGCCTGCGGGCGTCTGCCGGCGGCCATCTCTATTTCATCTATCTCGCAGGCTCGAAGGAGCTGCTGACGAAGCGCATGGGCGAGCGCAAGGGGCATTTCATGCCGACGTCATTGCTCGAAAGCCAGCTGCAGACGCTGGAAGTGCCGACCGGCGAAGCCGGTGTCGTGACTGTCGATATCGACGATACGATCGAAGGCATTGTCGAAGCTTCCGTCAAAAGCCTCCGGACAATCCTCTAAGCCAAAGGCTCAAGGGGCAAATCGGTCCGGCGCATAGGCGGAAATATCGATGAAGGGCTTCTCGCCGGTGATGAGTTCGGCGAGCACGCGGCCCGTCACCGGCCCGAGCGTTAGTCCGTGATGCGCGTGGCCGAAGGCGAACCACAGACCATTGTGGCGCGGGGCCTTGCCGATAATCGGCATCATGTCGGGCGTACAGGGGCGGGCGCCCATCCAGGGTTCCGGGTCCAGTCGTTCGCCAAGCGGGAAGGTGGCACGCGCGACGGCCTCGGCGCGATCGAGCTGGACCGGTGTCTTGGGTGCATCGCGCAGGGCGAATTCGGCACCGGTTGTCAACCGGATGCCGCGGCTCATCGGCGCCAGCAGATAGCCGCGCTCGGCATCGAGTGTCCAGTTGTTGAGGACGGCGTTGCCCTCGGTGGCGTAATGCATGTGGTAGCCGCGCTTGACGCCGAGCGGGAAGGCATAGCCGAAGCGTTTCGTCACGATATCGGCCCACGGGCCGAGTGCGACGACGACATCCTCCGCCTCGATCGATCCTTCCGCCGTCACCATTCGCCAGCCTGAGCCGGCCATTCCGAGCGAGACGGCATCCCCGGTCGTCACGCGGCCGCCAATGCTTTCGAAATATCGCCGATAGGCTGCTGTCAGCCCGTGCGGGTCGAGCACTGACCAGGGATCGCGCCAGCGCAGGGCGCCGGCAAAGCTGCCCCTCAGATGCGGCTCCGCTGCTGCGACCTCCGGACCGCTCAAAGCGTCGTAGCCGATCCCGAATTCGCGGTTTAGGCGCTCGGCCTCGGCAAATTCCGCGTCACGCTTCTCGTTCGAACGGAACAGTTCCACCCAGCCGTTCTTGCGAATGAGCTCCTCTGCATGCGAGGCTTCGATGAGATCGTTATGCTCGCTGACGGAATGTTCGATCAGCGGCGCGTAGGCGCGCGAAATCATCTCATGGCGTTTCGTATTGGAATTCCACCAATAGCGGGCGAGGAAGGCGATCTGCGCCGGCAGGGCGCGCAGATGATAATGGGCGTCGATGCGATTGTTGAAAGCATAGCGCAGCAGCAGGCCGAATTGCTGCGGAAAGCCGTAGGGCACCACGCCCTCGCGCTGGATGAGGCCGGCATTGCCGAAGGATGTTCCCTGGCCCGGCGGCTGGCGGTCGACGAGGACGACTTGCCGTCCCCGCCGCTGCAGATGGATTGCCGTCGAAACACCGACGATGCCCGCACCGAGAACGATTGCGTCCTTTGTCATCTTATCCTGCTATCCGCATGCCTATTGCATTGCCGCGCGACCTTCAAAGGCAGTGAATGCCAGTGCCCGGCGCGCGATCTAAGCATCGAAAATGCCTGCCAAATTTCAGCGGCGCAATTGAAAAATGCGGGTCAGGCCGCACTCTGTTTCAGGCAGGCGTTTTCGGCGCGGATGCGGATGGCGAGAATGATGCCGTTCAGCAGCGAAAAGATTGCGGCAAAGACAGGCAAACCGAAGGCGAGGGGCAGTACTGCGATCTCGCCGATGACGATCGCATAGTTCGGATGGCTGAGGAAGCGATAGGGTCCGCTGGTCACGAGAGCGGCGCCCGGCAATATGATGATGCGCGTCGTCCATCGTCCCTTCAACGTCGCCAGCACCCAGATACGCAGTCCCTGCAACAGCATGAAGAGCAGGAACCAGCCGGGATCGATTGGCCGGCCGATGGCGAACAACCAAAGCCCGATCAGCCAGGCCGCATGCAGCGCCACCATGAAGGGATAGTGTTCCGAGGCATATTCCCTGGCGCCGCGGGCAAGCAGGGCGGCGGTATTGTGCCTTGCATAGATGAGTTCCGCCAGACGCTGCAGCGTCACGAAGGTCAGAAGCGCGATCGATAGCCACAGCATCAGGCGGCCCTCTTCAAGGTGATGCAGCTTGCCGAGAAGCCGGGACCCATGGCGAGCAATGCCGAGCGGGACGGAAGTCCGGCCGCGATCATGCGCTCCAGCACGAAGAGCACGGTGGGGGAGGACATATTGCCATAGTCGCCGATCACCTCGCGCTCGATATCGAGCGATCCCTCTTGGAGGCCGAGCGCCTTTTCGAGCGCTATCAGCACCTTGGCTCCGCCGGGATGGCAGATGAAGCGGTCGATATCCGAGATCAAAAGCCGCGATCGCTCCAGAATGCCGGCAACCGCACCCCTCAGATGTGTTTCGGCAAAGACCGGCAGCGATTGCTCCAGCACGATGCCGAAGCCGGTATCGTCGATCTTCCAGCCCATGATGCCGAGGCTGTCGGGAAAGAGATGTTCGCCCGTCGATTCGATCTCCGCGATGCCGCTTTCGCCGGCCCGCAGCACGCAGGCCGCCGCTCCATCGCCGAACAGCGCCGTGGCAATGATGTTGGGCCGCGTCAGCTCGTCCAGGCGGAAGGCGAGCGAGCAGAGTTCGATCGCGATGAAGAGCACGACGGCGCCCGGCCGACTTCTTGCCATCTTCGTCGCGACGGCAAGGCCGGATACGCCGGCTGCGCAACCGAGCCCGAAGATCGGCACGCGTTCGATATCGCCGCGGAAGCCCATCTCGCCGGCGAGCCGAGCCTCAAGGCTCGGCGTTGCAAGCCCGGTGGACGAGGCCGTGACGACGCAGTCGACCTCCCTGGCTTCAAGGCCGGCGCGTTGCAGCGCCGCAGTCGCTGTCCGGCGGAAAAGTTCGGAGGCCACCTCCGCATAGGCGGCCATGCGGTCCTGCCAGCCATGCGGCTGTTCGAACCAGGAAAGCGGCCGCGCCAGATGGCGCTGGCGAATGCCGGTGCTCTCAAACACGCGGGCGAGATATTTGAAATCCTGAAAGCGATCCGAGAACAGACGGCTCGCCGTCTCGGCGGCTTCCGTTTGAGGGATGATGTTGTCGGGTGTTGCTACGGCGAGGCTTAGAAGTTTGATGCTATCGGTCACGGGTTTCTCCTGTGCCCTTGAGGGGCATGTGGTGGAAACACGCAATGGCGACGGTCTATTCGATGCCGGAACAGTCACGAAAGAGTGACGGCGCTCGGCCCCAGGGATGATCAGAAAAAAATTCGCGCGCCCTCCGAATAAAATGTCCGGACGGTGTGTTCTCTCCTCGCAACGTTCATTTTGCCAAGGAGACAGTTCATGACGACCAAAGCATTTCGCCTGGCTTCCATCGCCCTCGGTGCAGGCCTGACCCTCGGCGCTTTCGCCGTTCCGGTTTTTGCGGCCGGCGACGATTCCAGCACGACGCCGACCTGCAAGAAGGGTGAGATCTACGATCAGAAGGCGAAGAAATGCGTCAAGCAGCAGAGCGCCAACGTCACCGATGAAAACCGCGCCGACTATGCCTATTCGCTGGCCAAGAAGGATCATCGCTACGAAGAAGCCCTGGCGGTTCTGGACACGATGAAGAACCCGAATACGGCCGAGGCGCTGAACTATCGCGGCTATGCCACCCGTAAGCTCGGACGCACGGACGAGGGCATTTCCTACTACCAGAAGTCCGTCGCCATGGACCCGAAGTACACGCTGGTTCGCGAGTATCTCGGTGAAGCCTACGTCATCAAGGGCCAGATGGATCTCGCCAAGGACCAACTGAGCACGATCAAGACGCTCTGCGGCAATACGAGCTGCGAGGAATATCGCGATCTTCATGCCGCGATCCTGAATCCGTCCAGCCTGTAACGGCGGGCCTGGGTCAACGATGAAGACGGTAAGCAGGGAGCTTTGCGAGAAATATGGGAGTGATGCCGGTCGCTCGTAGCGCAATTTCTGCTTATAGTCCGACAGTTGCGAGGCCGCCGAAAAGGTCGGCGGCTTCCGGACATGCGAATGCGGCGGAGGATGTCATAGCGAGCGAAGAGGATATCAGGACGGGCCTGTCCCAGCATTTGACGCGGCTATGGCGCTATGGCGTAGTGCTGTCGCGTCAGCGGGACGTGGCCGACGATCTCGTTCAGGCGACCTGCGTCAGGGCTCTGGAGCGGGCCGCTCAGTTCACATCGGGCACACGGCTCGATCGCTGGCTGTTCGCCATCCTCCATTCGATATGGCTGAACGAGGTCCGCTCGCGCCGTGTGCGAATGGGGCAAGGCTTCGTCGATGCCGACGAAACGTTGGTTTTCGACGGCGCGCAGGAAACCGAAACGCATATTTTGGCTGGGCAGGTATTGCAGCGCGTGCAGGCATTGCCGGAGGCGCAGCGCACCGCGGTATTTCTCGCCTATGTCGAGGGGCTTTCCTATCGTGAAGTGGCCGAGATTCTGGAGGTGCCGATCGGAACGGTCATGAGCCGGCTGGCGGCGGCGCGGGCAAAACTCGCTGATGGCATGGGGATGGTGGCTGACGGAAAATCTTCCGGAGGTGGGCGACTGGGGAATGGAAATGAGTGAATTGGATAAAGGACAGATGCCCTCGGACGAGCAGCTCACCGCCTTCATCGATGGCGAGCTGGATGCCGCCGAGCGCGAGCGGATCGAACGATTGATCGCCGACGACGAGCGTGTTGCCGAGCGTTTCGACTTCCTGTCCCGCAGCACGCTGCCCTTCAGGGCAGCGTTCGAGCCAATGCTTGCCGAGGCACCGGCTGCGAAGCTGGAGGCCATGCTTGCGGCTATTCCTCCAGCAAAGGAGAGCAAGGCGCGGGCTTCCGGCATCGGTCGCCGTGGTTTCCTGGCCGCTGTTGCCGCGAGCTTCGTCGCCGCCATTGCCGTCGACCGCGCCGTGATCGGCCTTGGCCATCGGCTTTCGAAGCCGGATGAAGAGACCGAGTGGCGTGCCGTGGTCGCGGAATATCTTTCGCTCTATACGGCGGATACGCTCAGCGCCCCGGCCGGCGACCGTATGCAACAGGTCGCGCAATTGAATGAGGTCGGTGCCAAGCTGGGCTTGTCTTTGGCGCCGGAAGCCGTGGCGATGCCGGGCGTCGAATTCAAGCGCGCCCAAATCCTGAATTACGACAGCAAGCCGCTGGCCCAAATCGCCTATCTCGATCCGGAAAGCGGCCCCATGGCGCTTTGCATCGTCCAATCCGCCAGGGGTGCGGCCGCGCCGGACATGGAAAATCGCAAGGGCATGAATGTCGTCTACTGGTCGAGCCCCAGCCATGCCTTCATGCTGATCGGCCATGCGCCGATCGATCGCATGCAGCAACTTGCGGCTGATGTCCGGGCACACCTGGTCGCCTGAGAGCTGTTCCGCGCGCGGCTAAATTGGCGCGATTCAAAAAGAATTTGGCGAAAACCCATCCTGCTGGTATTCTCTGCCCAACGAAAATCGAACGAGCGCCTGCAGCATGCCCTAGGGCCTTGCGCGGCGCGGTGGAAAAGATACGTGAGTGACCCCGACAGCGGCCTAGCGCCGCAGGCAGACGGGGCGTCGGTAGCAGAGCGCAGGAAGGGTAAATCCTCCCGGCGTGCGAAGCGTAAGCGCAGCCATGGCCGCCCGAACGCTCATTCTGCGAAAGCCAGCCAGGCAGGCAAGTCCAGCCAGGCGGCGCAACGCCCAGCAGAGGATGACGCCGGCTCGCCGGCCAGAAAACGCAAGCGTCGGCGCCGTGCGCGCGGCGCAGCCCATGGTGGCGCGCAATCCGCTTCCCAAACACAACAGCAGTTTTCATCCGCGCCGGAACACCGTGCGGCAGCGGATCACGGCCATCCCTCATCGCACAAGAGCGGCAAGAATCGCCGCAAGCACCGCAGCAAGCGCGGCCTGCAGGGCCGGCCATTGGCGCATGAGAAGACGGCGCAGATCGTCGCTCCCGCGAACATGCCGGCAAACGCCCACGCTCCGGCCCATGACGATCATCGCCAGAGCCGGCAATCGCCGCCGCGGCGCGAAGGCCAGGGGCAGCATCATTTTACCGAGGCTGATTCCCGGCCGCTCGATCTCTATGCCGCCCTCGATCTCGGCACCAACAATTGCCGCCTGCTGATCGCGCAGCCGACCCGTCCGGGGCAGTTCCGGGTGGTCGACGCGTTCTCCCGAATCGTGCGCCTCGGGGAAGGGCTCGGCGCCAGCGGACGCCTTTCGAGCGATGCCATGGATCGGGCTGTGGAGGCGCTGCGCATCTGCGCGGCCAAGCTGAAGGCCCGCGAAATCCGCCGCATGAGGTTGATCGCGACCGAAGCCTGCCGCGCTGCTGACAATGGCGAGGCATTCCTTGCGCGCGTGACCGAAGAGACCGGATTGCAGCTCGAAATCATCGACCGCGAGACCGAGGCGCGGCTTGCCGTCTCGGGCTGCTCGTCGCTTGTGGGACCCGAGGCGCGCTCCGTCGTGCTGTTCGATATCGGCGGCGGCTCTTCCGAGATTGCCGTCATCCGCATCGGCGAGAATCGCTCCAGCCGGCTTGCCAATCACATCACTCATTGGACTTCGCTGCCCGTCGGCGTCGTGACGCTCTCCGAGCGACATGGTGGACGCGACGTGACGCCGGAGCTGTTCGAGACGATGGTGTGCGAAGTCCAGCGTATGCTCGAGCGTTTCGATTGTCCGCCGGTGCAGGGTGCCGCACGCGACAGCGGCGACTTCCATCTGATCGGGACTTCCGGCACGGTGACGACGCTTGCCGGCGTTCATCTCGATCTGCCGCGCTACGATCGTCGCCGGGTCGACGGCGTCTGGCTTTCGGATGACGAAGTGAGCGCGATGCAGGCGAAGCTCTTGTCCTGGGATTTTGCCGGCCGCGCCGCCAATCCCTGCATCGGGCCGGATCGCGCCGATCTGGTCCTCGCCGGCTGTGCCATTCTGGAGGCGATCCGCCGCCGCTGGCCGAGCCCGCGCATGCGCGTTGCCGACCGCGGCCTGCGCGAGGGACTGCTGACCGACATGATGGCAGACGACGGCGTGTGGCGGCGAGGCCGCTCGCGCCGAGGTCATCGACCGAGGGATATGAAGGGGCCGCAGACGTGACCAAGCCAACTATCGCCGGCAACCGGACGGGCCGCAAGCTCGGCCAGCGCGTCAAGAAGAAGAAACTGAAGGCCTCCTCGCGGCAATGGCTGCAGCGCCATATCAACGATCCCTATGTGCAGCGCGCCCAGCTTGAAGGCTATCGCGCCCGCGCCGCTTTCAAGCTGCTGGAGATCGACGAGAAGCATCAGATCCTGAAAGGTGCGCGCCGCATCATCGACCTGGGTGCGGCACCCGGCAGCTGGTCGCAGATCGCGGCCAAGGTGACCGCATCGACCGAAGAGGATATCCGCGTCGCCGCCATTGATTTTCTTGAGATGGCGCCGATCCCCGGCGTCAGCATCCTGCAGCTCGATTTCCTTGATTCGACGGCGCCGCAAAGGCTGATCGATGCCGTCGGCGGCACGCCGGATCTCGTGATATCCGATATGGCGGCGCCGACGACGGGCCATCACCGCACCGACCATCTGCGGACCATGCATCTCTGCGAAGTGGCGGCGCATTTCGCCGTCGAGGTGCTGGCCGAAGGCGGACATTTCCTTGCCAAGACCTTCCAGGGCGGCACGGAGCGCGATCTGCTGACTTTCCTCAAGCAGAATTTCCGTCAGGTCATCCATGTGAAGCCCGGCGCATCCAGAGCCGAGTCGGTGGAAATGTTCCTGCTAGCGAAAGGCTTCAAGGGACGCAAGCCGGAAGGTGAGAGGGAAGAAGAGGAATCCGTCGCCGATCGCTAGATCCGACTATCCTCAATCGCTAAACTGACGAAACCCTCGCTGCGCTGCCGCTTGGCTGAAGCACGATAAGGGCCGCATCATCACTTTGCGGCCGTCTGTTCCACCTGCGGCTGCAGCGTTGCGACGCGCTTCAGGCCGGCCTTGTGGCCGGAAACCATGGCGCCGGCGCTGCGATCCATCCGGATGAAGGGGATGGTTGCAAGCACGGTCAGCACCGAGATGCAGAAGAAGGCGATATGGAAATCGCGCACCTGCAGTTGCGTGCCGCTGAAGAAGGTGGAGGCCTCCAGGATCATGGCGGCGACGGCGACGCCAAGCGCCAGGCTGATCTGCTGCATGACGGAGCTCATCGATGTTGCCTGGCTCGCCTGCCTGTCGCTGATATCGGCAAAGGCAAGCGCATTGACGCCGGTGAAGAAGAACGAGCGCGAGAAGCCGCCGATCAGCAAGATGCCGATGATGATGAGGTGCGACGTCCAGGGCTGGAAAAAGCCGGTGCAGATCGTGGTGATAGTCGTGATCGCAGCGGCCGAAAGCAGCGCCGTCTTGAAGCCGACAGCGGTAAAGACCCGGCGTGCGATGAACTTCGTCGAAATCGCGCCGATCGCGCCGGCAAAAGTGATTAGGCCGGATTGGAATGGATTGAGGCCGAAGCCGAGCTGCAGCATCAAGGGTGTCAGGAAGGGCATGGCGCCGATGCAGATGCGAAACAGCGTGCCGCCGGTGACCGAGGCGCGGAAGGTGATATTCTTCAGCAGCGACAGGTCGAGGATCGGTGCCGGGTGGCGGCGGGCATGGCCGACATAAAGAACGCCGCAGACAAAGCCGATGACGATGGCGGAGATGCCGATATAAGGCGGCAGCGCCGGCAGGCTGATGACGGACATGCCGAAGACGACGCCGGATGCGGCGAAGGATGTCAAAAGGAAGCCGATGACATCGAGCTTCGGCGGCTTGGTCGCTTTCACCTCAGGCAGGAAGATTGAAGCCAAGATCACGCCGAGGACGCCGACGGGCACGTTGATCAGGAAGATCCAGTGCCAGGAGGCATAGGTGGTGATGAAGCCGCCAAGCGGCGGGCCGGCAAGCGGGCCGACGAGCGCGGGAATCGAAAGCAGTGCCATGGCGGAAACCAGGTCGCTTTTCTGCGTGGTGCGCACCAGCACGAGGCGCCCGACCGGCGTCATCATCGACCCGCCGACGCCCTGCAGGAAGCGGGCGAAGACGAATTCGAGCAGGCCGCCCGAAAAGGCGCACATGATGGAACCGATGACAAAGACGCAGATTGCGATGCGGAAGATGTTTTTCGCGCCGAAGCGATCCGCCATCCAGCCGCTGATCGGGATGAACACGGCGAGCGACACCATGTAGGAGGTCAGCGCCAGCTTCAGCGTGATCGGCCCGACATGGAGATCGTTGGCGATGGCCGGCAGCGCTGTCGCGATGACGGTGGAATCCATCTGTTCCATGAAGAGTGCGACGGCGAGGATCAATGGAACGATGCGATTCATAGGCATCTGCCTTGATGGGTCTGTCTTCGGGAAGGCTGTCGCCCACTGCATAATTCCTTAAAATCGGAATCGATTTAAGGAATTATGCAGCAGATTGAAGGTGCTACAGCGCCTGGCGCCTCACATGCGACGCGCGGTGCTGTAGTGCGATCAGCCGCTCTGTAGTCCTATGCGAGGCTGCTGCCAATCCCGGATATTGCTCCATGAATGCTTGGGGTCACGTCTTCGTGATAGCCGCCGTCGCATGCCGCGGAACGCAGGATTTGACATATGCTGAGAGCATGTAAATGCTAAACGCATAAAACGTCGTCGGTGTATTAGCGGAATTGGATTGTCTTGTCATGACGAAAATTTTGGCCGGACAGAATGATCTCCCGAACCGTTGCTGCCGGCGGCGGCGATAGGCGTGGCTTACGCCGCGCATCAGCAGAAGGAGTGAAAATCATGACTGCCGTCCCGCCCCCAGACACGCATCAGTTCAAATTGGGATCCTGTACCATCACTGTCGTCAAGGACGGCGCCAGCATCATGGACAATCCCTGGGAGACTTTCGGCACAAACCAGACGCCCGATACGGTTCGCAAGCTGCTGGAGCAGAATTTCCTGCCGACGGAAAAGCTTGTGAACAGCTATGCGCCCGCCATCATCGATACCGGCTCCGACGTGATCGTCGTCGATACCGGCTTTGGTGCGGCTGGACGCGCGCGTGGCCTCGGTCGCTTTCGCGAGGGGCTGAAGGCCGTCGGCTACAGGCCGGAACAGGTTACCGTCGTTGCGCTGACGCATCTGCACGGCGATCATATCAACGGATTGATGGAGGAGGATGGCCCGGCCTTTCCAAACGCTCGCTACGTTGCCGGCGAGATCGAGTATGGGTTCTGGACCGACAAGGCGCGCGAGGGAACGCCGGCGGAAGGCGGGCATAAGGCTGTGCTTGCCAATGTCGTGCCCTTCGCCGAGAAGATGACCTTCCTTAGGGATGGCGACCAGATCGTCAGCGGCATGACCGCCATGCTGGCGCCCGGCCACACGCCCGGCCATCTCGTTTTCCATCTGGAATCCGACGGCAGGCAGCTCGTCATGACCGGCGACACCGCCAACCACTATGTCCTGTCGCTCGGCCGCCCGGACTGGGACGTGCGTTTTGATCTGGACAAGCCGCAGGCGGCAAAGACACGCCGCCGCATCTTCGACATGATCGCCGCCGACCGCATCCCCTTCCTCGGCTTCCACATGCCTTTCCCCGCCGTCGGCTTCGTGGAGAAGCAGCCGGAAGGTTTTCGCTATATTCCGAAAAGCTATCAGTTCGACGTTTGAGGGCGAACTCAAGGAAGATTGAGGTCTGTTTTCAAAGTGAGATCGCAAGGCTGATCAGCGACAAAAATGCGGATGGCTTCTGCCGCGAAAGTCGGTGGCTCAAATCGAGTTTTCGAGAGCAAGTTCGCGACAGAATCGTTCCCGACGTCTAATTATGGATAGCTTATCGCTGACCTTAGGAGTTTCGCTTCAGCTCCGCCGCTGCTTCGAAAGCATTCGGTCGTGCTGCGAGATGCTCGGCCACGAAGTCCACAAATGCCCGGACCTTTGGGGACAGTTGGCGATTGGACGGCCAGACGAGCGACAAAGAGCCAAACGGGACCATATGTGAGGTGAGCACGGGAACAAGCAATCTTGCGCGGATGTGAGCCGCCGCGACATAGATGGGCAGGTGAGCGATCCCCAAGCCGTCCAACGCCGCCCGTAAGCTCGCGTCTGTATTGTTAAAGATCAGGCTCCTGGGCAAGATCAGCTTTTCGCTTGAAGGAGCAAAGGCCCAGGGCGCCAGCCGGCCGCTTGTGGGATATTTAAAATGGATGCACGCATGTAAAGCAAGGTCGGCCGGCGTCGTCGGAAGAATGTGGCGATCGAAATAGGCAGGGCTTCCGCAAACAACAAAATGCTGCTCCCCGAGATGTCGGGCAATCAAGCGGGTATCGGCAAGTTCGCCGCTACGAACAGCGACATCCACCCCTTCACTCACCAGGTCGGTGACGTGGTCTTCAAAGTCGATATCCAGCTCGATCTCGGGATACCGTGCGACGAAGGCCGGCAGCAGGGGCATCAAGAGGTGATGACCGACGATGTGCGGGACACTGATGCGCAGGCGCCCTTTTGGGCGCTTCCGGCTTTCTATAAGGCTAGTCTCCGCATCTTCGAGGTCATCGATGATACGCTTGCAGCGCTCGTAGAACGCTGAACCTTCCTCTGTCAGGCTGATGTTGCGCGTTGTCCTGTTGAACAGCCTGACGCCAAGCCTGGCTTCGAGGCGTGCAATGGCCTTGCCGATGGCCGATGGCGAAAGGCCGGCGACGCGAGCCGCCGCCACATAGCTGCGTTGCTCGGCAGCGTGAACGAAGGCAGCAAGACTGCTGAAGCTATCCATAGCGACACCCATTAAAGACATATTGTCGTTAATGAAAGTCTTTTTCCCGTTATTGATCAATATTCAAGACCAGATATCGTTTCTCCTACGGGAAGGCGCAACCCTGCTTCCCTTTCAGCCGGAGATACAAATGAAGTTGGTAAGAAAAGAGCCTCGCTGGGCGGGAGCCAATTCATCGCTTGCAGTGTTGCTGACAGGAAACTTTGTCACCATCCTCGATCTCTTCATCGTCAACGTGGCGCTCCCGAATATTCAACGGGACTTGCACGCCTCGAACGCCGAGTTGCAGATGATCATGGTGGCCTACAGCGTCTCCTATGGCGCGATGCTGCTCAATGGCGCCCGGTTGGGCGATCTCTACGGCCGACGGCGGCTGTTCCTTTATGGCATGGCCATCTTTGCGGGGGCCTCCTTACTGTGTGGCCTCGCTTCATCACCCTGGAACCTGATCGCCGCGCGGGCATTGCAGGGCATTGGCGCGGCGCTGCTGATGCCGCAGGTCTATGCGTCGCTGCGATTGCTGTTCGACGGAGAGAAGCGCCGCTGGGCGTTCGGCGTAATGGGGAGTGTACAGGGTGCTGCCGGCGTAGCCTCGCAAGTGCTCGGCGGTGGCTTGATGGCGCTCGATATTGGCGGCCTTGGCTGGCGCCTGATCTTTTTTGTCAATCTGCCGGTCGCCGCCTACGCCATCATTGCCGGGAAGTGGTTCATCGTTGAAACCAGAGAAGCTGTATCGGCGAGGCTTGATGTGTTCGGGGCATTCCTGGGTGCCTCTGCCCTCACGGCAATCCTCCTGCCAGCGATGATAGGGCGAGAGCAGCATTGGCCTTGGTGGACGATCATCGGTCTGTTGTCATCTGTGCCTTTGTTCGCAACCTTTATCGTGTATGAAAACCGCTTGACGCAGCGGGGAGGTGTCCCGATTATTGATCCGTTGCTGTTCAAGAACGACGGCTTTGCCTTCGGTATGCTGGCATCGTTTCTGTTTTTCTCTGCGATCAGCTCTTTCTCGCTGTCGCTGACGATCTTTTTACAGGTCGGCCTCGGCAGGACTCCTTTACAGGCGGCGATGCTGTTTCTGCCCTCCACCATCGCTTTCTTCGCAGGCTCCCTGATGTCGGCCTTCTTGGCCAAGAGGATGGGGCATCAGACGCCAATCTTTGGCATGGCTATCTTCAGTTTGGGCTTGCTAATCGCAGTTGCTGACGGCTTTCTTGGTCGGGAGGCATCGACCCTGACTATCTCGGTGATACTGCAGGGGCTTGGGCAGGGAATTGTCATTCCGCTTTTGCTCAACATGGTTCTGAGCACCATTGCCGATTCGGAGGTCGGAATGGCGTCTGGCATCTTCAGCACCATACAGACAACGGGTTCGGCGTTCGGACTGACGATTGTCGGCATCATCTTGTTCGGTATTATTGACGAGAGCGGCGTGGAGGCAAATTCAGCGGTACCGGCCGCCGGTGGCTACGGGGCGGCATTCGCAGTCGCGACGCTTTACAATTTGGCCGCCGTCACCCTGAGCCTTGTTCTGTTCGACGCGCTACATGGACGAAGGAGATCGTCTGGATAGATCAAGAGTTTAGTTGTTTCGAAAATCCTGGTCGAAGCGTCCGTTTTCCATCTGGAATCCGGCGGCGGGCAGCTCGTCATGACCGGCGACACCGCCAACCATTATGTCCTGTCGCTCGGCCGCCCGGACTGGGACGTGCGTTTTGATCTGGACAAGTCGCAGGCGGCAAAGACACGCCGCCGCATCTTCGACATGATCGCCGCCGACCGCATCCCCTTCCTCGGCTTCCACATGCCTTTCCCCGCCGTCGGCTTCGTGGAGAAGCAGCCGGAAGGTTTTCGCTATATTCCGAAAAGCTATCAGTTCGACGTTTGAGATGAGTCAATCATGGCGAACCGGATCGCACATGCTGGATCTGCGATCCCGTTTCAGTTTTGGACCACAGCACTTCGCCCGAGACGAGGTTCCGTTCCTACAAGCAGTCGCTGAATGTTCGTGCGATGGCGCACTATCACGTAAAGGCTGCCGGCGATCACCAGCAACCGATAGGGCAATGGCTGCTCCAGGCAGCAGACCAGGGCAATCGCAGTCAAGGCTGCCAGGATTGATCCCAGAGAAACAATCCGAAAAATAGCCAACGCAACGCCAAAAACCGTCACTGCACCCAATCCCACCGGCCAGGCTATCGCCAGCAACAGGCCAAGTCCCGTTGCGACGGATTTGCCGCCTCTAAAATTCAGCCATATCGGGCGGCTATGCCCCAGCAATGCGGCAAGTCCTGCCAAACAAACAGCCCATGGAACCAAGCTTTGCTGGCTCTGCGGACCAAGCATGGTCGGCAGCGTATAGAGCCAGGGATAGAACCAACGGGCAAAGACGATTGCCGCGGCACCTTTCAGCACATCGACCAGGAGCACCACCAAGGCCGGCCATTTCCCAAGGGTCCGCAATACGTTCGTTGCGCCGGTGGACTTGGAGCCGAGTTCCCGAATATCAACGCCCTTGAGCAGTCTCCCTGCCAGATAGCCCGTGGGTATGGAGCCCAAGAGATAGGCGATCGCTAATCCTGCAACGCTTGCTATCCAGAAATCCATGAGTGTCACCTCTGTCTAAGTCTTTGCCGGTAGCACCGGCCGCAGGAAAGTTCGCTCGTAGCTGATGAATGGCGGATTCTTTCCGAAGCGTTCGTTTGCGGCAATTCCGTCCGGATCGGCTGCAACACGCTCGCGGTATTGCAGGTAGGTTGTCTCATCCGGAAATGTGAATAGTGCGACCGCTATGTCGCCGGGGCCTTCTTCACTTATGCCCGGGAAGCTCACTCCGGCCTCTGCCGGCTTGTCCCGGGGTAGGAAATAGCCGTGATGTGTTCCGCCATGGCGTTCGATGAGCTCAATCCAAATCCGGCTGTAAGCTTCGAATTCCGAAATTCTGCGATGATCGATGCGGTAGCGAACTTCGCACGTAACCGGGCTTTTGAGCATTGAAAGATCATTTCTTTAGGTCACAAGCAGGCACCAGGAATCCTGCGTCCAATCGACCGTGATACCTTATGTCATGGCGCACTCTTCCGGAATAGACTGCTCGCAATTGCTGCTCCCGCCGAAAGCGACCGACGATGACGAGGACTTTCGCCTGTGTTTGACAACGCCCGCATGGAAATCTCTGAACACCGCAGCCGAATCCCGCATTGAAGCCACGGCTTGGCATATCTGCCCCGCGCTTTTTGCTATTCCCTTCCTGTCATAGACGTGTTACCAGCCCTCGCCAACTTCCAAGCAACACTTGCAAGATCGCCCGGTAGACGATTCGTTCCGGGCTTTCCTGTTTTCACAGACGAAGGAATTGGCCATGGCACGCATTATTGAAACGTCAACCGGGTTGGATGCCCTCACATTCGACGACGTGCTCCTGCAGCCGGGACACTCCGAGGTCATGCCCGGCCAGACGAATATCGCCACCCGCATCGCCCAGGACATCGAGCTTAACCTGCCGATCCTCTCTGCCGCCATGGACACGGTGACGGAAAGCCGTCTGGCGATCGCCATGGCTCAGGCCGGCGGCATGGGTGTTATCCACCGCAACCTGACGCCGGTGCAGCAGGCCGAAGAGGTCCGCCAGGTCAAGAAGTTCGAAAGCGGCATGGTGATCAATCCGGTCACCATCGGCCCGGACGCAACGCTTGCCGAAGCGCTGAGCCTGATGAAGGCGCATGGTATTTCCGGCATCCCGGTCGTCGAAAAGTCGCATCGCCTGGTGGGCATCCTCACCAACCGCGACGTCCGCTTCGCTTCCGACCCCTCGCAGAAGATCTACGAGCTGATGACCCGCGAAAATCTGGTCACGGTCACGGAAAGCGTTCAGCAGCAGGAAGCCAAGCGCCTGCTGCACAAGCACCGCATCGAAAAGCTGCTTGTCGTTGACGCTGACAGCCGTCTGGTCGGTTTGATCACCGTCAAGGACATCGAAAAGTCGCAGCTCAACCCGAACGCTTCGAAGGATGCGCAGGGCCGCCTGCGCGCCGCTGCCGCGATCAGCGTCGGCGACGATGGTTATGAGCGCGCCGAACGCCTGATCGATGCCGGCGTCGACCTTCTGGTCGTCGATACCGCACATGGTCATTCGCAGCGCGTTCTCGATGCCGTTACCCGCGTCAAGAAGCTTTCCAACTCCGTCCGCATCATGGCCGGCAATGTCGCCACCTATGACGGCACGCGCGCGCTGATCGATGCCGGCGCGGATGCCGTCAAGGTCGGTATCGGTCCCGGCTCCATCTGCACGACCCGTATCGTCGCCGGCGTCGGCGTGCCGCAGCTTGCCGCCATCATGTCGGCCGTTCAGGCCGCGCAGGATCAGAACATCCCCGTGATCGCCGATGGCGGCATCAAGTTCTCCGGCGACCTCGCAAAGGCGATCGCCGCCGGCGCTTCCGCCGCGATGATCGGCTCGCTGCTCGCTGGCACGGATGAAAGCCCGGGCGAGGTCTATCTCTACCAGGGCCGTTCCTTCAAGGCCTATCGCGGCATGGGCTCCGTCGGCGCCATGGCGCGCGGCTCGGCAGACCGCTATTTCCAGGCCGAGGTTCGCGACACGCTGAAGCTCGTGCCGGAAGGCATCGAAGGCCAGGTTCCCTATAAGGGGCCGGTCTCTGGTGTGCTGCATCAGCTTGCAGGCGGCCTCAAGGCAGCCATGGGCTATGTTGGCGGCGCCGATCTCAAGGATTTCCAGGAACGCGCCACCTTCGTGCGCATCTCCGGCGCGGGCTTGCGCGAAAGCCACGCCCACGATGTCACGATCACCCGCGAAAGCCCGAACTATCCGGGCGCAGGCGGCTGATTGATGGCAGATCGCGCTCGGGATGATGCCAGGTCTTTACTGCATAATTCCTTAAATCGTGATCGATTTAAGGATAAAATTATGCAGCAGATTAAAAGTGCTGCAGCGACCTTTGCGTGTCACATATGACACGCGGCGCTGTAGAGGGCCTGGCGGCGGTCCTCGCGGCTCTTTCGCTGGCACTCTTCGCCTGGATCTATGCCGGCTTCGTCAGGGCATTCAGCGATGCCGCAGCCGGCCAGCAGATGCTCGACGCACGCGTCGGCGGTTATGAGCGCGACGATGTCATCGCCATGCTGCGCTATCTCAGGGATCATCCCGATCCGGCCGCCATCCTGCATTCCATGTATCTCGGGCCGGAGCTGATCTTTCCACTGGTACTGGGCGGCCTTTTGTTCTGCCTGCTGCGGCTGATCGGCCCCAGCGGTTTCTTTTTCGGCCGACCGATTCCACCAGGCGCGGCCACTGTCATTTTCTATCTGCCGATCTTTTATGCGGCCGTCGACTATGCCGAGAATATCGCCGGCCTCCTGCTTTATCCCCCTGCGATGCCATCGGACGAGACTGTGGCGCTTCTTGCAAGCGTACTGCCTGTTCTCGTCAGGCTGAAATTCCTGACGCTGGTGGTGACGGTTATTCTACTGGCCCGCTTCGCGATTTTTCGTTACCTGTCGCCGGACGGCACGCGGCCGTCCTGATTGTCCCTATCGGCTTTCGGAAATTCCAAAGGAGTTGGCGGCGTGACCGGCTATGAAATGTTTTGGCCCATGGTGGCGCATGCGGTATTGGTCTTCATCCTCTATGCTCTCCTCGGATGGCGTCGTCGCGTTCTCGTCAAGGCCGGCCGGATACAGCCTGTGAACTTTCGTGAGAACCATTCCGCCAATGAGCCGGCCGAAAGTCTGGTGGTGCGAAACAGTCTCGCCAATCAGTTCGAGCTTCCCTTGCTCTTCCACGTCTGCTGCATCCTCCTTTACACCACTCAGGCCGATAATTTGCCGGCCGTGATCCTCGCCTGGATCTTCGTCGCCACGCGCTACGCTCATGCCTTCGTGCATGTGACCAGCAACGACCTGCGTTATCGCAGCCCGCTCTTTGCTCTTGGCTTTGCGGCGCTCGTCGGCATGTGGGTCTGGCTCGCTATCTGGCTTGCCTTCTCCTGACACCGCGCGTGTCGTCGCGGTAACAACCTGCGATAACGCATTTGTGTTTTACCTTACCCTCACGTCGCCATCCGCTGACCTATCTTGTCAACGAGTGGCTGGCCGCTTCGCGTCGGCTGCCGGGGAAACAGGGAGAAGAGGACTATGAGCACGGAAAAGCCGGTCGTGACGCAGGCGATGATCAACGCCTATGACGAGTACACGCATCTGACGCTCGATCGTCGGGGTTTCATGGAAAAGCTGACCAAGCTTGCGGGTTCTGCCGGGACCGCCGCCGCGATTGCGCCGCTGCTTGCCGCCAACAAGGCGAGCGCCGAGGTCATTGCCGCCAATGACGGCAGGCTGGAGGCGAAGGATGTGACTTTTGCCGGCAGCAAGGGCGAAATGAAAGGCTATCTCGTTCGTCCGAAAGATGCGGCCGGCAAGCTCGGTGGCGTCATCGTCATCCATGAGAATCGCGGTCTCAATCCGCATATCCGCGATGTGGCCCGCCGTGTGGCGCTGGAAGGTTTCGTGGCGCTGGCGCCGGATTTCCTCTCTCCGCTCGGCGGCACGCCGGAGGATGAAGACAAGGCACGCGACATGTTCACCAATCTCGATCCAACGCTGACGGCCGCCAATGCCGAAGCGAGTCTCGCCTATCTCGCCAAGGCCGATGGCGCCAATGGCAAGGTCGGCGCTGTCGGCTTCTGCTGGGGCGGTGGTCTCGTCAATCGTTTCGCGACAATCTCGCCTGAGCTGAAGGCAGGCGTCGCCTATTACGGCGCACAGCCGCCGGCAAGCGATGTGCCCAAGATCAGGGCCGCTCTGCTCTTGCATTATGCCGGCCTCGACGATCGCATCAATGCCGGTATCGATGCCTATCGCAAGGAGCTGCAGGCGGGCGGCAAGACCTTCGAGATCTTCGTCTATGACGGCGTCAACCATGCCTTCAACAATGACACTTCGGCCGCGCGCTACGACAGGAAGGCGGCCGATCTCGCTTGGGGCAGGACGGTCGATTTTCTGAAGAAATATGTATCGTAACGACGCAAGTCATTGATAGCGGCTTGCCAGCCATCCGCGGATTACCGAGGTCGAAACCATGTTCCGGCCTCGATTTTCATAATAGCGATGGCACCTAAGTGATGATTAAAATTGGACTTTTCCCGTTTACGCGCATTGAACGCGTCTGGTGTCATAGCCTCTGCCGTGTCCAGCGTCGTTGAGTATGAAAATGAAACGGGGAAAGAATGAATCCGGACAGGCCTGACCGCGTCACGTTCCGCAAAAGGCCGCAGCAGGAGCGAAGCATTCAACGCGTCGACGCCATCCTGTCGGTCGCAGCCAGGCTGATCGCCGAAAAGGGCGTCAGTGCGATGAAGATGACCGAACTTGCCGCGGTCGCGGGAATTCCGATCGGTTCAGTCTACCAATATTTTCCGGATAAGGCCGCGATCGTCGGAGCGCTGCTTGATCGGCACTCCCGGCTGATCCAGCAAAAGGTCGGGGAAGCCTTTGCGACCG
Organism: Rhizobium aureum; assembly: GCF_030182495.1. Taxonomy (NCBI): domain Bacteria; kingdom Pseudomonadati; phylum Pseudomonadota; class Alphaproteobacteria; order Hyphomicrobiales; family Rhizobiaceae; genus Rhizobium; species Rhizobium aureum. The sequence continues at coordinate 98,121 of NZ_JAQJCI010000012.1, read as the reverse complement.
TAACATCGCTGGATCATGCCATCGACCTCGTCTGCGGCATGATCGATTGGTACTACCACGAATTCCGCAGCGATCCCGCATATCTCGGCGTCTGGCTCGGCACGGATATCGACAGGGATATCCTGAAGCTCAACATCGCGCACAGCAATCGTGTCGCCGAAATTTTCCTTGAGAGTATTCTGCCTTTCCTGCCGGCCGAAAGCCGCATCGACTTGACGGCGCGCACTCAGCTCTTCAGCCATCTGATCGGCGCATCCGTCCGCTTTGCCATCATGAGCGACAATGAGATGGCCGTGCGCATGCTCCATGAATGGAAACAGGTGATCCGCACTACTTTGCTGGCGGAGCCGGCACTGTAATCGTGACCGAAAGTGATTGGTTGGTGAGCGCTGAGATCACCAACCCGGCAGAATATGCCCGGCGCGCAGCCGCGGATAGAAGCGCGTATAGGTCTTCACCTCGCCATCGAGGTCATCGTCGACCGCAGCTGGCGTGATGTTGTCCAGGCAGGCCGAGATATGGGCGGTGATCGCGTTCATCAATGAAACGGAAAGCCCAGGACGTTTCATGATGCCGATCTGCACTGGCGGCAGCGGCGGGAAGCCATCAGCCTGAGTCAGCACCTTCATGCCAGTCCTGAGCGCCGATTCCGGCATGACCGAAACCGCCATCCCGGCGAGCACGGCTGCGGCAACGACGGTGCAGGACCAGCTGGTGAACAGGATCTGATAGTCGCGGCCGCCGGCATCGAGAGCCGAGCAGGCAAGCTGGCGCCACTGGCAGTCGCGCCGCCCGACGGCGAGCGGAATGGGCGCATCGTCGCGCAGCGGGTGATTGGCCGAGCCGACCCAGCAGAGCGGCTCCGTTCGAACCACATCGGACATGCGTTCGCGCGGATTATGGGTAACCAGTGCGATGTCGAGTTCACCGCGATGCATGCGCTCGGCGAGATCGACCGAAGGTTCGCAGACGATATAGAGCTCGACATTCGGATGCGTCTTGGCGAAGCGGCCGATGATCTCCGGCATATAGCGGTCGGCGTAATCGTCCGGCGTGCCGATGCGCAGCGTGCCTTCGAGACGATTGTCGTCGAAAGCGGCCATCGCCTCATTGTTCAGGCGAATGATGCGGCGGGCGTAGTTCAGCAGCTTTTCGCCCTCGGCCGTCAGGCGGTTGCCGCGCCCGTCCTTGATGAAAAGCTGCTTGCCGACGCGCTCTTCCAGCCGTCGCATCTGCATGGAAACGGCCGATTGCGTCTTGAACACCCGGTCGGCCGCCTTGGTGAAACTGCCGGAATCCACGATGGCGATGAAGGTCTGCAACTGATCGATATCAAGCGGCGCGGACATGAGTTCACCTATAAAGGAGTTTGATAGTTATCATTAGAAACATTCGTTGGACTGATCAATAGGGCTTTGGCATCTTCTGAATGCAATTCAGCATACCAATCGAACAGAACTCTTGTCGAACTCCTCCCGGCCTGCGCCCCTTTTCCGGATCATCGGAAAGGGGCTCTGCCGGCGTGTGCCCCAAGGAAAGGACCATGGAAATGCGCACGATAGATCGGACCCTTGACCTCGGCCCTGCAACGCCATCGCTGTCACTGACGGCACGCATGATGCTTGCTTTTGTCAATGTGGCATCCATCTGGCGCGCAATCCGAAATCGTCGGGAAATCCACTATCTCAATGAGCTGAACGATGCTCAGCTGTGGGACATCGGCCTGACAAGGCAGGATCTCGACGCTGCGCTGACCACCTCGACCTTCTTCGAGGATCCGTCCAGCCATCTGACCAATTCCGCGCGTCGCTGCACGCGCCCCTCCGCCTTCAGCTTTCGCGGCTGATATCGGACAAAAGTTTCCCCGCAGGGTGATAGCCAATAAGCCCTGCCTCTTTCCCGGTGTTCGGCCCAAGGCCAACACCGGGTTTTTTCGTTTATGACCGTGCTTTCGCAATGGATCATACCCGGGCAAGTTGCCTCCGGTGGCAACTGTCTTATGTTCATGTGATCCGACAGCAGGGATTCGGCGATGGCAACGGTGATCTTCTTCCACTCTGTCTACGGCTTGCGCTCGCTTGAGCATGAGGCGGTGGAGCGCGTGCAGGCCGCGGGGCACAAGGCTTTCGCGCCGGATCTCTATGATGGGCTGATCGCCCGATCGATCGATGAGGGCTTTGAGTTCAAGGAGGAGATCGGCTGGCCGACGATCTGCGAGCGCGCAGAATGGGCGCTGGCCGGTTTACCCGCCTCGACCGTGCTTGCAGGTTTCTCGATGGGCGCCGCCGTCGCTGCAAGCCTCTGGCCGAAGCGGGAGAAGACCGCCGGCATCCTTTTCCTGCATGGCATTGCCTCCATCGCCGACAATGCCCGCAAGGGCCTACCGTTACAGCTTCATCTGGCCGATCCCGATCCGTTCGAACCAGAGGAAGAGGTTGCAAGCTGGCGGCAGGCCGTCACCAAGTCCGGCGTCGCGGCGGAGATCTTCCCGTATCCGGGTGGGGGCGGCCACCTCTACACCGATGCCAGCCTGCCAGATTATAACGCCCAGGCCGCCGATCTCACCTGGAAGCGTGTCATCGATTTCCTTGATGCCATCGACGCCAAGGGTTGAACTTGCTCCTGACTTTGCGCGCCGGCCTTGAACTGAAGCTGCCGGTCGCCTAGTTTATGGGCATCCGCAATACCAACAGGATGTGTGCAGCAATGGATTCCATCTCGACCGCAATGCCGTTCAGCCTTGCCATCGAGGACATTCTTGCTCATGCCCATATCCATCGTTCTATCCAATCTTTCGTGGTCCACGCCTGACGGCCGGCCGCTCCTTTCCCATCTCGATCTCAGCTTCGGTGCCGAACGCACCGGCCTTGTCGGACGCAACGGCGTCGGCAAGACGACGCTGATCAAGCTCGTCTCCGGCGAGCTGCAGCCGCAATCCGGCAGCATCTTCTTCAGCGGTCGATTGGGGATTTTGCGCCAGAACGTGCAGGTGGAGGCGGACGAAACCGTTGCCGATCTCTTCAGTGCGAGCGAAGCCCTTGCCGTCCTGAAGCGGGCGGAAGCCGGTGAGGCGACGAATGAAGAGCTCGCCTCGGCTGACTGGACGCTCGAGGCGCGCATCGCCGCAGCTCTTGATCGTGTCGGCCTCGACGTCACCCCGGAAACACCTCTCGTGACACTGTCGGGAGGACAGCGCACGCGCTGCGGACTTGCTGCCCTCATCGTCGACGATCCCGATTTCCTGATCCTCGACGAACCCACCAACAATCTCGATAGGGACGGTCGCGCAGCTGTCATCGATCTGCTTGCCGGCTGGAGGGCAGGCGCCATCGTCATCAGCCACGATCGCGAATTGCTCGACACTATGGATGCGATCGTCGAACTGACATCGCTCGGTGCATCGCGCTATGGCGGCAATTGGAGCCAGTATCGCGAACGCAAGGCGCTGGAGCTCTCCGCCGCCGAACATGATTTCGCCGAAGCGGAGAAGCGTGTCGCCGAAGTGGAGAGAAGCGCCCAGACCGCCGTCGAACGGCAGGCAAGGCGGGACAAGGTCGGCCGGAAGATGGCGGCCAAGGGCGGTATTCCGCGCATCATGCTCGGCGGCTTGAAGGAGCGGGCCGAGATGACAAGCGCGGAGAATAAGCGCCTCGCCGAACGCCGCCGCGCCCAGGCTCTGCAGGATGCCGCTGCCGCGCGCGGGAAGATCGAGATCCTGCAGCCCCTGACCGTGAAACTGCCGACATCTGAGCTGCCGTCAAACAGGATCGTCCTCAAGATGGAGGGCATCACCGCCGGTTATGAGCCGGAACGGCCGATTCTGCGCGATTTCGATTTCGCTATTACCGGGCCGGAACGCGTTGCCGTCACCGGGCCGAACGGCTCGGGTAAGACGACGTTGCTGGCCTTGATATCAGGTGCGCTGGAACCGTGGAGCGGCACGGTGCGGGTCGTCCACTCCGCTCTGCTGGACCAAAGGGTCAGCCTTCTCGATCCATCGCCGTCGATTCGCGATAATTTCCGAAGGATCAACCCGGAGGCTGACGAGAATGCCTGCCGGGCGGCTTTGGCGCGCTTCATGTTTCGGGCCGATGCCGCGCTGCAGATCGTCTCCAGCCTCAGCGGCGGCCAGCTTTTGCGCGCCGGGCTTGCCTGCGTGCTCGGCGGCTCGGTGCCGCCATCTCTGCTGATCCTCGATGAGCCGACCAACCATCTGGATATCGATTCCATCGCGGCGGTCGAGGCCGGGTTGCGAGCCTATGACGGCGCGCTTCTGGTCGTCAGCCACGATGAGGTGTTTCTCGAGAATATCGGAATAGAGAGACGGCTCGAGCTGCCTGCTCGAACCGTCTCGGATCGGTGAGGGGGCGCGTCAGGCGTGGTTGGCGCCGGCGATGCGATCGAGTTCGGCGATCGCATCTTCCGGCAGCTTCAGCTCGGCCGCCGCGATGTTCTGCCTGAGGTGAGCAAGCGACGATGTGCCCGGAATGAGCAGAATATTCGGTGCGCGCTGCAAGAGCCAGGCGAGCGCCACCTGCATCGGCGTCGCCTCCAGACGCGCGGCGACATCGGAGAGCGCCGAGGACTGAAGCGGCGAAAATCCGCCGAGCGGGAAGAAGGGCACATAGGCGGTGCCTTCGCGGGCAAGCGTGTCGATCAGGGCATCGTCCGCGCGATGGGCGAGATTATATTGGTTCTGGACGCAGACGATCTCGGTGATCCGGCGACCCTCGGCGATCTGGTTGGCTGTGACGTTGCTGAGCCCGATGTGACGCACCAGGCCCTGCCGCTTGAGATCGGCCAGGATTGTCAGGGGTGCTTCGATCGACCCTTCGGCCGGACCATGTACATCGAACATGATGCGGATATTGACGACATCGAGCACGTCCAGTCCCAGGTTGCGCAAATTGTCATGCACCGCCTGTGTCAGTTCTTCCCGGGAAAAAGCCGGCAGCCAGGAGGCATCCGCGCCGCGCCGCGCGCCGATCTTGGTGACGATGACGAGATCGCCGCGATAGGGATGGAGCGCTTCCCGGATCAGCTGATTGGTCACATGCGGACCGTAGAAATCGCTGGTATCGATATGGTTGATGCCGGCGGCGATGGCTTCGCGCAGAACCGCGAGCGCAGTGTCATGATCCTTTGGCGGGCCGAAGACGCCGGGGCCTGCAAGCTGCATGGCGCCGTAGCCAAGCCGTTTGACCTTGCGGTCCCCAAGGGTAAAGCTGCCGGATTGATCGATACTGGACATGGCTATCTCCTTTCAAGATGAAAGCAGAAATAGGCTCAGCTTCGGTGTGTGATAAGCGGGCGCAATGCGCACGGGCTGTGCGGAATTGCGAACAATCGATGGGGTCGGAAGTGGCGACCCGCCGTCACTCCTGTTTGGATGCCGGCTTGTCCTGCGTGTTCAAATAGCTGTCGAAGATCGCTTCCATGTTCTTCTGATAGCTCTTCTGCACTTCCAGGCCGCTGTCGAACATGGCGTTGAACATTTCGGTATAAGCGGCCATGTCAACGCCGGCGGCAGGCTTGGCCTTTGGCTCTTCCTTCGGCGGCTCCGCCGGCATCGGGAAGTTCTTCATCATGTCCTGGAAAGCCTTGGCAAAGGGATTGTCGAGAAACGGATTGGTCGGCGCCGGCTTCTCGCGCTTGACCGAATCGGCGCCGAACATCAGCTCCATCGCCTGGGTGAAGGGGTTATCGAAGATGCTTGCCTGCGGCGTCGGCTGCTGCTTGGGCGCAAAGCCGATGCTCTGCAGCCAGCCCTGCATCATTTCGCCCATATCGGTGTTGAGGAAGGGATTGGCCATCTGCGGGATCTGGCCGCTGGTTTCCTTGAAGAGACCGCCCATCAGCGTATCCGCCATGGCCGGCAGCATGCGCTTGTAGATCTCCTGGCCTATGCCGGTCATCTGCGCAGCCTGGGCAGCGACCGCGCGGGAAACCTCCTTCGAGCCGAACAGCCTTCCGAGCACCGCATTGCCGTCGGCAATGCCCTCGGGCGTAAAGGCCTTGGTCATGTCCTCGAAATATTTGGCATAATTGCCGGACGAGATATCCCGCATGACGCCGACGAAATTGTAGGGATCGGTGGCGCTGCGCTTGAAGCCGGAGGAAAAGGCCGGCATCACCGCGGCCATCGCTTTCGTCGCCTGCTCCTGCGCCAGATTGAACTGCTTGGCCATGGCCTCCGTGGCGGCGCCGTTCTGTGCCTGCATCATCATGTCGAAGAGTGGCAGCATCGAAGTCCCTTTCCCCGCTATGAGGCCGCTTCGGAATCAGGCGGCGCTTGATTCCGATAGTATAGCGGAAAAAAGAGAGCGCATACCGGTTTCTGCCGTCCTCTCACCGAGACGATGACAGCAGCCGACCGGCTATCAGTACTGATATTCCTCGAAGATCGGTTCGACCGACTGGTTCCAGCGGCCGTTGTAGAGCATCAGCAGATCGTCGGCGAGCGTGCCCTTCTTGGCGAGCACCTCATCGAGCGGCGAAAGGAAGACGGTTTCATCCTGCCCGTCGCCGTTCAGGCGATTGCGATTCTTCAGGCCGAGGCGGGAAATGCCGACCACTTCGCGTGCCACGTCGAGCAGGCCATGGCCTTTGATCGCCGCCTTCAGGCCCTGTGTCGGCACCACGTTCCGCAGCGCGTTGACCTCTTGGAAGTTCCAGTCCCTGGTCAGCTCGTCGGCGGCCGCCAGTGCCTCGTCGTCATAGAGCAGGCCGACCCAGAAGGCCGGCAGCGCACAGATGCGGCGCCAGGGGCCGCCATCCGCGCCGCGCATTTCGAGGAAGCGCTTGAGGCGGACATCGGGGAACAGCGTCGAGAGATGGTTTGTCCAGTCGCCCATCGTCGGTTGCCAATCGGCGATCTCGCCCTTCAGCGCACCGTCCATGAACTGGCGGAAAGTGACATGCGTACAGTCGTGGTAGCGGCCGTCGCGAACGACGAAATACATGGGAACGTCGAGCGCCCACTTCACATAGTCTTCAAAGCCGAAATCGTCGCGGAAGGTGAAATCGAGCAGGCCGCCGCGGCGGTTGTCTGTATCTTTCCAGATTTCGCCGCGCCAGGAGGAAAGCCCGTTCGGCTTGCCATCGGTGAAGGGCGAGGAGGCGAAAAGCGCCGTTGCCAGCGACTGCAGCTTCATCGAGACGCGCATCTTGCGGCGCATATCCGCTTCCGAGGAGAAGTCGAGGTTCACCTGGATGGTGCAGGTGCGGTACATCATGTCGAGACCCATGGTGCCGACCTTCGGCATGTAGCGTGTCATGATCTCGTAGCGCGATTTCGGCATGCGCGGCGTTTCGGCGAGCGTCCATTTCGGGCTGCCGCCGATGCCGAGGAAGCGGATGCCCATCGGCTCGGCGATTTCGCGCACCGTCGCTAGATGGGCATTCGATTCTTTGCAGGTCTGGTGAATGGTTTCGAGCGGCGCGCCGGAGAGTTCGAACTGCCCGCCCGGTTCGATCGAGATCGCGCCCATGCCCGAGGGTTCACCGAGCCCGATGATGTTGTCACCGTCCATGATCGGATCCCAGCCGCACTTTGCCTGCAGCCCCTTCAAGAGCGCGGAGATACTGGCCTCGCCGAAATAGGGCACAGGGCTGTTGTCGGCGCGGAAGAACACGAATTTCTCGTGTTCCGTGCCGATGCGGAATTTCTCCTTCGGCTTGCTGCCGGCAGCCAGATAGGCCGTCATTTCCGAGACCGAGGAGAGCGGAGTCTGGTCGGTGGTATCGCGCGCCATGGTATTACCTTAGATCTCGGAGAAGAACCCGCGCAAGCCGCAGGTCAATAGGAGGGTGATTGACGCGGATTGACGTACGGTGCAAGTGAATTTCTTTCAAGGGTCGTTCAAAAAAATAGGATTTTGTGTCTCGCCAGTGCATCACAGCCGTGCCAGCCGCCGTCCTATTTGCACAAGCGTTCAAGACGTTTCGCCGTGAGCACGGATAGTTTTGCTTCGATTGACATCAAGCGGAGCATATCGATGAACGGCCCGAACGCGCTTTACTATCCCATATTGACTTTGCTTCTGGCCTCGCTGGTCATCATGGGAAGCCCAGGCCCTTCGACGATCAGCGCCACTGCGATGGGAGCGGCCTATGGCTTCCGGCGCTCGCTCGGTTATGTCTCCGGCCTGATCGCGGGCACTGTGGCGGTCTTGCTGGCCGTGGCCGCCGGCGTCGTTGCGATCCTGCTGTCGGTGCCGCATGGTGCCTTCCTGCTGACGGCGGTCTCGGCCGTCTATATCCTGTATCTCGCCTTCAAGATCGCCACCGCGCCGCCGCTGTCGCGCCGCGACGATCGGGCTGCGGCTCCGGCCTTCTCCGGCGGCTTCCTGCTGGCGGTTGCCAATCCCAAGGCCTATCTGGCGATTGCTGCCGTCTTTGCCGGGGTCAGCCTGTTTCATGATCAGAGATTGCTCGACGCCGCCGTCAAGATCGTGCTGCTCACGGGAATGATCGTCGCAATCCACATGGTGTGGCTTCTTGTCGGCGCTTCGCTGTCCCGCTTTCTCCAAAATCCGAGGACCTCGCGGATCGTCAACATCTCGCTGGCGGTCCTGCTGGTCGTTGCGACCATCGTCGCTGTTTTGGAGTGAAGGCTCAGTCCCAGTCGCCTATGACAGCCTGGATGACCGCCATGGCGGCAACGGCGGCCGTATCGGCGCGCAAAATGCGCGGCCCCAGGGGAATGGCCGTGACGAAATCGAGGCTGCGCAGAAGAGCACGCTCCTCTTCCGAAAAGCCGCCTTCGGGGCCAACCAGCAGCGCCAGATGCTTCTCCTTCACCTGTGTCAGCAGCGGCAGCGGATTTTGGCCGGCATCGCCTTCGTCGCAATAGATGATGCGACGCTCGTGCGGCCAGCGGGCAAGCAGGTCGGCAAGCTTTACCGGCTCGGCCACGTCCGGGATGCCGAGAATGCCGCATTGCTCCGCGGCTTCGATGACATTGGCCTTGACCTTGTCCAGATTGGTGATCTTGCCCTGCACGTGCTGCGTCATGACCGGCTGCAGCAGGCCTGCACCCATTTCCACCGCCTTCTGCACGAGATAATCGAGCCGTCCGACCTTCAGCGGCGCGAAGAGATAGTGCAGGTCGGAGGGAGCGGGCTGCGGTCTCGTTTGCTCGGCGGGCGTCAGCAGGATGCGTTTGCGGGTTGGGAAGGAGATGCTTGCTTTCCACTCACCGTCGCGGCCGTTGAATAGAAGCAGTTCGGCGCCATCCTCCATGCGCAGCACGTTGGCGAGATAATTGAACTGATCCTGATCGGTCTCGATGGCGATGCCTGCCTTGATGTCTGCGGTCATGAACAGCCGCTGCATGCGGAAATTGGCGCGCATGAATTACCCCCGGAATTGCTTGGAACAATGAGATCGAGCGGTTCGCAGATCCGGTGAGCAGAACCGTCCTAAATGAAGAGCGCGACCATAACCCAATATACGGTGGCGGCAAGCAGGGCTGCGACCGGCACGGTGATCGCCCAGGCCGCGACGATGGTCATGAAATGCGAACGGCGCACCAGACGCCGCCGATGGATCTCGTCCGGATTGCGCTCATCCGTGATTTCCGGTTCAAGCCAGGGAATGCCCGCGGCTTCGGCCTTCTTGCGCATATAGTCAAATCGCCTCCTGGAGCGGACGGTGTACCACTCGCGAAAGAAGCCGACGCCGAAAACGGCGCCGACGGTAATGTGGGTCGAACTCACCGGGAAACCGAACCAGGCCGCGACGATGACGGTGAGCGCTGCGGATACGGCAACGCAATAGGCCCGCATCGGATTGAGTTTGGTGATCTGCTCGCCGAGCAGGCGGATGAGTCGCGGGCCGTAAAGCAGCACGCCGACGGAAATGCCGCAGCCGCCGATCATCACGACCCAGAAGGGCGCCTTCTGCGTGGTCGTCTCGGCAACCACGCCGAGCGAGCCGCCGAGGCCGATATCGCGCACGATCGCCGACAGCGGTCCGATGGCATTGGCGACGTCGTTGGCGCCGTGCGCAAAGGACATCAGCGCCGCCGAGCAGATCAGCGGCAGGCGGAAAAGCTTGCGCAGCGAGCTGTTCTTGTTTTCAAGCCCGAGGGATTGTGCCGCCACGAGCGGCCGCGCCGCCAGCCAGGCGCCCATGCCGACAATGATGCCGATCGCAAGGTTGAGGATATTGGGTATCGTGCCCTTGGGCTCGAGCTGAACCACGAGATAGCCCGAGAAAGCGCCGGCCATCAGACCGATCAGGATGGGGATCCAGTATCTGGCAGCGGCGATCTTGTCGTCGCGATAGACGATGAAGCTCTCGATGAAGAACAGGATGCTGGCAGCGATGGCGCCGCCAAGGAAAGGTGTCACGACCCAGCCGGCGGAGATCGCCGCGAGAAGGTTCCAGTTCACCAGTTCCGGGCCGACCGCTGCGGCTCCCGCGCCGACCACGGCCCCGACAATCGTATGCGTGGTCGAAACGGGCGCCTTCAGCCAGGTTGCGAAATTGATCCAGAGTGCCGCGGCGAGAAGTGCGGCCATCATCAGCCAGGCAAGCTTGCCGATACTGATGATACGATTGGTGTCGACGATATGCGCGGAGATGGTGTTGATGACGGGGCCGCCGGCAATCGTCGCGCCGAGGATTTCGAAAATGGCCGCCATGACCAGCGCCTGCGTCATGGTGATCGCGCGCGCGCCGACCGCCGCTCCGACATTGTTGGCAACGTCCTTCGCGCCGATGTTCATGGCCATGTAGCCGGCAAGGCCGACGGCGGCAAGGATCAGCGTCGCGCTCGGCTGGTCGAGCACGTAGATGCCGGCGAAGACCATGGCGAGGCCGAGGAAGATCAGGCCGATGCCCGGCGCCACGAGGCGCCTCGCGACGTGATGGGTCGCGTCCTCGACATAGGTGAACTTGTCGAGGTCCTTGTCGAGCGTCCTTTTTATGGGTGTGGCCGGTCGGTCGGGCATGCAATTCTCTGGGTCAAAACTCTCGTATTGCGCGGCGTGACGGGGCACGCAATATCCGCCATACACACTGGCACAGTTTTTTGTGACTAATGTGGCTTATTTCGCCTGGGTTGCGGCGGAAGCCGCCGTCATCCGCCGTGCGAAGGCGACGATGAGATCGCGCAGTTCCGGTTCGCGAACGCGTTCGGCGGCCACGTCGCAGGAGACCCACTCCAGGGAGCGCTCGCCTTTTTCCTTGAATTGCTTGGCGAGCTCGTTGACTTCGAGCGCATAGACCTGCACGCGGCATGGCACCTGAATGCCGTCCCTCAGCATCTTGTCGTAACCGAACGAGCCGAGCGGTTCCGTTTCCACAGTGCCGCGTACGCCGGCCTCTTCATAGGCTTCGCGGGCGGCGACCTCATGGGAAAGCTTGCCCGGCATGGGCCAGCCCTTGGGAATGACCCAGCGGCCGGTATCGCGGCTGGTCAGCAGCAACACTTCGAGATCACCCGTTTTCTTCTTCAATCGATAGCAAAGCGCAGCATATTGTTGTCGCGGCGGGCGCCGAAACATAAGCTGCACGTCATTCGCTATACGGTTGAGAAAGGCCAATTGTCGGATCACCTTTTGGGCTGGAGTGAAGCTCAGGTTGCATAATAACATCGGGAGGAAAAAAATTGCGATGCATATAATGCTATATGGTATTTCCCCACATATTTATTCAGTACTGCGTAGATAAAAAACAAAAGGTCTGTTTTCTGATATTCGCCAGCTGTTGTGCTGAAAACGACATTGAACAGCATTTTTATGCCGCAGATGGCGCAGTTGCTTGAACACCGTCGCTATCATACTGGGAAAAAAGATAAATTCTTGTCATGTCAGAACGCCTACCCCGACGCTTGCCACCTTTGAATGCATTGCGCGCTTTCGACGCGGTGGCGCGGCGAGGCAGCATTCTGAAGGCAGCCGACGAGCTTGGGGTCGTGCGCGGCGCCGTCAGACAGCAGTTGAATCTGCTGGAAGCCCATTTCGGCATGGCCTTGTTCCACCGGGAAAATGGGAGGCTGGTGCTGACGGCGAAGGGCAGGACTTTCGCTGATTCGGTCGGTGTCGCCCTTGGCATCCTGGCGCGGGCTGCGGCAGACCTATCGATCGAAGGCAGGCGGTCCATCCGACTTGGGGTCCCCTCGGCCTTCGCGGTCTGGTGGCTGATGCCGCGCGTCGCCGGCCTGCAGGCAGCGCTTCAGGATATCGATGTAGACATCGTGCCGATGGCAGCGGTGGAGCCTTTGGCCAAGCGGCCGGATCTCGAAGCCGTCATCATGGGCGGTGAATACCGGCCGACGCGTGATATCACCGCGATCCGCTTCATGGAGGATGAATTCGGGCCGGTCGCGACGCCGGCGCTCGCCGATGGCCTTGGTCTTTCAGCCGATGTCTCAGCGCTCGCCGGGGCTGTCGCGCTCGCAAGCCGTTCCGCCCCGAGCTTATGGCAGGATTGGTTTGCCGAAAGCGGTCACGCTCCCCTCCGCTTTGCCGGCAATCGCGAATTCGAGGATCTGCTGCTCGCGATCGGAGCCGCACGTTCCGGGCTTGGTATTGCCATCGCGCCGCGCACGGCGGTCGGTGAGGATATCGATCGGGGCACATTGATGGCGCCCTACGGCTTCATTCGAAGGCCGGCCGGCTACAGCCTCAGCATCCGCAGCAGCGATGTGAAGGATCCGGCTCTCATCCGGCTCGCCGATTGGTTGAGCAGGGCAGGGGCCGAAGGGGTTTAGCGAGGCACCTGCCCGATCGGATCCATATGGCAGATTTTCTGCCATGCGATGCATTGCAATGTCCATCGACAGCCAACCTCCAGCCATGCCAGATCGCATATGGAACCAGCCGGCAGGAGCGCAACATGGATCAATCCTCTTCTCTTTCCCGTATCGACTGGGTGGCGCGCAGTTGCCGGCTGCTGGCGGCCACGGCGGCGGAATTTCGCGACACCCGGCCCTTTGCCGGCCTGACCATCGGCACCGGCATCCATCTCGAGCCGAAGACGGTCGCGTTGCTGATGACGCTGCGCGCCGGAGGTGCTGATCTCGTCTGCACCGGCAATCTCAACAGCACGCAGCCGGAAACGGTCGACTATCTTCGTGCTCAGGGCATCAAGGTCTTCGCGACGCAGACCCGCGATCCCGAGGAGCACGGCGCAAGCCTTGATGCGATCCTGGCGGAAAAGCCCGATCTGCTGCTCGACAATGGCGGCGATCTCTTCGCTCGAGCAGCCGACACGCCCTATGCCAATCTGCTCGGCGGCACGGAGGAAACCACATCCGGCCGTACCCGGCTCATCCCGATGCGCGACAGGCTCGACATGCCGATCCTGGTCATCAATGACAGCCCGATCAAGCAATTCGCCGAAAACAAGCATGCCGTCGGCCAGAGCCTGTTCGAGAGCTATCTGCGTTTCACCAATCGCTCCACCAATGGCAAGCGCGTCACCGTCTTCGGCTATGGCGCCTGCGGCAAGGGCACGGCGGCGTGTTTTCGCAACGCCTTTTCCACGGTCAGCGTTGTCGATATCGATCCGTTTACGACGCTTGAGGCACATCTCGATGGCTTCTCGACGCCATTGCGCGAGGTAGCGATCCGCTCCGCCGATATCCTGATCACCGTTACCGGCTATCCAGATATCATCGCCGCAACTGATCTGCCTTTGATCAGGGACGGCGCGATCCTGATGAATGGCGGTCACTTCCCGCATGAGATCGATGCCGAAGGCTTCCGCAACAGCCCGGACGTCGCCGGTACCGACCGCTACGAAGCCGAGCAGATCGAGACGGTGCGTATGCGTGACGGCCGCACCTTCCATATTCTCGGCGGTGGCCACATGGCCAATCTGGCCGGGCCGCGTCCGTTGGGCAATACCATCGAATCCATGGATCTCGGATTTACGCTGCAGGCCCGTTGCCTGGAGCGGGTCGCCAAGGGCGGCCTCGGCGGCGAAGCCTGCGTCATTCCCGTTCCGGCCGATATCGACGCCTTGGTCGCCTCCGCCTATCTCGATCTGGCGCGCTAGAACGGTTCAGCTTTTCACGGAATCTCTGAACCGCTCTATCTCTTTGTTGTCTCGCAATTCCGGACGGAAAACCGCTACGCACTTGTCCTGGAATTGCGCTGAGCATCAGCTCCATCAAGCGCTTGCGGCAGCAATCGGTCGTAGAGCGCCGCCATGTCGTCACCGAAGCAGCAGAAGACGATCTCCTCGAAGGCGCCATCCTGGCTTTCGGCAAGGGTGGTGCGGATTGCGATTTCCGCTGCAGGCTCGGCGGGAAAGCGATAGACGCCCGTGGAGATCGCCGGGAAGGCAATGGTTTTGAGCCCGCGTTCCCGGGCAAGGCCGAGACTGCTGCGATAACAGCCGGCGAGCAGCGCCTCCTCGTCATGATCGCCACCATTCCAGACAGGGCCGACGGTGTGGATCACATGCCTTGCCGGCAAGCGATATCCCATGGTGATCTTCGCTTGTCCGATTCTGCAGCCATTCAGCGTCCGGCATTCGGCGAGCAGGTCCGGTCCGGCGGCGCGATGGATCGCGCCATCGACACCGCCGCCGCCGAGCAGGCTGCTGTTGGCCGCATTGACGATGGCATCGACCGGAAGCTTGGTGATATCGCCGAGAGCCACGGTGAAGCGTGTTGCGGCAGAGGCAACATCGGAACGAATGATCTCGGGCGCGGACACGACGATCTCCTCGATAGGGTTCTCATCGCTCCCAATAGGGAAGGGGGCCATAAAGTTCCGCGAGAAAATCGATAAAAACGCGTACTTTTGCCGGCAGGAACTGTCGGCTGGGGTAAACGGCCGAAAGCGTGACATTGTGCGAGCCTTCATAGGCCGGCAGGACCTGAACGAGTCGGCCGTTGCGCAGCTCCGGGCCGATATCCCAGGTCGAGCGCAGGGCGATGCCGAGGCCGGCGATGACCGCTTCGCGGATAACCTCGCTGGAATTGGTGATCAGCCTGCCCTCCGGCCGGAACGTCAGGCTGCCCTGCGGACCGTCGAGCCGCCAGGGATCGTGATTGTGCGCGGGGAGGCAGGTGTGACGGCGCAAATCCTCGATATCCTCGGGCATGCCATGCGCATCAATATAGGCAGGTGACGCGCAGAGCACTCGGCGCACCGGCGCGAGCCTGCGGGCGACGAGGCTGGAATCGGTGAGCTCGGCGATACGGATGGCAAGATCGAAGCCTCCGCCGACGATATCGACGAACTCGTCGCTCAGCACCAGATTGATTGCGAGGTCCGGATGGGCCTGCATGAAGGATTTCAGATGCGGCGCGATATGCAATCGTCCGAAGGATGTCGGGGCGGAGATCTTCAGCGTGCCGTGCATCTGCGAGGAGCGGCCGGCAATATAGGCTTCCGCCTCTTCCAGGCCGGCAAGAATGGCGAGCACGCGGTCGTAGAAACCCTGGCCGGCCTCCGTCAGCGAAATCTGCCGCGTCGTGCGCTGCAGAAGTCGGGTGCCGAGCCTGTCTTCGAGCCGCTTGATGCGCTTGGAAATGACGGCGGGCGAAAAACCGAGCGCGCGGCCGGTCAGCGACATGCTGCCCGTTGCGACGACGCTGGCGAAGATTTCGAGATCTCCTAAATTGGTCATGCACGATTATTTCCCGTTTTGGAATAAATGCTTATCATTTGCTCCAAACCTGGGAAAGCGCTAAGGCTGTAATGCGCTAAAAGGGGCTGCGTCCGACATCGGATGCAGAAGGAGGACGGTATGGCTGAGGCCATTTCATTTCTGGAGCCGCGTGCGGATGTTCTGGCTCGCCGCAGCGCTATCGTCGCCGATCTCACCGACCTTCTCGCGCCGGAATGCCTGATCCACGAGCCGCGCGAACTCGTACCCTTCGAAACCGATGCGTTCGTGTCCTATCGCCGCCTGCCGCTCGCCGTCGCCTTGCCGCGTTCGACCGCTGAAGTGTCGGCCGTGATGAAATATTGCCATCGCTATGGCATTCCCGTCGTTCCGCGCGGCGCTGGCACCTCACTTTCCGGCGGCGCCATCCCGCAGGAGGATGCCGTCGTTCTCGGGCTCTCCAAGATGAACCGCATCCTCGATATCGATTATGCCAATCGCGCGGCGACCGTGCAGGCAGGCGTGACGAACCTGCACGTCTCCGAAAGCGTCTCGGCCGATGGCTTCTTCTACGCGCCCGACCCGAGCTCGCAGCTTGCCTGCACCATCGGCGGCAATATCGGTATGAATTCCGGCGGCGCCCACTGCCTGAAATATGGCGTCACGACCAACAATCTGCTTGGCGTCAAGCTGGTGTTGACCGACGGCACCGTCATCGATCTCGGCGGCAAGGCGCTGGATGCGGCGGGCTACGATCTGCTCGGCCTCGTCTGCGGCTCCGAAGGCCAGCTCGGCATCGTCACCGAGGCGACGGTCAGGCTCATCGCCAAGCCGGAAGGTGCCCGGCCGGTGCTCTTCGGTTTCGACAGTTCCGAAGAAGCAGGCGCCTGTGTCGCCGATGTCATCGCCGCCGGCATCGTGCCAGTCGCGATCGAGTTCATGGACAAGCCGGCGATCGAGATCTGCGAAGCCTTCGCCAAAGCCGGCTATCCCCTCGATGTAGGGGCCTTGCTGATCGTTGAGGTGGAGGGGTCGGAGGCGGAAATGGATGACATGCTTGCGAGCATCGTCGCTATCGCCCGGACCCATCAGGTCAAGACGGTCCGCGAATGCCAGTCGGCGACGGAGGCGGCCCTGATCTGGAAAGGCCGCAAATCCGCTTTCGGCGCCACAGGACGCATCGCCGATTATATCTGCATGGACGGAACCGTGCCGCTCAGTCAGCTCTCTTATGTGCTGAAAAAGACGGGTGAGATCGTCGACGGCTACGGTCTGCGCGTCGCCAATGTCTTCCATGCCGGCGATGGCAACATGCATCCGCTGATCCTCTTCAATGCCAATGACCCCGAAGAGGCGGCCAAGGCGGAAGCGGCCGGCAACGACATCCTGCGGCTCTGCGTCGATGCCGGCGGCTGCCTCACCGGTGAACATGGCGTCGGCATCGAGAAGCGCGACCTGATGCGGCACCAATATGCCGATGTCGATCTCGCTCAGATGATGTCGGTCCGTGCGGCTTTTGATCCCGACTGGATCCTCAATCCTTCCAAGGTCTTCCCGCTCGACGGACGCAACGCCGCATGACCGAGTTTCATCCGAGAACGGAGGAGGAAGCCGCCTCCATCATCAGCGATCATGCGGAGCGTGGCGCGGCTCTCGCGATCGTCGGCGGCAACACGCGGTCCGGCTTCGGCAACGCGGTCGCCTCCGAAGCGGTTCTGTCGTCGCGCGATCTTGCCGGCACCGTCGCCTATAATCCGGGTGAGATGGTCATGACCGCGCGTGCGGGCACGCCGGTCGCGGAGGTCGAGGCCGCTCTTGCAGAGGCCGGCCAGATGATGGCCTTCGAGCCTATGGATCATAGGCCACTGATGGCGACCGAAGGCGAGCCGACGATCGGCGGCATTTTCGCGGCCAATGTCTCCGGCCCGCGCCGTTTCGTCAGCGGTGCCGCGCGCGACAGCCTGCTCGGCGTCCGCTTCGTCAACGGCAGGGGTGAGATCGTCAAGGCCGGCGGGCGGGTGATGAAGAATGTCACCGGTCTTGATCTTGCCAAGCTGATGGCCGGCTCGCACGGTACGCTCGGCCTATTGACCGAGGTGACCTTCCGGGTGCCGCCGAAGCCGAAGACGGAGGAAACGATCGTTGTCTCCGGCCTCAACGATGCGGAGGCCGCCAATGCCATGGCGGCGGCCATGGCCCTGCCGCTCGAAGTATCGGGTGCCGCCCATCTGCCGCTGACCGTCGCCTGGTCCTTCATCGACGGCACGATGCCGCAAGGGGAGGCGACAGTGCTGCGCATTGAGGGCCTTCCCGGTTCCGTCACGGTGAGGGCCGAAAAGCTGGCCGCAGCGATGGGCCGGCTCGGCCCCGTCAAACGTCTCGAAGAGGACGTCAGCCGCAGGCTCTGGCGAGAGATCCGCGATGTGAAACCCTATGCCGATGGCACGATGCGCCCGATCTGGCGGGCATCCGTCGCCCCCAGCATCGGCCACCAGCTTGTCGCGGCCCTTCGCCTGGAGGAGGGCGTCGATGCCTATTACGATTGGCAGGGCGGTCTTGTCTGGATGCGCATGGAAGCGGAGCCGGAGGGCGATATGCTCAGGCGCTATATTCACGCGCTCGGCGGTGGGCACGCAACCTTGATGCGCGCCACCCCGGCCCACCGCGCGACGACAGCGGCGTTCCAGCCGCAATCCGAAGCCGTGGCGCTGCTGTCTGCGCGCGTGAAGGAAAAGTTCGATCCGGCGGGAATTTTCAATCCGGGGAAGATGGGTTGATGCGGATGGAGTCTTTGGCTGGTTACCCCCTCACCCTAGCCCTCTCCCCGTGGGGGCGAGGGGACAACCCAATTCTGCGTGGCTTTTCACCGTCGACGATAAAGGAGTTGCGGTGTCGCCAACTCCTTCTCCCCTCGGGGAGAAGGTGCCCGACAGGGCGGATGAGGGGGCTTTGTACGAAGGAGCTAGCAATCGCCCATCCTTTGGCGCGAAAGTAGGGGAAGCCTGATGCAAACCAATTTCACGCCCGAACAGCTTGCCGATCCGCATGTGGCCGAATCAGAGGCGATCCTTCGCAAATGCGTGCATTGCGGCTTCTGCACCGCCACCTGTCCCACCTATGTGACGCTCGGCAATGAGCTCGATAGCCCGCGCGGCCGCATTTATCTCATTAAGGACATGCTGGAAAACGGCCGGGCCGCCGATGCCGAGGTGGTAACGCACATCGATCGCTGCCTGTCCTGCCTTGCCTGCACGACCACCTGTCCTTCCGGCGTCGACTACATGCATCTGGTCGATCACGCCCGGGCCCATATCGAAAATACTTACCGGCGACCGCTGATGGATCGGCTGACCCGCAATGTGCTGGCAGCCGTGCTGCCCTATCCCAGCCGTTTCCGGCTGGCCCTGCGGCTCGCAAACCTCGGCCGGCCATTCAAGGGTCTGTTGAGGCGCGTTCCGGCGCTTAAGCCTTTCGCCGCCATGCTCGATCTTGCGCCCCGCAGCATCCCGGCACCATCTACCTTTGCCAAACCCGCACTCTACGAGCCACAGGCGGAGCGGCGCGGTCGTGTGGCGATCCTGACGGGCTGCGCTCAGCCGGTGCTCGATCCCGAAATCAATGCTGCGGCGATCCGCCTGCTGACGCGCCTCGGTGTCGAGGTCGTCGTGCCGGAGGGGGAGGTCTGCTGCGGCTCGCTGGTTCATCATATGGGGCGCGAGGAACAGGCGCTTGGCGCCGCCCGCGCCAATGTCGATGTGTGGCTGCGCGAGATCGAGGCCGGAGGGCTCGACGCCATCATCATCACCGCGTCGGGCTGCGGCACGACGATCAAGGACTATGGGCATATGCTGCGCCTCGATCCCGCCTATGCCGACAAGGCGGCAAGGGTCTCGGCGCTTGCCAAGGACATCACCGAATATCTGGCAAGTCTCGATCTTCCCTCGCATATGCCGCGCGGCATCGCGGTCGCCTATCATTCCGCCTGCTCCATGCAGCATGGGCAGAAGATCACGATGGCGCCGAAACTGCTATTGAAGGCGGCCGGATTCACAGTGCGCGATCCGGCAGAGGGACATCTCTGTTGCGGCTCGGCCGGCACCTACAACATCATGCAGCCGGAAATTTCGGCAGAGTTGAAGGCGCGCAAGGTCAGGAACATCGAGGCGACGAAGGCCGATATCATAGCCACAGGCAATATCGGCTGCATCACGCAGATCGCGACGGGAACGGGCATTCCCATCCTGCATACGGTGGAGCTGCTGGACTGGGCCTATGGTGGCGAGATGCCCGCGAAGCTGAAGGGCCTGCAGCCGGCCGCTGCTTAGAGCAATTGCAGGAAAAGTGCAGAGCGGTTTTCCGTCCGGAATTGCGTATTAATGCAGCTTGTCCGGCGTGGGCAGGCGATGAGCCTGCCATTCGACTTCGAACCGATCGGCGGCAATTCGCGTCATGCTGATGCGGTCCTGCCCTTCCTCGAAGAAAATGCCATCCACCAGGCCGACAATACCATCGTAAAACGAGCCTTCGACGAGGCTGGTGATCCGCCGCATTTCATGTCCCACTGCAGTAAAATCGACAACCGACATGCATTGCCGGCGACCATCGGCAAACACGTCGATAAGCCGGGGAACATCGCCGGTGATGTCGACCTCGTAATAAACGATGACCGGCTCCTCGCTTTCCGGATGGATCCAGTCGCATCTGTAATAGGAAAAGCTCATGTGCTGGAATATAGCACATAATCCCCCGCGCCTGAACCGGTTTGGGGGATCGATCGCGAAGTTTGGCCGATCCGGCTTCAGAAGTTGAACGAGACGCCGAAGTTGAGCGCGTGGGTGAAGACCTTGGTCTTCAGCGTGTTGCCGCTGTCGATCGAAACATCGTTCACGAAGTTATAGTTACCCTTGTATTCGACGAAGGTCGACCAGTGCTTGGAGATCTGGTAGCTGACGCCGGCCTGTGCCTGCAGAGAAGCGCCGCCGAATTCGTAGTCGAAGGTGCGGCCGGAGGCGCGGGTGACTTCCACATGCGGCACGTTGATACCAGCGCCGAGGCCGACATAGGGCGTCCAGTTGCGGGCAGGGTCCTGGAAGCGGTAGAGCGCGTTCAGTGTCAGCATGTTCAAGCCGTCGGTGAACTCGAAGTGCGACCAGCCGGGCGTGTTGCCGAGATCGCCATAGACCTTGGCATGCGAGTAATCCAGCGACACGCCCCAGTTCGGTTTGTCGAGCTCATCAAGCCACCAGATGCCGCGGAAGCCGAAATAGGGAGGCATCTTGAAGGATTTGCCCGACCAGTTCGGGTCGAAATCGGCCCCGTCCGATGTGGTCACGTTGCTGCCGGTTGCACCCTGCACGCCGCCATAGGCGGAAAATTGCATCTCTGCAGAGGCAGAATTGGCGGCGAATATGAATGCTGAAATAGCAAGTGCGGCAAGCGCCGGCTGCGTAATGCGAACTGCACGATGCATATGAAATCCCCGAATGCCAAAGTGCTGCCATCTAAGCGCGCTTCCGTGACACTTCTATTGCAGTCATAGGGGCGCAGGCCCGGCTTAGGCGGGAAAACTGACGGTAAACTGAAGGGAATAAGCCGTTTTGCGGCGGGTCGGGACGATAAATTTGAGGCTGTAACACTGATGCAACACCGGCATTCGTGTCACTTGGCGCGGAATGGCGCATCCTCCGAGAAACGGGCGTCCTCGATCCGCATGATCGATGTCATGCCACGGTCTAGAACGCCCGTAAACTGATGTTCGAATTGGGGCGAGGAGATATCGCTCCCCTTAGCCGCCGAACAGGGTCCGCAGCACATCGACGCCGCGATCCTGATAGCTGACTTCGCCCTGCTTGTTGCCGGGGCCGACCACGATGACCTTGGTGCCGACGGGGACGCGTTCGTAAAGATCGATCACGTCCTTGTTCATCATGCGGATGCAGCCTGAGGACATGTTGAGGCCGATGCTCCAAGGCTGGTTGGTGCCGTGGATGCGGAAGGCGGTGTCATTGCCGTTGCGATAGAGATACATGGCGCGCGCGCCGAGCGGATTGTCCTCGCCGCCTTCCTGATAGGCCGGCAGCTTGCGGCCCTTCTTGGCTTCACGAACGATCATCTCCGGCGGCGGCGTCCAGCCCGGCCATTCCGCCTTGCGGCCGACCTTGACGACGCCCGACCAGCCGAAGCCATCGCGGCCGACGCCGATGCCATAGCGCCTTGCGCGATTATTGCCTTCGACGAGGTAGAGATACTTGTTGTTGGTGTCGACGATGACGGTGCCTGGCGCTTCGTTCGTCGCAAGCCGCACCATGCGCCGCTGGAATTGCGGTTTGACCTGGCCTTGCGGTTCCACGGCGACCCGGACCACATCGCCGCGCGTGGTCGGTGCTGCCGCATAGGGCGTGGAAGCGGTAAAGGCTGCTGCGTTCGATGCTGCAAGAAGACACGCCGCAACGACGCCTGTCGCCACGACCGATAGTGCTGCTCTCATATGGAATTCCCTCGTTGAAGTCGGTAGGAAACTACCGGAACCGACGAAGGGATCAAGATCAAAATACCCGATAGGCAGAAAGGCCTGGAAGAACCTCCCTCTCTTCTATCGCGGATCAGACTATAGTCTGAACTATAGTGGAGGCCTTTCAGGCGCGGCGAATACTGAGCTTTCGATAAGCAGTATCGCCGCGCAGGTCCAAAAGGCTGTTCTCGATCACATCACGATGACGCGAGTGCCGACCTTAACGCGGTTGTAGAGGTCGATGACGTCTTCGTTGCGCAGGCGGATGCAGCCGGAGGAAACGGCGCTGCCAATGGTCCAGGGCGCGTTGGTGCCGTGGATGCGATAAAGCGTGGAGCCGAGATACATGGCGCGGGCGCCGAGCGGATTGGCTTCGCCACCCTCCATATGCGCCGGCAGATAGTGGCCCTTGGCCGCTTCGCGGGAGATCATTTCGGCTGGCGGCGTCCAATCCGGCCATTCCTGCTTGCGAGTGACGGTATGAGCGCCGGCCCACTCGAAGCCGGGCTTGCCGACGCCGACGCCATAGCGGCGTGCCT
Source organism: Rhizobium aureum (assembly GCF_030182495.1). NCBI lineage: Bacteria > Pseudomonadati > Pseudomonadota > Alphaproteobacteria > Hyphomicrobiales > Rhizobiaceae > Rhizobium > Rhizobium aureum. The sequence continues at coordinate 75,498 of NZ_JAQJCI010000012.1, read as the reverse complement.
TGCCGCCATCCATCACCAGGTAGAGGAAGCGGTTGTTGGTATCGATGACGATGCTGCCGGGTCTTTCCTTGGTCTGATAGTCGACGATCTGCGGCAGGAATTGCGGGTCGATCTGGCCACGGATTGCCGGGTACCGCGGGCGGGCCATGGCAACCTGCTGAACGACCGGGCGCGCGAACAGCCCGCGCGGCTGCACGACCTGGCGCACCTGCGGATTGGCCGGCTGCTCCATTCTGGGATCGGCGGCGCGGCGCGCCATCGGGCGGGGATAGACGACCGGCTGCACATTGCCGCCGCCAAGCTGCATCACCCAGGGGGCGGTCAGATCGGGACTGACGATGACGGGCGGGCGCGATTGATAGCGATCGTCGGCAAAGGCGGTTGAGGCAAGCAGGCTTAAGGCGCCCGCGGCAAACAGGACGGCATGTTTCATCATCGGACAAACTCTCTACATGGGCCGAAGATGGGCGCGAAGGCACCCGGTCGAAACCATGGTGCCACTTGCACGCGAGCGAATGGTAAACATCTATTCATCAAAATGCCGCGAAGCCGATAAAGCTTTATCAGGGTTACCGCCTGGTTTGGAAAGATGGTTTGCAAGTGGTAAATCTGGAATCGGAATGCGCGATCGTCGAAATGTGCTTACGATTTTAAGCGTTTGATTGATCTGGTTTTATCCGATATTTGCATACCGGTTTCCGGTAGCGCGCGCTGAAATAGGGACGAATCGCGAAAATGGCCGACACGGGCATCATCACCGGCGAAGATGGCAAGGACCGCTGCTTCTGGCACGGTAATCTGCCGGAATATCAGCGCTATCACGACGAGGAATGGGGCCGTCCGGTCGTCAATGACATCAGGCTCTTCGAGAAGATCTGCCTCGAAGGCTTCCAGTCGGGTCTGTCCTGGCTGACGATCCTGCGCAAGCGCGAGAATTTCCGCGCCGCTTTTGCCGGCTTCGATTTCGAGAAGGTCGCCAAGTTCGGCGAAGCGGATATCGAGCGCTGCCTTGCCGATGCCGGCATCATCCGCCATCGCGGCAAGATCGTCTCCACCATCAACAATGCCAATCGCGCCATCGAGCTGCGCGATGAATTCGGATCGCTCGCCCGCTATTTCTGGAGCCACGAGCCGACCGCTGCCGAGCGGCCCGAAGTCTTCGATCTTGCGCATCTTCGCGCCAATCCGACGACGGCTGCTTCCGTGCGGATTTCGAAGGATCTGAAGAAGCGCGGCTGGACCTTCGTCGGCCCGACCACGGTTTATGCCTTCATGCAGGCCATGGGCCTGGTCAACGACCACATCGAGGGCTGCTACTGCCGGAAAGAGGTGGAGGCGATGCGATGCGCATTGGTGCGGCCATGAGGGCGGCGCTTCTTGGCCTTTCCATGGCGGCGCTTGCGCTGTTTGGTTCCGCAGCGGCTCATGCCGAGGATGCCGCCCAGCAGCTGCCGCAGCTCGACCGCGGCGAAAAAGTGGAGAAGATCAGCCTTCCCGCGGTCCTCGAAAAGCTGACGGGCTGGACGAAGTTCGGCAAGGGCAAGGTCTATATACTGCCGCTGAAGAAGGGCCAGCATGTGCGGATCACCTTCAGCTCGAAAAGCAAATATGCCTATATGGCGATCTTCGATCTGTCGTCGAGCGAGGATGAATCTTTCTTCGGTACGGACGAGGATGGCAATACGGCCGATGTCACCGTCAACGAGGATACGACCTGGCTGATCAAGCCCTATTATTCGCGCGTCACTCGTCGGCGTGGCCTCGGTGCGCCTTACGAGATCCTCATCGATCCCAATCCGCCCGCCGCGCAGCAGGCGCCCGCCGATCAGCAGAAGGATCAGGGACCGATGCTGTTTCCGCCGCGCTCGAAACAGGGACAGTAGGGATTACTGCAACGCTTCGATCACGCCGTGTAGCTCGCCGAGATGGGCTATCTTGCGGAAACGCGGCGCTTCGGTCGGTTCCTCCACATGCTCGAAGGACCATGTAAGCTCGTGCGGTACGAAGACGCCGTAGCTTCCGGCTGCAAGCGCCGGCACGATATCCGATTTCAGGGAATTGCCGATCATCATCGCCCGTTCGGGCCCGTCGCCCACCTTGGAAAAAATCCGGCGGTAGGTGGAGGCGTTCTTGTCCGAGACGATCTCGACCGCATCGAAGAGGTCGCCGAGACCGGATTGGGCGAGCTTGCGCTCCTGATCGAAGAGATCGCCCTTGGTGATCAGCACCAGCAGGTATTTGCCCGACAGGTCCTCCAGCGTCTGACGCACATATGGCAGGGTCTCGACGGGATGGGCGAGAAGATCGCGGCCGATGTCGAGGATCTGGGCGATGATGGTCGAGGGCACTTTGCCTTCGGTGATCTCGATCGCCGTCTCGATCATCGAGAGGGTGAAGCCTTTGATGCCGAAGCCGTAATGTCTGAGGTTGCGCTTTTCAGCCTCCAATAGCCGCGCGGAAATGACGTCGCTTGCGGCGTGATCGGCGAGAAGATCGGTAAATTGCAGCTCCGTCAGCCGGTAGAACTGTTCGTTCTGCCACAGCGTGTCGTCGGCATCGAAGCCGATCGTGGTTAGGGGACGTTGCGTCATCGGTATGTCCGTTCTGCGCATTGTATGATGGATGAGTCTATCCCGCAGCGGACCGGAAGCAAGAGCGCGTGCCGGTAACCGCATCGTGATCGGCGGGAGGTCTCGCGTTGAAAATGGTTTCCAGTGCATTATGTGGTTGTTGTCTCGATTGCCGCGGAGCCAGAGCCGGGCGTCGATGACTGTCTCGTGACCTCTCCAGGGCAGCGCCGATAGCGGCTGCCATGCCGAGGCCAATCATAGCCAAAAGATATGCATTCACCGGCCGGAAGCATCTTCCGGCTGACCACAAGGGAATTTCTCCATGCGTTACAATCAACTCGGCAATACCGGGCTGTTCGTTTCCGAACTTTGCCTGGGTACGATGACCTTCGGTGAAGCCAATCCCAACACTCCCTGGGGCTCGATCGCAGATGTCGACCAGGCGCTGGCCGACAAGATCGTCGAAGGCTCGCTCGCCGCCGGCGTCAATTTCATCGACACCGCCGACGTCTATTCCTTCGGCAATTCCGAAAAGCTGCTTGGACAAGCCCTGAAGAACCTCGGCGTTCCTCGCAAGGATGTCGTCATCGCCACCAAGGTCTATGGCGTCATGGGCGATAAGCCGAACGATCGCGGCGCCTCGCGCGGCCATATCATGGACTCGGTGCAGGCCAGCCTGGATCGTCTTCAGACCGATCATATCGATCTCTATCAGATCCATGGTACGGATATCGTAACACCGATCGACGAGACGCTGCGGACGATGGATGATCTCGTTTCGCGCGGTCTTGTGCGTTATGTCGGCGTTTCCAACTGGCAGGCCTGGCGCATCGCCAAGGCGCTCGGCATTTCCGAACGCCGTGGCTTCGCCCGCTTCGAAACGGTGCAGGCCTATTATTCCATCGCCGGCCGCGATCTTGAGCGTGAAATCGTGCCTGTCATGGCCGAGGAAAAGCTTGGGCTGATGGTCTGGTCGCCGCTTGCCGGCGGTCTGCTCTCGGGCAAGTATGGTCCAGGCGCTCCCGGCAATGGCGAGGGGCGGCGTGCCAGTTTCGACTTCCCGCCCGTCGACAAGGACCGCGCCTGGGCCTGCGTTGCCGCCATGCGCGAAGTGGCGGAAAAGCATGGCACCAGCGTCGCTACCGTGGCGCTTGCCTGGATCCTGGCGAAGCCTTTCGTTACCAGCATCATCATCGGTGCCAAGCGTCTCGACCAGCTCGATCAGAACTTGGCGGCCGTCAGGCTGAAGCTCGATGCCGAGGATATCGCGAGGCTCGATGACGTCAGCGCACTTCCGGCCGAATATCCCGGCTGGATGCTGGCCCGCCAGAGCGCGCAGCGCGTGCCGCAGCCCTTCGAGCCGAAGGCCTGATATCTTTTGCAGAGGCCGGGCCGCCGCTTTTGGCAGCGGCCCGGCTGCTATCATAGCTCTATGACGATCTTGCCGAAGGGGCCGCGATCGAGATGATCGAAGGCGGCTGGCGCCTCGCCGAGCCCATAGCGGTGGTCGATGACGGGCTTCAGGCCGATGCTGTCGACCGCACGCACGAAATCCTCGAGCGAGCGGCGGTGGCCGACGCTGATGCCCTGCACGGTGGGAGACTTCAGCAGCAGCGGTGCCACAGGACCGGAAATGTCGAAGCCTTCGAGGACGCCGATGACGGAAATCCGGCCCTGCGGCGCAACCGCCTTCAGCGACTGACCGAGGTTCGGTCCGCCGGCGATTTCGATGATATGGTCGATGCCGCGATCGTTGGTGAGGCGATAGACCTCTTCCACCCAATCGCTCTTGTTCCGATCGATGCCGTAATGGGCTCCAAGCGCCTTGGCCCGCCCGAGTTTTTCCTGCCCCGACGAGGTTACGAAGACCTCGGCGCCCTGGGCAGTGGCAATCTGCAGGCCGAACAGCGCCACGCCGCCCGTTCCCTGCACCAGCACCGTGTCGCCGGGCTTGATCTTGCCGCGCTCCACCAGCGCGAACCAAGCCGTCAGGCCGGCGCAGGGCAGCGTGCTTGCCTCGGCATAATCGAGGCTTTGCGGCGATGATACGAGCCAGTCCTCCGACATGGCAACATATTCGGAGAGCACGCCGGGATAGAAGCCACCCAGCGTCTTGTAGGGCGGTGTACGGGCGTCACCGAGCGGCTTGCCATCGATCCAGCCGGGATGGAAGGTCGAAATGACCCGGTCGCCAACGGCAAATCTGGTCACGCCGTCTCCCACCGCTTCGACGACGCCTGCCATATCGGAAGCCGGCACGAAAGGAAATTGGAGCGGCAGGCCCATGCCGATCTCGCGAACGAGCTTGTCGCGATAGTTCAGAGAAACGGCCTTCACCCGCACCAGCACTTCGCCGCGCGCAGGTGTGGGAACCGCCGTTTCCGTGAGGTTCAAGGGAGCGCCGACGGCGACAGTATCGAGGGTCCAGCGCTTCATGGTCTTGGTCATCATGATCTCCTGAGAGAAATTGGAAGCAATGAACGGAAGCATATCGTTGCTTTCTGATCGCCAGTGGCGATATTATTTCCGCGTACTGGTTCCCCAAAGGAAGCAATCATCATGAATGACATGCTCAACGGCATTCCCGAATTCGTGGAGGCGGTCGAAGCTGGCGGTTTTTCGGCCGCGGCGACCCGCATGAACCTGTCTCGCTCGGCGATCGGCAAGACCATCGCCAAACTGGAACGGCGCCTGAATGTGCGCCTGTTTCACCGCACCACCCGCATGCAGAGCCTCACCGACGAAGGGCAAGCCTTTTACGAGCGCTGCCGCCGGGCGCTGGACGAGATACAGTCCGGCGAAGCCATGCTGGAATCGGGTAAGCGTGAGGTTACCGGACGTCTTCGTATCTCGATGCCTGTCCTTTTCGGTCGCCGCTGCGCTGCACCGCTGCTGCTGGAGTTGGCACGCATTCACCCCAAGCTTGAACTGGATCTTTCCTTCAGTGATCGCGTGGTCGATCTCTTCGACGAGGGCTTCGATCTCGCCATTCGCAACGGCGTGTTGCGGGACGAAGCCGGCCTCGCCGCGCGCAAGATCGCCCTCCATCGCATGACGCTATGCGCCTCGCCGGATTATCTTGCTGCAAGAGGTACGCCGCAGATCATTGCCGACCTCGATAGCCACGATCTTGTCGTCTATGCGAGATCGGGGGAGGCCAAGAGATGGACCTTCCTGCAGGGCGATGGAACGGCCGTCGACTATTTTCCGCAGACGCGATTGCGCCTTGATGACCTGGAGGTCATTGCGGATGCGGCTGCCGCCGGAATGGGTATTGCTTGGCTCCCCTGCTGGCTGGTGCGGGATTATGTGCACGCAGGCAAGCTTATGCCGGTACTCAATGTTTCCAGCCGACCCGTCAACGTCTATGCCGTCTGGCCGCAGGTGCCGCAGCTTTCGCTGAAGATGCGCGTGGTCATCGACCTGCTCGCCGCGCGTCTGCCTGCGATCATGGGCTGAGGATGTGACGATGCTCCGGTTAGAGGAGCGCGCCCTCCGCAAATACCTGGTTCCAACTGAAGACCTGCACGGATTTGCGCAGGCCTGCCAACCAGAATGGATCTTCCTTTACCAGACGGTCGACAGCATCGGTGGTCTCCGCTTCCACAAGCCACAGGCCGCCGGCAAAAGCGTCACTCTCCCGACTGAGCGGTCCGGCCGTTCTGATGGAGGCGGCATTCGCCTTCAGAAAAGCGAAGTGCCGTGGCAGATACTCCTTGCGGATCGCGGCGGCGTTTTGTTGATCGTCCTCAAACAGAACTGCGAACAGGGTCATCGTCATCTCCTTGCTGGATATTTCCAGTCTATGGCTGCAATAATGCTGTTACACGCGGTAAGTTTGCTGTTAGGAGCTGCAAAATTGCACGATATCGATTGGGATGACCTGCGTCACGTTCTGGCGCTCGCGCGAGGTGGATCCTTTGCCGCTGCCGGAAGAGCGCTTGGCACGGATGCGACGACGGTCGGTCGCCGACTGCGCATTCTGGAGAAACGCCTAGGCACGACCCTGTTTGCGCGCAATACCGGCGGCACCTTGTCGCCGACATCGACAGGCGAGATCGCGGTGGCGAAGGCCGAGGCGATGGAGGCCGAAGTCATGGCGCTGTCGAGCGCGTTGGATGCGGCAGATCCCATGGCGCTCGGCAAGGTCCGGCTTACCGCAGCGCCGTCATTCATCAGTCGGCTGCTGGTCCCCTCGCTGCCCAGCCTGCTGGCGCAGCATTCCGGCCTGCAATTGGAACTCATCGGCGATCCCAGAAATCTCAATCTGACCCGACGTGAGGCGGACATGGCACTGCGCCTCGCAAGACCTGCCGATATGACAAACGGCAAAGTCGTCGCCAGGCGAATCGCGACGCTGGATTATGCCATCTATGTCGCTACCGGGAAGGAGAGGCATGCGGAAGATTTGCCTTGGATCATCTATGAAGAGGCGATGGCGCATTTGCCGCATGCCCGCTGGATCACTACGCAGGCGGAAAAGTCAGGCTGTTCAAGCCCGCTTGCGGTCAATGATGCCGAAGCTCTGCTCCAGGCTGCGGTTGCAGGATTAGGGCGTGCGCTCCTGCCGAAAATCATGGCCGAGAATGCGGGAGGTCTTTGCCGCGTCGAAAGCGGCGACAGAAATCCGCCGGCGCGCGAGATGTGGCTGCTTATTCATGCCGAGCTTCGTCAGCTCGTTCGCATCCGCGCCGTTTCCGATTGGCTGGATAGCGTCTTCAAATTGCATAGGGAGCAGTGAGAGAGACGGCACGAATGCCGCCTCCCATTTACCGTATGGTTCACTTGCCGTGCTTCTTCAGCCAGGCTTTCATTTCCTTGATCTCGGCTTCCTGTGCAGTGATGACGCCCTCAGCCAGTTTGCGCAGCTCGGGATCCTTGCCGTATTTCAGCTCGATCTTTGCCATGTCGATCGCACCCTGGTGATGCGGGATCATGCCGCGGACGAAATCCGTGTCGGCATCGCCGCTGTAGTTGAGCATCATGTCCTTGTGCATCTTGCCCATGGCATCGTTGAACGCCTTGCTGGAGGCGCCCTGGTCGCCCATGGGCTTGCTCATGTCCATGCCCGACATGTCGTCGGCAAAGGCAGGAAGGCTAAAGGCGAAGGCGAACGCGCCGGCGAGGATCAGCGATTTTGAGGTAGACATAAGTGTCCTTTCCGTTTCTGGACGGTATCTGGATTTGAGCGGACAGCCGCTCGTGAAAGGAATGCAGATGATCGTCAGGCGAAACGGGGTGGCGGCGGCGTCGGCTGCGGACGTGAATCGGCAAGGCGCTGGCCGGAAGACGGCGCCGGATACGAGAATGCGTTCTTGGTATTTTCGATCGCAAGTGTCGGAGTCAGAGCCAGACAGGCGGCACAGGACGCCACATGCGCCATGCCGCCGGCGCAAGGGTTCTCCGGCTTCTTTTCTCGATGCTGCGGCATGTCGCCATGGGCGGCCATGCCAGGCATATCGGCCATGCCACCGTGCATGCTCATGGTCGATGCGGCGGGCATCGCGGTGACGGAATCGCAGCTAGGACAGTTCGCCAGCGCCGGCATGGCACAGTAGAACAGCCAGGCAATCATCATCGTCAGGATCGCAAGTAAGCGCATGAACACGAACCTAGCTGCAGCCGCCGCGAAGGCAAGCGCAAATTGCATCGTCTGGACATTGAAAGCCGATCAAGGCAGCAGTTTGACTTGCCTTATGATTTCGACGGGTGGAAAGCTGATGCAATCCGCCGCATCGAAGCTCAGTGTGAACCGAGCCTCCTTTGCCGCCGCCCATGTCAGCGCCTCTTCAGCCGCGCTTGCGGGGATTTTCATCGCGATGGTGCAATGCGGCTGCCAGCGATCCGGGCGGGAATGCTCATGACAAAAGGCTGGGTCTATCTCGTCGTGAATGGCGCGATGTATCTCTCTTAGAACTCGATCGTCCGCCGGACGCGCCCAGAGCACCAGCATCTCGTTTGGAAAATGGCCGATCCCGGAAAATTCGACCGATAACGGTGGCACGTTTGCGAAGGCCTTCTGAGCCGCCGTGACAAGCAAGGACACGGCAAGGTCCTCATAGACCGCAAATGTCAGATGCGGCGGGTAGTTCAGTGCCTGCATCGATGGAATGCTTTCGAACCGGCTCGCCTCCCGCCAGAGATTGAGAACCGGAGCGGCGCTGTTATCCGTGCATTTGAAAACGATTGCGTGTGGCATGGTTCCCTATGCTGCCTTCCCCGGCTTTTCTCGGTTTTGTCGGCCGCTAACATATAACAATCCTTGCCGCACTCAGCCCAATCCGCTAGTTAACCGCGACTGTTCCCGTACCGGATTACCCTAGAGATGAGCGACAAACAAAAGAAACCGCAGAAGCTCAAGGCCCGCCTGCCGCGTGGCTTTGTCGATCGTTCGGCCAGCGACATTCGCGCCGTCAACGAGATGACCGCAAAGATCCGGGCCGTTTATGAGCATTATGGTTTCGATCCTGTCGAAACGCCGCTGTTCGAATATACCGATGCGCTTGGCAAGTTCCTGCCCGACAGCGATCGGCCGAACGAGGGCGTGTTCTCGCTTCAGGATGACGACGAGCAATGGATGTCGCTGCGTTACGACCTGACGGCGCCGCTTGCCCGTCATGTCGCCGAGAATTTCAACGAGATCCAGCTTCCGTATCGCACCTATCGCGCCGGCTACGTCTTCCGCAACGAAAAGCCGGGTCCGGGCCGTTTCCGCCAGTTCATGCAGTTCGACGCCGATACCGTCGGCGCGCCGGGCGTGCAGGCAGACGCCGAGATGTGCATGATGATGGCTGATACGCTGGAGGCGTTGGGTATCAAGCGCGGCGACTATGTGATCCGCGTCAACAACCGCAAGGTTCTCGACGGCGTACTTGAGGCGATCGGCCTCGGCGGCGATGACAAGGCCGCCCAGCGGCTCAACGTGCTGCGCGCCATCGACAAACTCGACAAGTTCGGTCCGGAAGGCGTGGCGCTGCTGCTCGGCCTCGGCCGCAAGGACGAGTCCGGCGACTTCACCAAAGGTGCCGGCCTTGCGGATTGGCAGATCCAAGCCGTCCTTGCTGTGGTGACGTCTTCAACTGTTCCAAGCCTTCAACAGGTACTTGATCAGGTTACGCTCAAGACTGGTGGCGTTCCAGATGAGTTCGGCGGAATGTCTCATTTGCCATATGATGATGCCGTCCACCTGCTTACCGAACAGCTGGAGCCGATGATACGTGCGGCCGGTTATGATGCAGACCGTATCAAGATCGATCCCTCCTGCGTGCGAGGGCTCGAGTACTATACGGGCCCTGTTTTCGAGGCCGAGCTGACATTTCCGGTAATCAACGAGAAGGGCGAGAAGGTCGTCTTCGGCTCGGTCGGCGGCGGTGGCCGTTATGATGGGCTCGTCTCGCGCTTCATGGGCCAGCCGGTTCCCGCGACGGGCTTCTCCATCGGCGTCTCCCGCTTGATGACGGCGCTGAAGAACCTCGGCAAACTCGGCACGGAAGAGGTGATCGAGCCCGTGCTCGTCACCGTCATGGATGGCGATGTCGATGCAATGGGACGCTACCAGCGCTTCACGCAGCTGCTGCGTGCTGCCGGCATCCGCGCCGAGATGTTCCAGGGCAACTGGAAGAAGTTCGGCAATCAGCTGAAATATGCCGATCGCCGCGGCTGCCCGATCGCCATCATCCAGGGTGGCGACGAACGCGCCCAAGGCGTCGTCCAGATCAAGGATCTGATCGAGGGCAAGCGCCTTTCCGGCGAGATCGAGGACAATGCCAGCTGGCGGGAGGCCCGTGTCGCGCAGGAAACCGTGCCGGAAGCCGAGTTGATCGAGAAGGTCAAGGCTATCTTGGCGGCGCAGGCGGAAGACCGGAAGAGGGCGGGCTGATGCCCCTGATCAACCTCCCGGATTTTGCCGGCGATCTGCTGGACGAATTCTCCGTTCGCGGAACGGAGAGGGTGGATACGCCCATCATCCAGCCAGCCGAACCTTTTCTCGATATGGCCGGCGAAGATCTTCGCCGGCGCATCTTCATGACCGAAAGCGAAACCGGTGCCAGCCTTTGCCTGCGCCCGGAGTTCACGATCCCCGTCTGTCTGCGGCATATCGAAACCGCTACCGGCACGCCGAAGCGTTATTCCTATCTCGGCGAGATTTTTCGTCAGCGCCGCGAAGGCGGCCATGAGTTTTATCAGGCCGGCATCGAGGATTTGGGCGATAACGATACGGCAAGGGCCGACGCCCGTGCCGTTGGCGACGCTATCGGTATCCTAAGCCGCCTGGTCCCCGGCAAGCCGCTTTCGGTGACCTTGGGCGATCAGGCCGTGTTCGAGGCCGTGGTCCAGGCGCTCGGCCTGCCTACAGGCTGGCAAAAGCGGCTGATCCATGCCTTCGGCAACATGATGCAGCTCGAAACCCTGCTGGCGCATCTCGCAAGCCCGCAGCCGGTCACCGGGCTCGATGCGCATGTGCTCGATTTCCTCAACCGCGGCGACGAGCAGGGGCTGGTCAGGCATATCGACGCCACCATGCAGGCGACCGGCTATTCCACCAATGCCAGCCGCTCGCCGCGGGAAATCGCTCGCCGCCTTCGTGAGAAGCTGGTCCTGTCGGAAACGCGGCTCGATGATGCCGCCTTCCGTGTACTGGAGGAGTTCTTGTCGCTAAGCGTGCCGCTGGCAGATGCTTCCGCCGCGCTGGCCGGCTTCGCCGATGCGGCAGAGCTGGAGCTAGGCCCGGCTTTGAAGAATTTCGATGCCCGCGTCAAAGCATTGGCCGATGCCGGCGTCGATACCGCGAAGATCGACTATCGCGCCGCCTTCGGTCGCCCACTTGATTACTATACCGGTCTCGTTTTCGAAGTGACGGTGGAAGGTTCGAGCGCCGTGCTCGCCGGTGGCGGCCGCTTCGACCGGCTGATGACCCTGCTCGGTGCCAAGGGTCACATTCCGGCTGTCGGCTTCGCGCTCTGGCTCGACCGCATCGAAACTGCGAGGGCGGCCTGATGACCATCACGATAGCACTTCCTTCCAAGGGCCGGATGAAGGACGATTGCTCGGCTGTTTTCGAGCGTGCCGGCATGCGCATCGTCGCCGTCGGCAATGATCGCTCCTACCGTGGCCGCGTCGAAGGCTTGGAAGGCGTTGAGATCGCCTTCCTGTCGGCTTCTGAAATCTCGCGCGAGATCGGCAATGGCAGTGTCGATTTTGGCATTACCGGCGAAGATCTCGTACGTGAAGGCATGGCGGAGGCCGATCGCCGCGTCGAGTTCTGCGCAAGACTTGGATTTGGCCATGCCGATGTCGTCGTTGCGGTGCCGGATATCTGGCTCGATGTCGACACCATGGCCGATCTCGGCGATGTTGCAGCCGATTTTCGCGCCCGTCACGGCCGCAGGCTGACAGTTGCGACGAAATACTGGCGGCTGACGCAGCAATTCTTCTCCAGCCAGCACGGCATCCAGCTCTACCGTATCGTCGAAAGCCTCGGTGCGACAGAGGGGGCACCTGCTGCCGGCTCGGCCGATATCATTGTCGACATCACCTCCACCGGCTCAACGCTTCGGGCGAACCATCTGAAGGTCCTGTCGGATGGCATCATCCTACGTTCCGAGGCTTGCCTCGTGCGCGCCCGCAAAGAGAGCCACGAGGGCAATGCGATGGTCGAGCGCATCATTTCGGCCGTGCGTAGCGCGCTCTGATCTTTGAGTTTCCCATTCACGAAAAAAGGCCCGCCGGAATTCCGGCGGGCCTTTTGTCTCGGGAAGTCTGTGGCAATCAGGCGGTTGCGTAGGCACCGCGGCGTGCGTCGACCGAGTAAACACCTGCGCCGTTGGTGGCGAGCATGATGTAGGCGCCGGCCAGGGTGACGTTCTTCAGGAAGTTGACGAAGTTCAGGCCGTTGATCCAACCATTGGCCGCGGCCGGGAAATCCGGAACGTTGACGGTCGGCAGGTGAAAGACGACGCCGGTGAAGACACAGAAAGCAGCAAGCAGCCAGCCGACGATGCGGACCTGGAAGCCGATGAGGACGCAGACGCCGGTGATGAATTCGAAGGCGCCGGCGACATAGGTCAGCAGCGTCGAAGCGGGCAGGCCGGCGCCGGCGATCATGCCGGCGGTACCGGACGGATCGGACAGCTTGCCGAAGCCGGCAAAGATGAACATGAAGGCGAGCAGAATGCGCGCCACGAGAATGATGATGTTGTTGGTATTGGACATGACGATCTCCAGTAAATTCGTTCGGATCGGGTGGCGACAATTTCTGAAGCAGATATTCGTGATTTTCGGGCGCTTGAAAAGATAAACAACTGCACACAATTAGTTCACAATCATTGAACAATGGTGCTTGCTGCACGCTCTTCCCATCGGCTCCATATCGGATATGGTGGCGCAAATTTGTTCGCGAAATCATGATCTTTGGAAGGAAATCCCATGGCCGATCTCTCCTCGTTTCCGATTACGAAGCGCTGGCCCGCCAGCAATCCCGATATCATCCAGCTCTATTCGCTGCCGACGCCGAACGGCGTGAAAGTTTCGATCGCGCTCGAGGAACTTGGTCTGCCCTATGAGCCGCATCTGGTTTCTTTCGGCACCAATGATCAGAAGTCGCCGGAATTCGTTTCGCTGAATCCGAACGGCCGCATTCCCGCGATCATCGATCCCGATGGCCCCGATGGCAAGCCGATCGGTCTGTTCGAATCGGGCGCGATCCTGGTCTATCTTGCAGAAAAGACCGGTAAACTTATCCCGAGCGATGCAGCCGGGCGTTACGAGACCATGGAATGGGTCTTCTTCCAGATGGCCGGCGTCGGTCCGATGTTCGGCCAGTTCGGTCATTTCTTCAAATTCGCGGCCGAAAAGGTCGCCAACAACCCCTATCCGGTCGAGCGTTACCGCGACGAGGCCAAGCGCCTGTTGAGCGTGCTGGAGGGCCGTCTGCAGGGGCGCCAGTGGATCATGGGCGATGAATATACCATTGCCGACATCACCACCTTCCCATGGGTCCGCGGTGTCGATGTCTTTTATGGCGGCCGTGAAGTCCTCGAGTTCGAAAGCTTCCCTGCGGTCATGAGCTGGCTCGACCGTGCCCTTGCGCGGCCGGCAAGTCAGCGAGGGCTCAATATCCCGAAGCGGGATTGAATCCCGATCCGTCAGCAGATCAGGCATGTGCTTCTACATCGGCGCCCATGTGACTGGCCCTCACTTCAGCGCAAGCGGGGCGAGGGGGCCGATCCTGTCAAACCCCTTCGCCCCGTCCTGAGTTTATCGAAGGGGCGGGGAGAAGGTGGACTCGAACAGTTGAGCGAAGCGAAACTGTGAAAGGACGGATGGGGGGCTAACCTGTCCATATGCGATTGCTCTGCCGCAAGCGGGAAGAGGGCTGGAGTGAGGGACCGGGCACATGCAGCGGCAAAGGTGAATTCACCCGACCGTCGTCTCAGTCGTTTCTACTGCCGCGCCGCCAATTGGCTGCCCGGCTCCGGCTTGAAGCGTGGAAACAGAAAGACGCCGACCATGCTGCCGGTGTGTTGCTCGTCCGCAGCCACGGATTCGCCGACGCAAAAGATCGGCTGGCGATAGCCGCCGGCGCCAAGCGTCGTGGTGGAATAGCAGAAAGAGGAATTGGTGGTTGCCGCCTGTTCGAACAGATCGAGGATACGCACGCGATCATGCGCGTTGTAGCAGTGCATCAGGCTGAGGAGACCGCATTCCGAAGAGCTCAGGCCATGCAGCATCGTGCTCCATTGCCCGAGCTTGATGATGCCGCTCGACAGATCGCCCGTCCAGCCCTCGGAAACGCAGAATTGCGCGAGCAGGTCAGGATTATGACCGTCAAACTCCAGCGAACCCGGGGCAAACGGTGCGGCAAAATTGGCCTTGGCAATCTTGAACAAGATGATCCCCACTTAAGCGCATGATCCTCCTGCGCTTCATCCAAATTCCAATGCATCTTCCGGTTGGAAACCTTCCCGCACGCCGCGCTCCACGAAAAAGCTGACATTCGGCTCCATCGATTCCATTTTCGCCATGCTTCTTCCGGGTTGCTGGTCCCGTCTATGAAGTCATTTCAAGTAAAAAAACCGGACGCCTATCAATTCTCAAGATCATGATCATGCGCGGTCGCTGATTAAGCGTGCCGAAAATAAGTAAAATTTGCGTGCATTGCAGCTAACCCTCTAAAATCGCTGCGCTGGGATTTATAGGAGCTTTTTCAAAAACGGCAATGGGGCAATTTGCATAAATTTGCGCTGCGCGAAACTTGCCGGTCTCGTGCCGAAACCATAGGCATACAAATGAAAAGGGCGGCTCGAAAGCCGCCCTTCGTCAATTCCGGATGTCGGATTGAACAGTCGCAAAAGGCCGCTGGCCTATCACATCATGTCCATGCCGCCACTTCAGGCCGTTTGGCGGCCTGAAGCACTAAAGTGCATGGGCGAAGCCTTATGGACATTCCTGCGATTAGGCCGCTGACCTATCACATCATGTCCATGCCGCCCATGCCGCCCATGCCGCCCGGCATGCCGGCAGGGGCATCCTTCTTCGGCAGTTCAGCAATCATGGCTTCGGTGGTGATCAGCAGCGAAGCAACCGAAGCTGCGTTCTGCAGAGCCGTGCGAACAACCTTGACCGGGTCGACGATGCCCATGGCGATCATGTCGCCGAACTCAGACGTCTGGGCGTTGTAGCCGTAGTTGTCTTCGTTCTTGTCGAGAACCTTGCCGACAACGATCGAAGCTTCGTCACCAGCGTTTTCAGCGATCTGGCGAACCAGCGACTGCAGGGCACGGCGAACGATGTTGACGCCGGCTTCCTGATCCTGGTTTTCACCCTTGGCGGTGATCTTCGTGGAAGAACGCAGGAGAGCGATACCGCCGCCCGGGACGATGCCTTCCTGAACAGCAGCGCGCGTCGCGTTGAGAGCGTCGTCGATGCGGTCCTTCTTTTCCTTCACTTCGACTTCGGTCGAGCCGCCGACGCGGATGACGGCAACGCCGCCAGCGAGCTTGGCAAGACGTTCCTGCAGCTTCTCGCGGTCGTAGTCGGAGGTGGTTTCTTCGATCTGAGCCTTGATCTGGGCAACGCGGCCTTCGATGTCGGACTTGGCGCCAGCGCCGTCGACGATCGTCGTGTTTTCCTTGGAGATCGAAACCTTCTTGGAACGGCCGAGCATGTCGAGGGTGACCGACTCGAGCTTGATGCCGAGGTCTTCGGAGATGACAGTGCCGCCCGTCAGGATGGCGATGTCTTCCAGCATGGCCTTGCGGCGATCGCCGAAGCCCGGAGCCTTGACGGCAGCGATCTTGAGGCCACCGCGCAGCTTGTTGACAACGAGGGTCGCAAGCGCTTCGCCTTCGACGTCTTCAGCGATGATGAGGAGCGGCTTGCCGGTCTGAACGACGGCTTCGAGAACCGGAAGCATGGCCTGCAGGTTCGAGAGCTTCTTCTCGTGCAGGAGGATGAACGCGTCTTCGAGGTCGGCGATCATCTTTTCCGGGTTGGTCACGAAGTAAGGGCTGAGGTAGCCGCGGTCGAACTGCATGCCTTCGACGACTTCGAGTTCGGTTTCGGCGGTCTTGGCTTCTTCAACCGTGATGACACCTTCGTTGCCGACCTTCTGCATGGCTTCAGCAATATCGAGACCGATCTGCTTTTCGCCGTTTGCGGAGATCGTGCCGACCTGGGCAACTTCTTCCGAGGTGTTGATCTTCTTGGCCTTGGCCTGGAGATCCTTGACGACTTCTGCAACGGCGAGGTCGATACCGCGCTTCAGGTCCATCGGGTTCATGCCGGCTGCAACAGCCTTGGCACCTTCGCGAACGATAGCCTGGGCGAGAACGGTTGCAGTGGTGGTACCGTCACCGGCGACGTCATTGGTCTTCGAAGCGACTTCGCGGACCATCTGGGCGCCCATGTTCTCGAACTTGTCTTCCAGTTCGATTTCCTTGGCGACGGAAACGCCGTCCTTGGTGATGCGCGGTGCGCCGAAGGACTTGTCGATAACGACGTTACGACCCTTCGGGCCGAGCGTGACCTTCACTGCGTCAGCGAGGATGTCGACGCCACGAAGCATCTTTTCGCGGGCGCCGCGGCCGAATTTTACTTCTTTAGCTGCCATTGTTTGAACTCCTGAATTCGCGTTGTCCGGGTTTTAAGGCCCGTCAGCTTTATCGGAAAAGGGAACCGGCCAGATTAGCCGATGATGCCCATGATGTCGGCTTCCTTCATGATCAGAAGGTCTTCGCCGTTGAGCTTGACTTCGGTGCCGGACCACTTGCCGAACAGAACGCGATCGCCAACCTTGACGTCGAGTGCTACGACTTTGCCGGATTCATCGCGAGCACCGGAACCGACGGCGACGATTTCGCCTTCCTGCGGCTTTTCCTTGGCGGTGTCGGGAATGATGATGCCACCCTTGGTCTTTTCTTCCGACTCGACGCGACGAACGACGACGCGGTCATGAAGGGGGCGGAAATTGGTGCTTGCCATTGTCTAATCCCTCGATCAAATGACATTCACGGATCAGCGGAGATCCGTATGGATTTTGTTAGCACTCATCCTCGGAGAGTGCTAGCGACGGTGATTTAGGGGTGGCTTCCGGACGAGTCAAGGACAGCACTGTGAATTTTTTGCGGCGCGTATCGCCTTGTTTCGAGGATGATTAACGCCCAAGGCGGTGCCGCGTAGCACGTCGTTGCAAATGTTCTCTCATTTTGCCCCCGTGAAGAAGGCTCAGGTCGTGCCTTTTCCAGAGCGTCATATCATTGCTTCCGCTGCGCAATCTTGCCGCTCGCCGACCTTGCGCATGTCTTCTTCTCAGGCCTTGTGCGCCGCAAAAACCTTGCATGCCGCTCTTGTAATTTGCCGGCCGGTTTGCGATGTCAGCCCGTGATTTATTTGATGCGAGGACGGCATGGGCAAACGGATCGAGAGCTTTCGCGACATCGGCGGACTTTATGATGTTGCGCTCTGCGATGTCTGGGGCGTACTCCATAACGGCGTCACGGCTTACAAGGAGGCCTCCATCGCGCTCGAAGCGGCCCGCGGCAAAGGCCTTGCTGTCGTCCTCATCACCAACTCTCCGCGCGTCGCTCCGAAGGTCGTCGAGCAGCTGCGGGCGATCGGTGTTCCTGACAGCGTTTACGATCGCATCATCACATCGGGCGATGTCACCCGCAAGCTGATCGCCGAGGGACCGAAGAAGGTGTTCCTGCTCGGTCCGGAGCGCGATATCGGCATCCTGGAAGGCTTGGACGTTCAGCGCGTCGAGGCCGGCGAGGCGGAAAGCATCGTCTGCACCGGCTTTTTCGATGACGAAACCGAAACACCTGACGATTACACCGAGATGCTGACGGCCTGGTCGGCCCGCAACGTGCCGCTGATCTGCGCCAATCCGGATCTCGTGGTCGAACGCGGCCACCGGATGATCCCTTGCGCCGGCGCCATGGCCGCCTATTACGAGCGGCTCGGCGGCCAGACGCGCATCGCCGGCAAGCCGCATCGGCCGATCTACGATGCAGCGATCGCCGCGGCACGCGAGGTGAAGAGCGAATTTCCGCTGTCGCGCGTGGTGGCGATCGGCGACGGCATGCCGACCGACGTGCGCGGCGCGCTCGATTACGGCCTCGATCTTCTTTATATCAGCCATGGCATCCACGCCCGCGAATATGTCGTCGAGGGCCACACGGATGAGGCCGCTCTTGGCGCCTTCCTGGCGCGCGAGCAGGCTTCGCCGAGGTGGTGGATGCCGCGCCTTGTCTGAGGAGAGTGGTAGACGATGACCGTTTTCCATCGCAACGAGACCCGGGAGCCGCTTCCCGATACCTTGAAGGGCGGTGTCGTCGCCATCGGCAATTTCGATGGCGTACATCGTGGCCATCAGTCCGTGCTTACACGCGCATTGGAGATCGCCAGGGAACGCGGCATTCCAGCCCTCGTGCTGACCTTCGAGCCGCATCCGCGCACCATATTCAAGCCCGAACAGCCGGTCTTTCGGCTGACACCAGCACCGTTGAGAGCGCGTCTCCTGGAAGCCCTCGGTTTCAACGCCGTCATCGAATATCCCTTCGATAGAACCTTCTCGCAGCGTTCGGCGGATGAATTCGTCCATTCGATCCTGATCGACTGGCTGCATGCTTCCGAAGTCGTCACCGGTTTCGATTTCCATTTCGGCCATGATCGCCAGGGCGGTCCGGCTTTTCTCATGAATGCTGGCAGTCACAATGGCTTCGGCGTGACACTTATCGACGCTTTCCGCGATGAGAATACCGAGGTCATTTCGTCCAGCCGCATCCGTTCGCTCCTGGCCGAAGGCGATGTTGCCCAGGCTGCCGGTCTGCTTGGATACCGCTTCACTGTCGAGGCGCCTGTCATCGGCGGCGAGAAGCTGGGCCGCACGCTCGGCTTCCCCACGGCAAACATGCGGCTTCCATCGGAAATATCGCTGAAATCTGGCATCTATGCCGTACGCTTCCGCACAGCCGATGGCGTCATTCGTGACGCCGTTGCCAGCTACGGACGCCGCCCGACGGTAACGGACAATGGCGCGCCGCTGCTTGAGACCTTCGTCTTCGATTTTAGCGGCGACCTCTACGGCCAGGTCTGCTCCGTCTCCTTTTTCGGCTATCTCCGTCCCGAACTGAAGTTCGACGGCCTCGATCCGCTGGTCGCACAGATCCGCAAGGATGAGGAAGAGGCGCGGGCGCTGCTCGCCGGCGTTCAGCCGCTGAGCGATCTCGATCGCGTCATCGCCTTCGACTGATTTTATTGGGCATGCTGCGCGCGGAGATCGTGGCAGTGCAGTATGTTTTTGCCTTGAGCGGGTAGGAAGATGCTGCAATGCTCATATAGCTGGGTGCGAGTCGCGGCACCCATTTTTCCGAAAGGCGCACGAGATGGACAAACGTTTCGGGACGGCGGCCTGCTGGCTGCTCGTCATTCCCTACATAGGCTTGCTTTGGGTTCCCTTCTACAACAGCCACGATCCGGTGCTGTTCGGTTTCCCCTTCTTCTACTGGTACCAGCTGGCCTGGGTGCCGATCACAGCAATCCTGACGTGGATCGCCTACCGGAGCATGCGCCATGACGACTGATATCGATCCGACAGCACTCGCCGTCTTCATCTTCTTTCTGGCGCTCGTGACCGTCATGGGCTTTGTTGCGGCGCGTTGGCGCCGGCCGAAGACCCTTGCCCATATCGACGAATGGGGCCTTGGCGGCCGCACCTTCGGCACCTGGATCACCTGGTTCCTCGTCGGTGGCGACTTTTACACTGCTTATACGGTCATCGCAGTTCCGGCGCTGGTCTACACAGTTGGCGCCTATGGCTTCTTCGCACTGCCCTATACGATCGTCGTCTATCCGTTCGTCTTCATGGTCATGCCGCTTCTGTGGCGGCGCGCCAAGGACTACGGCTATGTCACCGCCGGCGATGTGGTGCACGGGCAATATGGTTCGCGGGCGCTCGAATTGGCGGTCGCTCTGACGGGCGTCATCGCGACCATGCCCTATATCGCCCTGCAGCTCGTCGGCATGACAGCGGTCTTCAAGGCGTTGGGGCTCCATGGCGAGCTGCCGCTTGCCGTCGCCTTCATCATCCTGGCGCTCTATACCTATTCGGCCGGCCTTCGCGCCCCGGCGCTGATCGCCTTCGTCAAGGACATCATGATCTACATCGTGGTGATCGCGGCGATCGCGCTCATTCCGGCGAAACTCGGTGGCTATGCGAATGTCTTTGCGGCGGCCGATGCGGATTTCAAAGCCAAGGGGGCGGGCAGCCTGCTGCTCGGCGGTAACCAGTACGTCGCTTATGCGACTTTGGCGCTCGGCTCGGCGCTAGCCGCCTTCATGTACCCGCATACGCTGACCGGCATCTTCGCCTCCAACAGCGGCAACACCATCCGCAAGAATGCCGTGTTGTTGCCGGCCTATACGCTGCTGCTCGGTCTCTTGGCCCTGCTCGGCTATATGGGGCATGCCGCGCAACTGAAACTCGACAGCGCCAATGACGTGGTGCCCGCGCTGTTCCAGACGCTATTCTCGAGCTGGTTTGCGGGCTTTGCCTTCGCGGCCATCGCTATCGGGGCGTTGGTGCCTGCGGCCGTGATGAGCATCGGCGCTGCCAACCTCTTCACCCGCAACTTCTGGAAGGCTTACATTGATCCGCAGGTTTCCGATGCCGGTGAGGCGAAGGTTGCCAAGATGACCTCGCTGGTCGTCAAGGTCGGCGCGCTTCTCGTCATCATTTTCCTGCCGACGCAATTCGCGCTCGATCTGCAGCTGCTCGGCGGCATCTGGATATTACAGACGCTGCCGGCCCTGGTCTTCGGTCTCTATACCAAGTGGTTCCGTGCACCCAGCCTGCTCGCCGGCTGGTTCGTCGGCTTCTTCGGCGGCACCTACCTCGTCTGGGATGCCGGCTGGAAACCGCTGCATATGGTCCCGCTCGGCGAAACCGGCTTCACCGTCTATACGGGGCTGCTGGCGCTTCTCGCCAATATCGTCGTGGCCGTCATCGTCAACGCGGTCGTACCGGCACGGGCAGCAGCACGGGCCTGATCGCAACAATGCCCTAATGGCCGCGGGCGGGAACGTCCGCGGCCTTTCTATGTGTCGCCGGCATTGTTTCCTCTTCCTTTCCTTGGAAAAAACGCCTATGAACCGGCGATCATGACCCAATTTCGGCTGAGCTACTCGATACGAATTATTGGCCCGGCCTTCCGCGCGCTGTAAGCTGCCGGAGGGTCCGGGTTTTTGGCGTCTCGTTCCCGAGACGCTTTCCGCCGCCGAAAAATCCCCATATGGCTGCGCCAGTTCAGGCGCAAGACGCCCGAGACACCGAGGCAATTGTCACGACTATGACCGATACCGCTGAAAAGATGGATTATTCCAAGACCCTTTACCTGCCGGAAACCGATTTTCCGATGCGCGCAGGGCTGCCGCAGAAAGAGCCGGAGCTGGTGAAGCGCTGGGAGGAGATGAACCTTTATAAGAAGCTGCGCGCCTCCGCCGCCGGCCGCGAGAAGTTCGTCCTGCATGACGGCCCTCCCTATGCCAATGGTCACATCCATATCGGCCATGCGCTGAACAAGATCCTGAAGGACGTCATCACCCGCTCGTTCCAGATGCGCGGCTATGACAGCAACTACGTTCCGGGCTGGGATTGCCACGGTCTGCCGATCGAGTGGAAGATCGAGGAAAAGTACCGCGAGAAGGGTAAGAACAAGGACGAGGTTCCGGTGAACGAGTTTCGCCAGGAATGCCGCGACTTTGCCGCCGGCTGGATCAAGATCCAGTCCGAGGAGTTCAAGCGCCTCGGCATCACGGGCGATTTCGACAATCCCTATCTGACCATGAATTTCCACGCGGAATCCCGCATCGCCGGCGAACTTCTGAAGATCGCCCGCACGGGTCAGCTTTACCGTGGCTCCAAGCCGGTCATGTGGTCGGTGGTCGAGCGCACGGCGCTCGCCGAAGCCGAAGTCGAATATGCCGATGTCGAGAGCGACATGATCTGGGTCAAGTTCCCGGTGGCCGAAGGTCCGGCGCATCTTGCCGACGCCTTCGTCGTCATCTGGACGACCACCCCTTGGACGATCCCCGGCAATCGCGCGATCGCCTATTCCTCGCGCGTGTCCTACGGCCTCTATGAGGTCACGGAAGCCGCCAATGATTTCGGTCCGCGTCCGGGCGAGAAGCTGATCTTCGCCGACAAGCTTGCCGAGGAATCCTTCGTCAAGGCAAAGCTGCAGTACAAGCGCCTTGGCGATGTCACCGCTGCCGATCTCGCCGCGCTCACCTGTGCGCATCCGCTAGCAACCCTCGGTTACGGCTTCAAGGTGCCGCTTCTCGATGGCGATCACGTCACCGACGATGCCGGTACGGGCTTCGTGCATACGGCGCCCAGCCACGGCCGCGAGGACTTTGACGCCTGGATGTCGCATGCCCGCGATCTCGAAAAGCGCGGCATTTCCTCCGCCATCCCGTTCCCGGTCGATGACGGCGGTTTCTACACCGCCGATGCCCCCGGCTTCGAGGGCGGCCGTGTCATGGACGACAACGGCAAGAAGGGCAATGCCAACGATCTCGTCATCAAGGCGCTGATCGAGACGAACACGCTGTTTGCACGCGGGAGGCTGAAGCATTCCTATCCGCATTCCTGGCGCTCGAAGAAGCCGGTCATCTTCCGCAACACGCCGCAATGGTTCGTCTACATGGACAAGGACTTCGCGGATGGTTCGACGCTACGCTCGCGCGCCCTGAAGGCGATCGACGATACCCGCTTCGTGCCGGCTGCCGGCCAGAACCGCCTGCGCGCCATGATCGAGCAGCGTCCGGATTGGGTCCTCTCGCGCCAGCGCGCCTGGGGCGTGCCGATCGCGATCTTCGTCGACGAACAGGGCAACATCCTGCAAGACGATCGTGTGAACGCCCGCATCCTCGAGGCTTTCGAGCAGGAGGGTGCCGATGCCTGGTTCGCGGAAGGCGCCCGTGAGCGCTTCCTTGGCGAAAAGGCCAACGAGCCCTGGACGCAGGTCATGGACATCCTTGATGTCTGGTTCGATTCCGGTTCGACCCACACCTTCACGCTGGAGGACCGTCCAGATCTGAAGTGGCCGGCCGACCTCTATCTCGAAGGCTCCGACCAGCATCGCGGCTGGTTCCATTCGTCGCTGCTCGAAAGTGCTGCGACGCGTGGCCGCGCGCCATATGACGCCGTCCTCACCCATGGCTTCACCATGGACGAGAAGGGCGAAAAGATGTCGAAGTCCAAGGGTAACGTCACGTCGCCGCAAGAGGTGATGAAGGATGCGGGCGCCGACATCCTCCGCCTCTGGGTCATGACGTCGGACTATTCGGAAGATCTGCGCGTCGGCAAGGCCATCATCCAGACCAATGTCGATGCCTATCGCAAGCTGCGCAACACCATCCGCTGGATGCTGGGCACGCTGGCACACGACAAGGGCGAGGTGATCGCCTATGCCGACATGCCGGAGCTGGAACAGCTGATGCTGCACCGTCTCGCCGAGCTCGACGAGCTGGTGCGCGAAAGCTACGATGCCTTCGATTTCAAGCGCATTGCCCGCGCCTTGATCGATTTCGCCAATGTCGAGCTGTCGGCCTTCTACTTCGACGTTCGCAAGGATGCGCTTTACTGCGATGCTCCGTCGAGCTTGCGCCGCCGTGCCGCTCTCGCCGTTATCCGAGCGATCTTCGACTGCATGGTGACGTGGCTGGCGCCGATGCTGCCCTTCACCACGGAAGAGGCATGGCTGTCACGCAATCCGTCGGCGGTCTCGGTTCATCTCGAGCAGTTCGTGACCGTTCCTGCCGAATGGAAGAACGAGGCGCTGGCCGAGAAGTGGAAGAAGATCCGCGCCGTGCGCAGCGTCGTCACCGGCGCGCTGGAAATCGAGCGCAAGGACAAGCGTATCGGCTCCTCGCTGGAAGCCGCCCCGGTGGTCTACATCGCCGATCCGGAGCTGCTGAAGGTGCTCGAAGGGCAGGATTTCTCCGAGATCTGCATCACCTCGGGCATCACCGTCCTTGGTGGCGAAGGTCCGGCCGATGCGTTCCGCCTCGAGGACACGCCCAGGGTCAGCGTCGTTCCGAAGCTTGCCGAAGGCCGTAAATGTGCCCGTTCCTGGCGCATCACCACCGATGTCGGCTCCGATCCGGAATATCCCGATGTCTCGGCTCGCGATGCCGCGGCACTGCGCGAACTGATGGCTGTCAACTGAAGAAAGTTGCCGGATGAATTGCCTTTGCGGCGTTCATCCGGTAAAAGCTGCCTGAAAATGGCCCGATTTTTACGGCAGTTGCCGTTCAATGGGGTCCTGTTACGTTTATTCCGGCATGGCTGGGAAGGGTTTTCATGAGAGCGATGCATAAGGTTCGTGTCGGCGTCAGCTTGGCGGCACTTGTGGTTGGCTGTGGCGCGATGTCCGGTTGCCTGAGCAGCCCGACTTATGGCACCGACAAGACCGCCGGCGCGCAGCTCCTGGACGACCTTGGCGATATCGCCTCCGTTTCGGCGGCGACGCCGAAGGACAAGGGCGTGAAATATCCGAACCGTCCTGGTCTGGTTGTTGGTGGCGACAAGGGCACCCTGACCCCGCCGCAGCAGTCTTTGGCGAGCAAGGATAATCCGGCCTGGCTCGAATCGCCGGAAGAGGCGCGCAAACGCCTCGCCGAAGAAGCCGACGAAAAGAAGAACGACGTCAACTATCGTTCGCCGCTCGCCCAGGCCGACAGCAGCAGAAATCGCATGACGGAAGCGCAGCAGACGGCTGCCTATCGCGCCACACGACAGGATCAGGCCGGCACGTATATCGACCAGCGCCGCTATCTGATCGACCCGCCGCAGCAATATCGCCAGGTCGCCGACCAGGCTGCCCTCAACGATCTCGGCACGCCGGAATCCAAGAAGGAAAAGAAGCGCAAGAAGGATGCTGAGGCTGCGCAGCAGACCAACAACAGCAGCTGGTGGAAGCCCTTCCAATAAGAAGTTTTCAAAGCGGCAGCGTCAAAACTGCCGTTTTTCAGTCTTCGGAGCGTTTCGCTTGAAAGAAGCCTCTGAGGATATCTGCGGATGCGGTTTCGCCGAGGCCGGAATAGACCTCCGGCGCATGATGGCAGGTCGGCTGGCGATAGAAGCGCACGCCATTGTCGACGCCCCCGCCTTTCGGATCCTCGGCGCCATAGTAAAGACGACGGATGCGCGCGAACGAGATGGCCGCGGCGCACATGGTGCAGGGTTCCAGCGTGACGTAGAGATCTGCGCCCGCAAGACGTTCCTGGCCCAGCTCCTCGCAGGCCAGGCGGATGGCAGCGATTTCGGCGTGGGCGGTGACGTCGTTGAGCTCGCGGGTGCGGTTGCCGGCTGTGGCGATGACCTTGCCGTCAAGCACGACAACGGCGCCGATCGGCACTTCGCCACGCTCTCCGGCGCGGTGCGCTTCGGCCAAAGCAAGCTCCATGAATTGATTTGTAGCCGCCATTCAAGTTTTTCCACTTAACCGCAAGGGCGTGACCTGATAGGAACACGCGTTAAAAATTCAGGCAAACAACAAATGACGATGAATGACAAGCCCAAGCGGCCTGGGTCTAAACCCTTTGCTGGCGACAAGAAGACGATGAAACGCGATGGCGCGAAGCCTGCGAAGGCAGCAGCCGTCAAGGCCGCAGATGAAACCGTGGCAGGCGATGGAAAGGCCGAGCGCATTTCCAAGGTGATGGCACGCGCCGGCGTGGCTTCGCGCCGCGATATCGAGCGCATGATCCTGGACGGCCGCGTTCGGCTGAACGGCGTGCCGCTGGATACGCCCGTTGTCAACGTGACCCTTGCCGACAAGATCGAGGTCGACGGCGTGCCGATCCGCGGCATCGAGCGCACGCGCCTGTGGCTCTATCACAAGCCCGCCGGCCTGGTGACCACCAATGCCGATCCGGAAGGGCGCCCGACCGTTTTCGACAACCTGCCGGAAGAGCTGCCGCGCGTCCTGTCGATCGGCCGCCTCGATATCAACACCGAAGGTTTGCTGCTTTTGACCAATGACGGTGGTCTGGCCCGCGTTCTGGAGCTGCCGACCACCGGCTGGCTGCGCCGCTATCGCGTCCGCGCGCATGGCGAGATCGATCAGGAAGCGCTCGACAAGCTGAAGGAAGGCATCGCCGTCGATGGCGTGCTCTACGGTTCGATCGACGCGACGCTCGACCGCACGCAAGGCTCCAACGTCTGGATCACCATGGGACTGCGTGAGGGCAAGAACCGCGAAATCAAGAACGTGCTCGGTGCGCTCGGCCTTGAGGTCAACCGCCTGATCCGCATCTCCTACGGCCCGTTCCAGCTCGGCGAATTGCCGGAAGGCCATGTGCTCGAGGTGCGCGGCCGCACGCTGCGCGATCAGCTGGGTCCGCGCCTGGTCGAGGAGGCCAAGGCGAATTTCGATGCCCCGCTGTACAACGCACCGGCCGTTGCCGATGCCGAAGAGACGGATGCCCAATCGGCTCGGACGACCCCGGCCCGCACGGCCAAGGAAGAGCGCCCGCGCCGCGAGCGTCCCGAGGACAAGCGCGAGCGTGCGCTCAGCCGCCTCGATACCAAGCGCGATGCCAAGCGTGACGATCGCCGCGAAGGCGGTCACAAGGATGATGATAGGGCGAAGCGCCAGCCGCTCGGCCCGCGTCGCAGCGCCAATGTCTGGATGGCGCCAGGTGCCCGCCCGCTCGGCGAAAAGGCGGCAGCGAAGGCGGCCAAGAATGCAAGGACTGCTGCAAAGCGCGGCGAGACTGAACGCCCGCAGCGCAGCGGCTTCGACCGTGCGGACGAAGGCCCGCGCGTCCGCATCAATCGCGTCGACGAGGGCGATGGCGAATGGATCCGTTCGAGCGAGGAAGCTCCGCGCAAGTCGCGCGGCGATGATGAGGGCTTTGATCGCAAGCGCTCGCGTGGCGACCGCCCGCAGGGTGATCGCCCGGCCCGTGGGGACCGTCCGTTTGGTGATCGTCCCCGCGGCGATCGGGCATTTAGCGATCGTCCGCGCGGCGAACGCGGTTCTCGGTCGGAGGGTGGCGACCGTCCTCGTGCGAAATCCTTCCAGGGTGAAGCCCGCTCCGAACGGTCCTTCGGAGATCGGCCTGCGCGCGGCGACCGGCCTTTCGGCGACAAGCCCCGTGGCGACCGGCGTCCGCGTGCCGAGGGAGACGAACGTCCGCGCGGCAGGTCTTTCGGCGGCGAGCAGCGGTCGGATCGTCCGCCGCGTGGTGAACGGCCCTTCGGCGAGCGCCCCCAGGGCGAGCGTTCCTTCGGCGATCGGCCGGCCGGCAAGCCCTTCGGCAAGAAGCCCGGCGGCAAATCCTTTGGCGGCAAGCCGGGTGGTAAGCCCGGTGGTTCGCGCGGCTTTGGCGGCAAGCCGGGTGGCGCAGGCCGTCCCTCGGGCGGTCCGCGCGGTGGCTCCGGTCGAGGTGGCCCCGGCAGGGGCGGCCCCAAGGGCGGCAGGGGCTGACGCGTGGTGAGGATCGTCGGCGGTGAGTTTCGCGGGCGCTCGCTTGCAACGCCGAAGTCGAACGATATTCGTCCGACGGCGGATCGCACGCGCGAAAGCCTGTTCAACATCCTGAGCCACGCCTATCCGGAAGCCATCGACGGCACCCGGATGATGGACGTCTTTGCCGGCACCGGTGCCGTCGGGCTGGAGGCAGCCTCGCGCGGCTGCCGCCATGTGCTCTTCGTGGAAAGCAGCGTCGAAGGCAGGGGCCTTCTCTGGGAAAATATCGATGCTCTAGGCCTGCACGGCCGCACGCGCATGCTGCGCCGCGACGCGACCGATCTCGGCAGCGTCGGCAATCTCGAACCCTTCGATTTTCTCTTCGCCGACCCGCCATACGGCAAGGGGCTGGGCGAGAAGGCTTTCGCGGCGGCCGCCGCCGGTGGCTGGCTGGTGCCGGGCGCTCTGGCGATCCTCGAGGAGCGCGCCGATGTCACAGTTGCCGCGCCGTCGGATTTCCTGTTTCTGGAGGAACGGACCTTCGGCGACAGCAAGATGCATTTCTTCCGTTATCAGCCGAGGATGGCGTAACGGGGGAAGGAGAAAGACATGGGCGATTATGCTGATTTCGTCGGCAGCGATTACCCGGTTGCCGCTTCCGGTACGCCGAGCGTCGCAGTCGCCTTCGGCTGCGGCGGTGCGCGGGGTCTCGCCCATATTCATATCATCGAGGCGCTGGACGAGCTTGGTATCCGCCCCGTCGCCATAGCAGGCTCCTCCATCGGCTCGATCATGGGCGCGGCCATGGCCGTCGGCATGAGCGGTGCTGAGATCCGCGATTATACCCTGGCAACCGTCGGCAATCGCCCGGCCGTTCTCAACAAGATCTGGAGCCTGCGGCCGGTCAGCATGCGCAGCATCCGCTTCGGTCAGTTCAATCTCGAACGCATTCTGCGCACCTTTCTGCCGCCGGCCATTCCGGAAAGCTTTTCCGAGCTGCATGTCCCGCTGAAGGTGATCACGACCGATTATTACGACCAGGCGGAGGTCGTCATCGAGAAGGGCGAACTCTTCCCCGTGCTTGCCGCCTCTGCCGCCATTCCCGCCGTGTTCATGCCGGTCAAGCTCGGGGACCGCGTGATGATCGACGGCGGCATCATGAACCCGGTTCCTTACGAGCATCTCGCCGGACTTGCCGATATCATCATCGGCATCGACGTCGTCGGCGGCCCGGAGGGCGGCGGCCGGCATATTCCGAACCGCATCGAAAGCCTGTTCGGCGCAGGCCAGCTCACCATGCAGTCCAACATTGCCTTGAAGCTGCGTCTGCAGGCACCGCAGATCTTCCTGCGCCCCACCGTCGGCCGCACCGGCGTCCTCGACTTCCTGAAGGCACGCGATATCCTCGCCATGTCGGCCGGCGTCAAGGACGAGCTGAAATTCGCGCTCGACCGGGTGATGACGGCGAAGAGCTAGCATTCAGGCAGAAGCGCGGGATGCGGCTTGAGCCAGAAATCGAGAGGCGAAGGTGTCTAAACCCGCTCCGGCTCCTCCTGCGGCAAGGCGACGAGATCGTCGGCATCGCTGTAGGTGTCGGCCGAGCGCTTCGGTTTCACCAGCGGCTCCGGCTTGACCGGGCGGGAATAGAGCATATCGGTGCCTGCCTGCAGTCCTTCGCTGACCTGCAGCACCAGCCGTTGTTCGTCGCGCTTACGAATATCCTCGCCGATCTCATAGGCTTCCGTTTCGCTGACGCCGAGCGCTTCCAGGGTACGGCGGCCGAAGAGCAGGCCGGATTCCAGTGTCTCGCGCAGCTCGTAATCCACGCCCTTGTGCCGCAGCTCGATCGAGTGAATACGGTCATAGGAGCGGACGAATAGGCGCGCATGCGGGTAATCCGTCTGTACGAGCTCGACGATCTTGTTGGTAATCTCGCGCTGATGCGTGCTGACGACGACGATCTTGGCGCGGTCGATGCCTGCGGAGCGCAGCACGTCCTTGCGGGTTCCGTCGCCGAAATAGATGCGGAAGCCGAAGCTCGATGCTTGGCGGATGCGATCGGCGGAAAAATCGATCACCGTCACGTCGCGGCCGCCGGCAAGCAGTATCTGCGCGGCAATCTGGCCGAAACGCGAAAAGCCGATCATCAGCACGTCGGAACCGGCGCCTTCGAAATCCTCGTCCAGTTCCTCCTGCGTGTCGCCTTTCATCAGCCAATTCGAAAGCGCCGCCGTGAGCGGGGTCAGCGCCATCGACAGCGTGACGATGGCGATCAGCATCGAGGCCGTATTGGCCGAGAAGAGACCGCCGCTGGCGCTGGCGGCGCTGAAGAGCACGAAGCCGAATTCACCGCCTTGCGGCAGCAGGCCGGCGATGCGGACGGCATCATTGTGCGGCGAGCCCGTCACGCGGCAGAGCGCATAGATCACGATCGCCTTGATGATCATCATGACCGGCACGGCGAGCAGGATCAGCATCCAGTTATCGAGGATGACCTCAAGTTTCAGCGACAGGCCGACGGCGATGAAGAAGATAGCGAGCAGCACGCCGCGGAAGGGCTCGATATCCGCTTCCAGCTCGTGACGATAAGAGGATTCCGCGAGCATCACGCCGGAGAGAAAGGCGCCCATTGCCATCGAGAGGCCGGCAAGCTGCATCAGCGTCGCCGATCCCATGACGACGAGGAGAGCGGCGGCAATCATCGCTTCGCGTGCGCCGGTGCGCGCGATCACCTGGAAGAGCGGCGTCAGCAGATAGCGGCCGGCGATGACCATGGCCGCTACCGCCCCGATGGCGATCGCAAGATCCGGGAGCGGATTGGTTGTTTCCTTCGGCCCGTCGAGGACGGTGATGAGCGCCAGCAGCGGCACGATGGCAAGATCCTGCAGCAGCAGCATGGAGAAGGAACGCTGCCCGTATTTCGTATTGACGTCACCCTGCTGTTCCAGGATCTGCATGGCAAAGGCGGTCGAGGAGAGCGCCAAGCCGAAGCCGATAATGATGCTGCCCTTCCATCCGGCAATGCCGCCGAAAAAGGCGGCGAGCATCAGGGCGAGACCGCTCAAAATCACCTGCGCCGAGCCGAGACCGAAAATATCCCGCCGCATCTGCCAAAGGCGCGAGGGTTTCAATTCCAGGCCGATGATGAACAACAGAAAGACGACGCCCAGCTCTGCCACGGCAAGCACGGCTTCACTGTCGCCGATGCCGTGCAGGACAGGGCCGATCACCACACCGGCAGCCAGATAGCCAAGCACTGTCCCCAATCCGAGTTTTTTGAAGATCGGCGCAGTAACGACGGCGCCTCCGAGCAGCATCAGGGTTTCGGTGAAGAGGCTATTGGCGGCGGACATCGTCTGTTTCTTTCTATGGGGCAGGCGGTGTTGCGACACATGGTCGTGATAAACGACCATGCGTGAAGGGATTAGAACAAGAATCGGCTTTGCCGCCCTTGATGCTTCATGTAGTGCACAATAAATGGAACGCGAAGGAAAGGCCAAGTCATGACCTCTGAAATCGATTCCGCCACTCTGCTTTCCCGCGCCAGCCAGTTGATCGATCTTGCCCGGAAAGCCGGTGCGGATGCCGCTGATGCCGTCGTGGTGCGATCGAGAGCCCATTCCGTCAGCGTCCGCCTCGGCAAGGTCGAGGGCACGGAGTCTTCCGAGAGCGACGATTTCTCGCTGAGGGTCTTCGTCGGCAATCGCGTGGCCAGCGTTTCCGCCAATCCCGGCTTCGATCTCGACGCTCTCGCCGAACGCGCGGTCGCCATGGCCAAGGTTTCGCCGGAAGATCCCTTTGCCTGCCTCGCCGATGAGGCGGATCTCGCCAAGAGCTACCTTGATCTCGAACTGTTCGACTCGACCGAGGTTTCCACCGGGCAGCTGCGTGAAGCGGCCCTTGCGACCGAAGCGGCCGCACTTGCCGTTCCCGGCGTCACCAACTCCTCCGGCGCCGGCGCTTCGGCCGGCATGGGCGGGCTCGTGCTCGTCACCTCGCATGGCTTTTCTGGCCACTATATGGGCTCGCGCTTCGGGCGCTCCGTCAGCGTCATTGCCGGCGAAGGCACCGGCATGGAGCGCGACTATGATTTCGACAGCCGCCTCTATTTTGCGGAGCTGGATGCGGCCGAGGAAATCGGCCGCCGCGCTGGCGAACGCGTCGTCAAGCGGCTCAATCCGCGCCAGGTTCCGACGGGCAAGAACGTCACCGTCGTTTTCGATCCGCGCGTCGCCCGCGGCTTCGTCGGCCACATTGCCGGCGCGATCAACGGTGCTTCCGTCGCCCGCAAGACCAGCTTCCTGCGCGACAAGATGGGCCAGCAGGTGCTGAAATCAGGCCTCTCGATCACGGACGATCCGCTGATCGTGCGTGGCCCATCCTCGCGTCCCTTCGACGGCGAGGGTGTGTCCGGCAAGCGGCTCGTCATGATCGAGGACGGCGTGCTGCAGTCCTGGTTCCTGTCCACGGCGACGGCGCGGGAAATCGGCGGCGGCCTTAAGACCAACGGTCGCGGCGTGCGCGGCGGCACATCCGTATCGCCCGCGTCCACCAACCTGGCGCTGGAACCGGGCGATATTTCGCCGGAAGAACTGATCCGCAGTGTCGGAACGGGCTTCTATGTGACCGAGCTGATCGGCCAGGGCGTCAACATGATAACAGGCGAATACAGCCGAGGCGCGACAGGCTTCTGGATCGAGAACGGCGAATTGACCTTCCCCGTTTCGGAGGTGACGATCGCCTCCAATTTGAAGGACATGTTCATGCGTGTGACGCCGGCGAGCGATATCGATCGCGATTTCGGTGTCGCCGCTCCGACGCTTGCGATCGAAGGCATGACGCTGGCTGGCCGCTGAAAAAGAGCGGAGATTGGAATTTGTGAATGATCGATAGCCAGAAGGCCGGCCGTTTGAGCGATGTGGACCTGCTCGTGGGTGCAGCGCTCGAGGCGGGCAAGATCGCTCTCGGTTTCTTCCGGCAATCGCCGGAGGTCTGGTGGAAGAACAACGGCCAGTCCCCGGTCAGCGCTGCCGATTTTGCCGCCAATGAGAGCCTCGCCGCCACCCTGCGCTCGGCGCGGCCGGATTATGGCTGGCTTTCCGAGGAAACCGATGACGATGCCGCGCGGCTGAAGCACGCGACCGTTTTCGTCGTCGATCCGATCGACGGAACCCGCGGCTTTCTCTCAGGCTTGGATCTTTGGTGTGTCAGCGTTGCCGTCGTCACCGATGGCCGGCCCGTCGCCGGCGTTCTTTATGCGCCGGCGCTGGACGAGCTGTTCGTGGCAACCGCCGATGGGCCGGCTTTGAAGAACGGCGAGCCGATCCACGTTTCCGAGAGGATCGGTGACGAAGTCCATCGTCTGGCGACCGGCGAGGATATGCTGAAGGGCGTCGATCCGGATTTCCGCAAGACGGTCGAGCGGGTGAAGCACGTTCCCTCGCTTGCCTATCGCCTCGCCATGGTGGCGGACGGCCGCCTCGAAGGAACCATCGTCAAGCGCAACTCGCATGACTGGGATCTGGCGGCCGCCGATCTCATTCTGCAGCGGGCCGGTGGCGCTCTCGTGGATCTCTCGGGCAACGTCCTGCGCTACAATCGCGCCGAGGTATCGCATGACGAACTTTGCGGGGCATCGGCATCGCAATTGCCGGAGTTTCTCCGTCAGCTCTCGCACCGACGAGACGGTTGACCTTTCGGGCAAAATCCCTCAGATGAAGAGCGGAGGGGGACGATAGTAGAAAGAGACGAAAATGACTGATACCAGCGGCAAGAAGCAGCTCCTGCACCTAGTCTTCGGCGGTGAACTGGAAAACCTCGAAGACGTTCAATTCCGCAATCTCAACGAGCTCGATATCGTCGGCATGTATCCCGACTATGCGAGTGCGCTGACGGCATGGAAATCCAAGGCGCAGCAGACTGTCGACAACGCTCATATGCGTTATTTCATCGTCCATCTGCATCGCTTGCTCGATCCTCAGGAAAAAGCGGCATCCTGAGGCCGCATCAGCGAAATTGCATTTGATATCTCCAGTCGGTGAGGCGTTCTCGCTTTAAATCCGGCCATGAAGCAGTATCCTTGACACAATAAGAACGAAAATTCGGCTGCTTATTCGGCCGTCTGACAATCGGGATTTGGCATAGATGATGATCAGCTGGGATAGGAGGCGATCGAAATGAGTAGCCTCAGGGCGCGTCTTGCCTTGAGCGCCTATCGTTTTGGCGGGATCGCGGTTTATCCGTTCATCGGGCCTTATCTTGCCGTTCGCGCGGCGAAGGGCAAGGAGGAGGGTTCCCGCAAACTGGAGCGTTCCGGTTATGCGAGCGCCAATCGTCCACAAGGGCCGTTGATCTGGTTCCACGCGGCAAGTGTCGGCGAGACATCTGCCGTCATTCCGCTGATCCGTGAAATCCGTCGCCGCGACATTCACGTCATCCTGACGACGGGCACGATCACTTCGGCCAAGGTCGCACATCAGCGCCTAGGTGAAGAGGTCATTCATCAATACGTGCCGCTCGATCTCAAGCCTGCCATCAAGCGCTTCCTCGAATACTGGCAGCCCGATTGCGCTATTTTCGCCGAATCCGAGATCTGGCCGACGACCATCACGGAGCTCGGCCGCAGACGCATTCCGCAGATCCTCGTCAATGCCCGCATGTCGGATCGCTCCTTTGCCCGCTGGAGCCGCCATCCTACGCTTGCCGAGGCGCTGTTCGAAAACTTGGCCCTGGTCGTGGCCCAGTCGGATCTCGACGCAGAACGCTTCCGTGATCTCGGTGCCGTGCAGGTGATCAGGTCGGGCAATCTCAAGGTGGACACGGACGCGCCGTCCTACGATGCGCCGACGCTTGCCGGCTACATGAAGCAGGTCGGCGACCGCAAGACATGGGCTGCGGTCTCTACTTTCGACGGTGAGGAAAGTGCCGCGGCATCCGTCCATAAGATGCTGAAGGAGCACAACGGCCAGCTCACCATCATCGTGCCGCGTCATCCGGAGCGCTGCGACGCGATCGAGGCTATGCTCGTTGAACAGGGCCTGAAGGTGGCGCGTCGCACCCGCAACGATATTCTCTCGCCGGATGTCGACGTCTTCCTTGGCGATACGATCGGCGAGATGGGGCTTTACCTGCGGATGACGGAAGTGGCCTTCATGGGCAAATCGCTGTTCAACGAGGGTGGCCAGAATCCGCTCGAGCCGGCCATGCTCGGCTGCGCGATCCTGACGGGCGGCCATGTCCAGAATTTCCGCGACTCCTATCAGTTGCTCGCCCGCCGCGGCAGCGCCCGTATGGTACGCGATACCGAGATGCTGGCGCGCGGCGTGCATTATTTGCTCACCAACGACACGGCGCGACGCAGCATGATCGATGCCGGCTTCGCAGCCGTGCATGAAATGCGTGGTGCACTGGCAGCAACGGTGAAAGGGCTGGAGCCCTATATCAATCCGCTTTCAGTGAAGGCGCGACTGATGCCGAAGACGATGGCGAACGGTTAAGAAGGCAAGGGCATGACGGCGGTCAAGCTAGGAGCGATTGCGGGCATTCTTTTCGACAAGGACGGCACGCTGCTCGATTATGATCAGAGCTGGCTGCCGGTCAATCGCGAGCTCGCCAGGATTGCCGCTCAGGACGATCCCATTCTCGCCGATCATCTTCTCTCCGCCTGCGGCATGGATCCGATCACCGGCCACATCGTTCCGGACAGCCTGCTTGCGGCAGGTAATACCCGACAGATTTCGGAGGGGCTGGTGGCCGCCGGCTCGAAAGTGGATGTCGCGGAATTGGTGGAGAAACTCGATGCGCTTTTTGCGCATGCGGCCGATTTCTCCTCGCCCGTCACCGATCTTTCGGCCTTTTTCCGGCGGCTGCATGAGCGCGGTTACAAGCTCGGCGTTGCCTCCAGCGACAATGAGCGCTCCATCCGCCAGACGGCGCGCCGCTTCGGCTTCATCGATTATCTCGATTACATCGCCGGCTATGACAGCGGCTTCGGCACCAAACCGGAGCCGGGCATGGTGCTCGGCTTCTATGCGGCAACCGGTCTTTCGCCGGCACAGGTCGCCGTCGTCGGCGACAACAATCACGACCTTCATATGGGCCGCAACGCCGGCGTCGGCCTGACCGTCGGCGTGCTGACGGGCACCGGCTCGCGCGAGACGCTGACGGGGGCATCGGACTATTGCCTCAACGACATTACCGAGCTGGAAGGCCTGCTCATGCCCGCGGCGCAATCGGCCTGATCGTGGCAATGGCTTGCTTTTTCACGCAATCTGCCTTTTCTTGCGGTTCGTCGCAGGCACAAGAATAGGGCTGGATTAGACGCATGGTATCGGAAGCCCCACCTTTCTGGTGGCGAAAGCCGGATTGGCGTGCTTGGGGGCTCTCACCCTTTTCCTTCCTGTATGGCCGTATCGCCGGGCATCGCATGGTGAATGGCAAACGCGCCTCCGTGCCGGTGCCTGTTATCTGCGTCGGTAATTTCACGGTCGGCGGCGCCGGCAAGACGCCGACGGCGCTTGCGCTTGCCCAGGCTGCCAAAGCCAAGGGGCTGAAGCCAGGGTTCCTCAGCCGCGGCTATGGCGGTTCGCTCGACGTCACCACGATCGTCGATCCCTCGCATCATCATGCCACGGCCGTTGGCGACGAGCCGCTGCTGCTTGCCCGTGAGGCGCTGACGGTCATTGCCCGTCGCCGGGCCGATGGCGCGGAAAGGTTGGTGCGGGAGGGCGCCGACCTCATCATCATGGATGATGGTTTCCAAAGCGCGCAGCTTGCGATCGACTACGCGCTGGTCGTGATCGATGCCGGCAGAGGCATCGGCAACGGCCATCTCGTTCCAGGCGGCCCTGTGCGTGCGCCGCTGCGCACACAGCTTCTTTATGCATCCGCTCTCTTGAAGGTGGGTGAGGGCACTGCCGCCGATCGCATCGTTCGCCTGGCGGCGAGGGCAGGGAAGCCCTTCTTTTCCGCAAGCGTCAGGGTGCGTGGGCAGGAGGATTTGCGCGGCCGCAAGGTGCTTGCCTTCGCCGGCATTGCCGATCCGGCCAAGTTCTTCCGCACGGTCGAGACGCTGGGGGCCGACATCGTAATCGCGCGCAGCTTCGGCGATCATGAACATCCCGGTGAAGACGATGTCTCCGACATGCTCGACATAGCCTCGCGCGAAGGGTTGGAAATCGTCACGACATCGAAGGACTATGTGCGCCTGATCGGCCATCATGGGCGCGCCGACGAATTGCTGCAGCGCTGCAGGGTAGTCGAGATCGACATGGTCTTTGCCGATCCGCAGGCGCCGGCTCTGATTATCGACAGGGCCATTGCAGCCGCCCGCGAGCGTCGACTGCGGGAAAAGCGCGGCAAAACGGCTTAAAACTAGATCAGCTGCTCAGCGAGAAATCAGCGCTTCTGATTGGGCAGCGCGCCGGCGCGCTTTTCGGCTTCGAGCGAGGTGATGACGTCGGCATAGGGCTCCTGGCGGGCAACGCTCCAATAGCGCAGTTCATCGAGCGCGATATGTTTGCCGGTCATGGCGCAGACGACATAGGAGCCAGGCATCAGGATTTGGAAATCGCCGTCGAGATAGCGAACTTTCGCCTCGCGGTTTCCATGTCCTTCGAAAAGATTCATCTGACGCCGTCCTTGATCTCTGTCATCTGTTTGCCATACCGCACTACAGCGCCGCCCGTCAAATATGACGCGTAAAGGTCGCTGCAGCACTTTAAATCTGCTGCATAATTCTATCCCCAAATCGACTTCGACATAACGATAAAATTATGCAGCGGGGGAGACTTTTCCAGAGCATTCCCCGGAAAGTTCCTTTCGAAACGGCTGCCGTCAGCTGCGCCCGAAGAGCCGCTCGATGTCCGAAAGCTTCAGCTCGATATAGGTCGGCCGTCCGTGATTGCACTGCCCGGACCCGGGCGTGGCCTCCATTTGCCGTAAAAGCGCATTCATTTCTTCCGGTCGCAAGCGCCGGCCCGAGCGCACCGAACCGTGGCAGGCCATGGTCGCGGCCACATATTCCAGCTTGGCGGCAAGGCCAGAGGCGGTATCCCATTCGGCGATCTCATCGGCCAACTGCCGGACCAGGCCCTGTGCGTCGACCTCGCCCAGCATGGCCGGCGTTTCCCTTACGGCGACTGCTCCTGGCCCGAAGCGTTCGATGGCGAGCCCCAGCTCGCCGAGTTCCTCGGCAAACACCATCAGCCGGTCGCAATCCTCCTCGGGCAAGTCGACGATTTCGGGAATGAGCAGCACCTGCGAGGACAGCCGCTTCGAATGCAAGGCCTTGCGCATGGCCTCGAACACCAGCCGCTCATGAGCTGCATGCTGATCGACGATCACAAGCCCGTTCTCCGTCTGGGCGACGATATAGTTCTCGTGCAGCTGCGCGCGGGCGGCACCCAGCGGAAAGCGCGCCGGCTCCTCGGTTCGCATTGGTTCCACCGGGGGCGCCACTTCGGCGCGCGCGGTGGGCATGGCAAGTCCCTCGAAGGCGGCCTGCGGTCTTTCGGCAAATCCGTAGCCTGCCGTTGCCGCCGCTCTTTCGTAGGGACGGGACGGTGACGTTTCGGCCGCCCAAGGGGCCGGAGCTGGCGAGGGTCGCCAACCCGGCTGGAAGCCGGAACGACCGGCGGTGAAGGCGCGCAGCATGCCGTCCGCGCCGGTCGTAGCCGCGCGGTCGCCCTCGCGCGCCAGAGCTTCTCGAACGGCACCGACGATCAGGCCGCGCACCAGCCCCGGATCGCGGAAGCGCACGTCGGATTTCGCCGGATGCACGTTGACGTCGACCAGCGCCGGATCGAGCGTCAGCGAAAGCACGGCGATGGGATAGCGTCCGGCGGGGATGGTTTCGGCATAGGCGCCGCGGATCGCCGAAAGGATCAGCTTGTCCTGCACCGGCCGGCCGTTGACGAAGGCATATTGATGGGCGGAGTTGCCGCGGTTGAAGGTCGGCACGCCGGCAAATCCGGTCAGGCTTACATCCTCGCGCTCGGCGTCGAGCGCGATGGCATTGTCCTTGAATTCGGCGCCGAGTACCTGCGCCATGCGGGCGAGATGATCATCGCCGGTCGCCGGAAATTCCAGCGTCGAGCGGTCGCTGCCCGACAGCACGAAACGGACGCGCGGAAAGGCAATCGCCATGCGCTTGACGACCTCGGTGATCGCGGCCGCCTCCGCCTTCTCGGTTTTCAGGAATTTCAGGCGCGCCGGCGTCGCAAAGAACAGATCGCGCACCTCGACGATCGTGCCGGGATTGGCGGCCGCCGGGCGCAGATACAGAACCTTGCCGCCGGCAACCGCGATCTCCGCGCCGCCAGTTGCACCCATCCTGCGGCTCGCGATCGAAAGCTTCGCCACGGAACCGATGGAAGGCAGGGCTTCGCCGCGGAAACCGAGGGTGCGGATATCGTCGAGCGTTTCGGATATCTTCGAGGTGCAATGACGGCGGACAGCAAGTTCCAGATCCGCCTCTTCCATGCCGGAGCCGTTGTCCGTCACACGCAGCAGCGCCTTGCCGCCGCCGGCAGTCGCGATCTCGATGCGCGTGGCGCCAGCGTCCAGAG
Organism: Rhizobium aureum; assembly: GCF_030182495.1. NCBI lineage: Bacteria > Pseudomonadati > Pseudomonadota > Alphaproteobacteria > Hyphomicrobiales > Rhizobiaceae > Rhizobium > Rhizobium aureum. The sequence goes on along the minus strand of NZ_JAQJCI010000012.1, from coordinate 36,381 downwards.
CGTTTTCGATCAGCTCCTTGGCAGCACTTGCCGGGCGTTCGATCACTTCACCGGCGGCGATCTGGTTGATCAATGTTTCGGAGAGTTGCTTGATGGCCATGGCGTCATTGTCGTGGATTCGCGGCGGCGTGGAAAGAGGAAAGGCGATCGGCCCGCCTTCTTTCACCGTTTCCGCCTCTGGGGCTTTGTTAAGAAATTTAATCAATGCTTAAGGGAATGATGACAGGTTGTAGGAGAGAAGCTTGAAATGACTACAGGTGGCGCGCTTCGTGCGTGCCGACGGCTCTTGATGGCAGGTTGGTGGCCGTCAACTTTCATGAGCCAGGCGCCATCTGCTTCAAGTACACAGGCCAGCATGCAACTTTTCAAACATCCCTTTATCGAGCAGGCCACCCGTCGGTTTGCCCTGCTGTAAAACTGGTTGAGCGTAGGAATCGGACGAATGACTGCCGAGATTGACAAGGCAGCCCTGGCAAAGGCGACTGCGGATGCGTCCTTTGGCGGCAATCTGCAGGCGATGTTCTTCGATGCTTTCTGTGACGGTCTTTCCAGCGCGTTCTTTGCCTATGACAAGAACGATCTGCTGCTGTTCGCCAGCCGCCAGGTTCTGAATTTCTTCCCGATCCAACCGGAATACCTGCGGCCGTCGACGCGATTGCGCGACTTTCTCGGTGCCGTCTTCGACACGGGCATGCGGCCTCTGGCAAATCAGGCCAAGACGGCCGCCAACCGCGATAGCTGGATATCGCAGCGCATTGCCTCGCACTGGCGGGAACGCTTCGAGACGACGGAGCATTTCACCGATGACCGTTGGGTGCGCATCAGCAAGCGGCGGCTGTCTTCCGGCATCGGCTTCTGCATCATCTCCGACGTCTCCGACGTCAAGAAGCGCGAAGAGCAATGGCGCGTCGACATGGAGCGCGTGCAGCTGACCGAGGATATTCTCGATAACCTGCCATTCCCGGTATTCGTCAAGGACGAAAACCTCGTCTATGTCGCGGTCAACAGGGCGTTCTGCGAAAAATACCAGACGGCGGCCGATGAGGTGCGGGGTCGCAAGAGCATCGATCTCTTTTCCACGGATCTTGCCAATCGCTTCCACGAGAGCGACCGGCATGTGATCGAGACCGGCGAGATGTCGATCTCGCGGCAGCGCCAGATTGCCCGCGACGGCATCGAGCGCGATATCGTGACGCGCAAGCAGCGTATCGGCAAATCCGGCCGCTATTTCCTTGTCTGCACCATGCAGGATCTGCCCAAGGATGGTGGCGATTTCGACGAATTCGCGCTTGCCTCGCATATCCGGGAAAACAGCGACCGCTCCTATCGGCGTGCCTATGTCCCCATGGCCGCGTTGCAGACCATTTCGCGCCGTCCTGCCGCCATGGAGACCTTCGTTCCGGAAAGTTTCAGCGGCCGCAAGGTTCTCGTCGTTACGCCTGACTTTGCTGCAGAAACGGCGGCGTTGAAGACACTCGAGAAATACGGTTTCGAGGCTTGCGTCGTTCATAATGAGAACGAAGAGGCGGCGTTTCTGGACGTGGCGAGTGCGCACGGCGTCAAGATCGATCTGGTCATCGTCGACAACCAGCTGGGCAAGCGCGGCATCGAGCTGGCCGAACGGCAGAACCTTGCCGCTCTGTCGTTGGATGGTTCGCAGCTTGCCACGGAACTTGCCTTTCTGATCGCTCGCCATGTCAACCGCAATATCCGCGGCGAGCCCGGGGATGTTACGGAAGCGGGGCTCTTGCCGGAATGGCGTCGCACGGCCGGTGACGATCGTCGCGCACAGATCCTCGTCGCCGAAGATAACGACATCAATCAGATCGTCTTCTCTCAGATCCTGGAAGGTTTGGGATATAGCTATGTGATCGCTGCAAGCGGCGACGAGGCGGTGCGGTTGTGGCAGGAGCATCGCCCGGAGCTGATCCTGATGGATATTTCGCTGCCCGGCCTGAATGGCTTCGAGGCCGCAAGGCTGATCCGCAATGCGGAGAATGGGGCCGGCTCCCATACGCCGATCGTCGGTGTGCTGACGCAGGCCTTCGAGCGCGACCGCAAGGAGTGTGGGAATGCCGGCATGGACGATGTCATCCTGAAACCGGTCAGTCCCGACATCATCGAGATGGTGTTCCAGAAGTATATGCGCAGTCTCCACAAGGCGCAAAATAGATAGATGTTACAAGGAGATCGTCGGTGACGACAACTTATCGCCGGCATTGAATCACCGTCCTCCCGCTATTCTTTGTTAAGACTTCGCCGTCATGCTTTTTAGAGGGTGGAGAAAACGTCGGGACCGCATATGAAATCGGCTGAAACGCTGCCAGGGCCAGTCAGTCAGGAGCCACAGGCAATCGCTTATACCGATCCGCTCACCGGATTGGGCAATCGACATCGTATGCGCGAACGCACGCGCTCGATTTCGCTCGAGCGGGCCAGCGATCCGGCACCCTTCACCATCGGCATCGTCAATCTGGATGCCTTCAAGCCGATCAACGACCTGTTTGGGGTCGAAGCCGGCGACGAAATTCTCTGCCAGGTCGCGCATCGCCTCAAGGCCTGCATTCCCGATGGAGCGACGGTGACGCGCCATGACGGCGACGAATTCGCCTTTGTTCTTCCCTTGGTTTTCGAGCGCGTCGGAGCCGAGAAGTTCGGGCAGATGATCCGCGAGGTGCTTTCGGCACCCTATGATCTCGGCGATCGCAATGTCAGGCTTTCCGCCTCTTTCGGCTTCGCCATCCATCCTTTCGCCGGAGAGGAATTCGACGACCTCCTGAAGAATGCGGAAACTGCGCTTTACCGTTCCAAGCGTCGCGGCCGCGGGCAGATCACCGTCTATTCCAGAGAAATCGCTCAGGAAATGAAGCGCGCGACCCAGCTTGAGCAGGCGCTGCGCAATGCCATCATTTCGGATGCCATCGATGTGCATTTCCAGCCAATCGTTTCACTCGCCAACAACATGGTTGTCGGCTTCGAGGCACTCGCTCGCTGGAACGATCGGGACCTCGGCTTCGTCTCCCCGGCTGTCTTCGTGCCGCTCGCCGAGGAGCGCGGCTTCATCGATGCCTTGTCCGAAACGCTTCTGCGGAAGGCGGCAGAGGCGGCGCTTTCCTGGCCGCGCGAGCTTTTCCTGTCCTTCAATTTGTCTTCGGCGCAATTGATGGATCCCGGGACCAGCAGCAGCATCCTTGCCATCCTTGCGCGCGCCGGCCTCGATCCACATCGCCTCGAGCTTGAAATCACCGAAACGGCGGTCATGAGTTCGGCCGACACGGCGCAACGCATCATAGCCGATCTCCGCGCCGCGGGTGCGCGCATCTCGCTCGATGACTTCGGCACCGGTCAATCCAGCCTCGGGCGCTTGCGCGAATTCATCTTCGACAAGGTTAAGATAGACCGCGCCTTCGTCTCTCGCATGAATTCGGATCGGGTGTCCGAACATATCATCAAGGCGGTGCTGGCCATGTGTGAGGGGCTCGAACTGCGCGTGGTGGCGGAAGGCATCGAGGAATATGCAGAAGCGGCGAAACTGAAGGCGCTGGGCTGTGCCATGGGGCAGGGCTATTATTTCGGCAAGCCGGCCGACAGCGCCGCGACCCTGCGTTATCTGCAAAGCCACTATTTGGAACTCAGCAACGAACGCGAGATCGCCTGAAGCGCAACGCGATCTTTCAGATTCACTTCCCGCGCTTCAGGCCTTTGATCTTGGGCATGTCATTGTCGCAAAACCGCTGCACACTTTTGCGCGGTATGCTTGAAGCCAAGTTCACGAAAGGTGCGCAGCGGCTTTTCGTTCCGGAAAACAAAGAAAGCGGCGGCCGGGGAAGGGCCGCCGCTTCTGCATTTCGCCTGACCGTTATTTTATTTGAGCATTATTTGTTGGTGGTCGACGAAGTCGTAGTGTTGTCCGTCGCCGGCATTGTCGACGTACCCGCCGAGCTTGCCGCCTTGTCGGAAGCCTGCATTGCCAGCGTCTTGAATTCCGGCGCGGCCTTCAGCGAGTCGGCCGTTTCGGTCGTCGTGAGCTTGACCGTGCCGTCCTGCGGATTCTGCGTCGCATTGATCTTGTCGAACGGTACGGCGACGTTCTTCTGGCCGATGCCAAGGAAGCCGCCGACGCCGACGATCGCGGCGACAACACCGCCCTGCTTCTGCAGGATCAGGTCGTTGATGCTACCGATGCTTTCGTTCTGACCATTATAGACCGACTGGCCCATATAGGTCTTGGCACTGATCTGATCAGCCGACTGTGTGGTCAGGTAGCCGCTGGCCTGTTGAGTGCCAGTCGGAGCGGGCGCCTGAGCCTTGGTCTCCGGCGTCGAACTATCCGGCTTTGCGGCGTCCGGCGTTGCAGGGGCCGATTGCGTCACCGGCGCGTTGCCGGTACCGCCGTTCGACGGTTGCTGCGCCTGAGCGTACGCCATCGGCGAAAGCACCGAGGCGGTGGCAAAGATTGCGCCTGCAGCGACAGAAGTGAAGAGTTTCCCAGTCATCGTGAACCTACCTTTCATTCTGATGGGCATGCTTTATCGGATGCGCATGCTTACCAGCGCGAGTGGAACCTCCGTTTACCGACATTCATCGTGTCGGTTATAAAGGCAAATGGTTCACTGAGGTTTTGGTTCCGTCAAAAGTTGCAGAAGTCGGTGGCCTGCAAGTTGAAAATGAAGGGAACCGAACATGAAAACAATAGGTTGCCGTTTCAAAAAACAACCTGAGGGACTGGCTGAACTAGAAAAGAGATCGATACGGATTCAGATTTTTTGCAAACCAGTGGAAGCTGATAGGGTGTCGATCGTCAAAGCAAATCCCTCTTCAAGTACGGAGCGCCTGAAGAGGGATTTCAATCACAGTTTGTATTTCGGGTCGAAGACGCCCTTCACGGTCGGGCCGAGTTCCAGGAGCGCGCCGGCCTGGGGTTGCATGGAACGGGCTTCGTCGTCCAATCCTTCCCAGGCGGTCGTCACTGCCAGCCGGTCGGCATTCTTGCCGATAAAGGCCGGGCAGGAAGGTTGCATGGCGGGAACGCGATAACGTTCGATGCGCAGGCCGTCCGGGCTGTATTTATCGACGAAACCGGAGCCCCAGCGCGCGTTCCAGATATAGCCATCGGCGTCACAGACCGAGCCGTCGAGCCCGCCCGGATCTTCCATGCTGTCGACCATGACGATCGGCTCGCCCGTCGGAAGCCCCGTCTCCGGGTCGACGAGAACACGCATGAGCTGGCTGACACGCGTGTCGGTGAAATAGCCGATCGTGCCGTCGGGCGAAAAGCAGATGGAGTTCGGAATGCTGATCTGATCGAAGATCTTGGTGACCTTGCCGCCGGCGACATGATAGATGGCGCCCGCCTGCATCTCCGCGCGCTTGCCCATGGTGCCGATCCAGAGCGACCCGGAAATATGCGTGCGCCCGTCATTGGAGCGGTTCTCCGGCTTGTCGGCCTCGATGGCCGCATAAAAACTCAGCTCGCCGGTCGCGATGTTGCGAAGGAAGAGGCCCTGTTCCGTGGCGATCATCTGCCGTTCCGCATCGACGCGGGCCAGCACGCTTGCCATCATCGGCAGCTGGTGAACCTGTTTCTTGCCCGTCGGCAGGTGCAATTCGTGCAGTTCCTTGCCGAGAATATTGAACCACCAGACGGTGTCCGTGTCGGGGTCGTAAGTCGGGCCTTCCCCCAGGACGGAGGACGTGTTGCAGAGAATATTGCCCTGAAAATCATGGATATCGGTCATAGTCAGGCTCCTATGGCTGCATCATAGGCATAGATGGTGGCCTTGGCGCGTTCGGCAACCTCTGCCGCGGTCATTCCAGGCTTGTAAAGGCTGGTGCCGAGACCGAAAGCCAGAATGCCTGCCTTGGTGTAATCGGCAAAATTCTTGTCCGAAACGCCGCCGACCGCGGCGATGACGAGTTCCGGCGGCAGGACCGCGCGGATGGCGGTGATACCGGAGGCACCCAGCACGCCGGCAGGGAAGAATTTAAGGCCGGTGGCACCGGCGCGGGCGGCGGAAAGTGCCTCCGTTGCGGTGAATACGCCGGGCATCGTTACCATGCCCTTGTCGCGGGCACGGCTGATGACCGCAGGCTCGACATTCGGCGTGACGAGCAGCTTGCCGCCGGCGCTGTCCAATCGGTCGACATCCTCGACCGTCAGCACCGTGCCCGCGCCGATAAGGCAACCGGCGGGCGCCATCTTGGCCGCGGTTTCGATGGACCGGAAAGGCTCCGGCGAATTCAGCGGAATTTCGATTGCCCCGAAACCGGTCTCGATCAACGCACCGACGATATCGGCCGTTTCTTCCGGCTTGATGCCGCGAAGAATGGCAATGAGCGGACGTTTCATGGGCGGGAAGGGGATGCGGGTGGTCATCAGCTTTTGCTTTCTTTTTTGAACCATATCGCTTCGGCTGCGGCGGAAAGGCCGCGACGGACGGCGGCGTCGGCGTCGATGGTCTTGTAGGTGAGAGATAGGGCGCGGAACGCATCCTCATAGAGAGCCTGCAGGCGGCCGGAAGCGACAAGCGTAATCGCCGCGTTCTGCGCGGCTGACGCAAGCGCACCGGCAATTTCCGCTCCGATCAGGGTTCCTGATATCAGCGCCTGCGCACCGGTTGCGGTCAGTCCGTGCAAAAGCTGGCCCGAACGCGCGGTGAACAACAGGTTGGTCGCAAGGGCAGGTTTGTCGAACGCCGTCCTGAGGGCCGTCTCGAATGCCTTTGTATCGGCAGGCTGATCCGCCGCGCCGGCAACGGCATGCGACAGTATGCTATGCTTGGTAATGACGTCGAAGAGCTCGCCGGTCATGAAGGTGGAGAAGCCCGTCACCTGGCCATCAAGCACGCGCACCCATTTCGAATGCGTTCCCGGCATGCAGACGAGCTGTTCGCCCCTCACATCGGCGGCGATCGTGCCGAGCAGCTGCGTTTCCTCGCCGCGCATGACGTCGGGTGCCTGCCGGCTGCGCTGCGCAAGGCCCGGCAGGATGCGGATGTCGCGGGATTGCCCGGGCACGGAAACGGCGCCGGTGAGGATCGCGGCAAGCGATGCCGGCGTGTCGATATATCCGGCCTCCACCCAGCCTTGGCGCGCTCCGGCCATGCCGCAGACGAGGACGGGTATGGTGTCCGGTGCGGACACTGCGTCCAAGTGGACCTGCAGGACCTTGGCAAAGCCCGCCTGGGCCGCCGTGGTCATGCCTTCGCCGCTCCGGCGCTCTGCCAGAATGCTTCCGTCGTCGCCGATCAGCCACAGACGGAAACTGCTGGTACCCCAGTCCACCGCGACATATGCGGGCTTGGTCATGAGAAATGCTCCAAAGTCTTTCGTTAGTAGATGCCGCCATCGACGGTGATGGCTTGTCCGGTCATGCCGCCCGAGCAGTCGGACGCCAGGAAAAGCACCGGTCCCACCAGATCGTCGGCGCTCAGCACGCGCTTGAGGCATTGCCGATCGATCGTCTCCGCCATTCCCTCTTCCGTCAGCCAGAGGTCGAGCTGCCGCTTGGTCACGACCATTCCGGGCAGGACGGCATTGACCCGAACGTTCTCAGGGCCGAAGCGCCCGGCAAAGCTCTTGGTCAGCCCGAGGATGCCGGACTTCGCTGCGGCGTAGGAAGACAGCTGCGGCGGACTGGTCTTGAAGACGATCGAGGAAAAATTGATGATTGCGCCGCCGCCGGCGGCCCGCATGCCGGGGACCGCCGCCTGCGAGACGAAGAAGACCTGTTTAAGGTTGATCGCCTGGTTGTTGTCCCAATATTCCTCGGTCGTTGTGTCGATATCGTGCCGATCGTCCCAGGCTGCGTTGTTGACGAGGACGCGGATTGGGCCGAGATCGGATTCGACCGCCGCGACCGTGCTTTTGATAGCGCCGACATCGCGCAGGTCGGCATGATAGAAGATGACAGGATGGGCGGATTCCGTCGAAAGCTTGGCAGCCAGCGCCCTGCTCGGTTCCTCCGCAACGTCGATGAAGGCAACCTTCGCACTTTGCTTGGCGAAACCCTCTACAAGTGCCGCACCGATGCCGGAGCCGCCGCCGGTGACGAGTACGGTTCGATCCTTCAGATCGGGAAATTGCGCGTGCGTTTCAACCAAGATCTCTCCTCCGAGATGGATTATCATGTTCCATATAGTGGAACAAAATTTGACTATATGGAATTATCGGATTACCCTTCCATCGTGTCAAGGATAACGCTGCAGTGCCAGCGATAAATGGAAGGGCATGGATCTGAATACAGAAGGCGTGAAAGCGAATGGCCGCCGCGACCGGGAAACCGGAACGCTTGGGAAACTCGTCGCGCTGCTCGATCTCGTTGCGCTTGCCGATGGCCCCATGCGCTTTACCGATATTCTTTCGCTGTCAGATCAGCCGCGCGGCACGCTGCATCGCCAATTGTCGCATCTCGTCGAGGAGGGGCTTCTGGAGGTCGATCGCGGCGGTCGATATCTCATCGGTCTCAGACTTTTGACGCTTGCCTCGCGCAGCTGGGCGCGCAACGAATTTCGCTCTGTTGCCGAGCCGCATTTGCAACGCCTGCACGACGTCACCTGCGAAACTGTGCATCTCGGCGTTCTGCATGGGGCGGAGGTCATCTATCTCGACAAGGTGGAGGGACGGCAGTCCATTCGCATGTATTCGCAGATCGGCAATGCCTCGCCGGCCTATTGTACCGGCGTCGGCAAGGCGGCGCTTTCCGCGCTCGACGATGCCGATCTTGCAATCCGGATCGCCGGTATCGGATTTCATCCCTATACGGAGCAGACGCTTCGCAATGCCGGAGAGCTGCTCTCGGATATTTCCGAGGTCAGGCGGCGCGGCTATGCGTTCGATCTCGAGGAACACGAAAGGGGCATATGCTGCGTTGCCGCGCCGATCCGCTCGGATGATGGTCATATGCTGGCCGGTATCTCGGTCACCGGACCGGCCTATCGCGTCACGCCGCAGAGCTTGCAGGCATGGGCGCCCCTCGTTGTGGCGGCAGCTGATTCGATCATGATGGATATGCGCAATCGCATGGGCCCGAAACGCTAGTTCCGCAAATTCTCGGCCCGGCCGTTACGGTCTTATCAATTTTAATGCTGGCAATGCCGGACTTTAGCCAAATTGCCCGTTAATCTTGAATTTTACTGTTGAGATATGCGTAAGAGCTGCCATTATCCGTGAATGATTGCTGGAGTCATCGAGGATTTGGCCAGATTATGACCGGACGACATAGTAACGATCGTTGAAGCTGCCACGAATTTCGAAAACTTATATTTCGGCGGGTGCCAGATATCGGCGCCGGTGCGTTAATCGCTGGGGGGCAAGATACGGAAATTCCGTATTTTTTTCCTCTTTTACTAAAGAAGACTGATGATGGCGGCATTGGTACAGGCGGGAACACCCCCTCGTGGCGAGGATTATATCGAGGAAATCGGCAGGCTGAAGACTCAGTTTGATGTGTTCCGTTTCATGAAGGGGCTGACCGAGGCCTATCGCTGCCGTGCTTTCATGGTACTCAATTTACCGCCGATTACCTCTTTCGAACTTCAGAGCAATTCGGTGATCAACAATTGGCCGGCTGAACTACTGTCGATTTACGATCAGGAAGGGCTGCTGCCGACCAGCCCCGCATTGATGCGCTTGCGCAACTCCACACTTCCCTTTGTCTATGAGGTGGTGGCGGGCCCCGATCGCGATGCCGGCAAATCGCAGCTCGTCGTCACCTTGTTCGAGCGTTTTCGCATGACGCGTTTCCTTTACCTGCCGACCCACGATGCCTCCGGTCTTCGGGGTGCAGTCTCCCTGGCGGGTGATCGCGATCTCTTTTCATCCGAGGAGATCAAGGATCTTTCCTACATTGCCATCCATGTCTTCGATCGGCTCGCTGAGATCCGCAATCTCGACGTTCGCGTCGTTGACGCCCTTACCGATCGTGAGATCGACTGCCTGATTTGGACGGCGGCGGGAAAGACGAGTGCGGAAATAGCCGAAATCCTGTCTCTATCCGAACATACGGTCAATCATTACCTCAACCGGGCTACCAAGAAGCTCGACACTGTCAACCGCACGCAGGCCGTTGCCAAGGCCCTACGTGTCGGTCTGATCAAGTAATCCTTGTGCGTTCGCGGAGATGCCGCCGTCAGTTTTAAGTGCGGGCAGGACGCGGCCTATTGACCGCAATTCGGGCAGTTCCTGAATGAATTTTGTGCGTTGCGAATAAAATATGACGAGGAACATCGGCGCATCGGTCATGTCAAGTCCATCAGTTCCTCGCCAAGCCACTGAAATAGTGCGATTTTTTTAACTCCGCGAAAACTGGCATGCTTCCTGCTTGTTAAATGGCAGAGGTCCAGAGGGGACTTTGATAACAGCGCCGATGAAACGGGCGCGGATCAAACGACCGTCGCCGATGCTGTTGCCATAGCTTCCCAGGCAAAGGGTGTCGGCGGCGGTTGTTGCCTATTTGGCACGCTCACAAAGATCGAAGCCGCCGATGAGGCGATTTTTCCCACCTTGCCCTATTCCTTCCAAGCGATTGCTCTATGCCGACCGGCGAACGTCTGTCCGTGTTGGGAGACCGTTGCGGCTGGTGGGGTCATAGATGGACCCGGCGGACCTGCCGGCCGCAACGAAGGCGCTTTTTATCGGCAGCGCCTTGAATTTCGTTTGGCGAAGTCCCGCCGCTCTACTATCTAAACCAGAAAGATTTCAGGAAGTGCGGGCAGATGCTGCGCTCCGGATGAAGATCGTGCAGTGAGGATGGAATGGCAGATATCACCAAGGAACAGGTGCTGGAAACGTTGAAGACGGTTCGCGGCCCGGACCTGGAGCACAATATCGTCGAACTCGGTATGGTGTCGGATGTCTTCATTTCCGACGGCAAGGTCTATTTCTCCATTACTGTTCCTGCCGAGCGCGCCAAGGATCTCGAGCCGATGCGGCTCGCGGCCGAGCGCGTCATCAAGGAAATGCCCGGAGTGAAGGGCGCCCTGGTCGCTTTGACCGCCGACAAGAAGGCCGGTGCACCCGTCGCCCGGCCGGCACCGGCGCAAGCTGCCCCGCATGGCCACTCCCATCCGCATGGTCAGCAACAACCGCCTCGCGCCGCCAAGATCGGCGTGCCCGGAGTGAAGGCCATCATCGCGGTTGCTTCGGGCAAGGGCGGCGTCGGCAAATCGACGACGGCGGTCAATCTCGCCTTGGGCCTGCTGGCCAACGGCCTGCGCGTCGGCATTCTGGATGCCGATATCTATGGCCCTTCGATGCCGCGCCTCCTGAAGATTTCTGGGCGCCCCACCCAGATCGACGGCCGCATCATCAATCCCATGGAGAATTATGGCCTCAAGGTCATGTCGATGGGGTTCCTCGTGGAGGAAGAAACCGCCATGATCTGGCGCGGGCCGATGGTGCAATCCGCGCTCCTGCAGATGCTGCGCGAAGTCGCCTGGGGCGAACTCGACGTCCTGGTGGTGGACATGCCGCCCGGCACGGGTGACGTGCAGCTGACCATGGCGCAGCAAGTGCCGCTTGCCGGCGCCGTCATCGTTTCGACGCCACAGGATCTCGCCTTGATCGATGCACGCAAGGGCCTGAACATGTTCCGCAAGGTCGAGGTTCCGGTCCTCGGCATCGTCGAGAACATGAGCTATTTCATCGCGCCGGACACCGGCGCCCGCTATGATATTTTCGGCCATGGCGGCGCGCGCAAGGAGGCCGAGCGCATCGGCGTGCCTTTCCTCGGCGAAGTACCGCTGACCATGGGCATTCGTGAAACCTCCGATGCCGGCACGCCGCTCGTCGCCGCCGAACCGAATGGGATCGTCGCGAATATTTATCGCGAGATTGCCGCCAAGGTTTGGAGGCAAGTGGAAGGCACACCACAGCGCGCTGCGCCATCGATCGTATTCGAATAATTTACAGAGACCTGTCTGCTTTCTGTATAGCGACGCATTGTCTTGTCGGCATCCTGTGCTATGACTTCGCAAGATCATCGAAACTGCGGTGAAATCGCGCAATGAAGAGGTTGTGACTTGATTCTTTGCGAGCTTTGCTGCATATGCGCCGCCGGCGTGGAACTGGTCGAGCATTTCCGATGACCGCCCTCCGCCGCATGGTGGTTTCATTTCGTCCGAGCAGGCGCCTCCGCCAGGACGGACGAAGGATTGGTACAGCAGCGCAATGGAACATGGACACGGATTCCCGGCCGGACCGGCGGGATACGACCGGGGTTTTATGAGCTTTTTTCATTGGCCATTGGTGGGATCGCGGCGAGTGCGCGCAAAGTGCCTCGACTTGAGTGCCGTTCCCGCTGCCGCGGGAGCAAGCAGTTGATAACTGCCTATTGCTCAGATTCCAAACCGCTTCAGCTCCCCGATCTCTCGGCCGCCGACCGATTGCCTGACAATGCCACCTGGATCGACATGGTCGATCCCACGCGCGAGGAAGAGGCCAATATCGAGCGCCTGCTTGGGTTCGAAGTGCCGACGCGCGAGGACATGAAGGATATAGAGCCTTCCAGCCGGCTTTACGTCGAGAACGGCTCGGTCTTTCTGACCGCTTCCCTGTTGTGGAAGGCCGATACCAATCTGCCGATGCTGACCGATGTCGCCTTCATTCTGACGGGACATCGGCTTGTCACCATCCGCTATGCGCAGCCCAAATCCTTCGCGTTGTTCATCGCGGCGCTGCAGCGCATTCCGCAGGAGCGGCGCACCGGTGTCGCGCTCCTAGCCAAACTTCTCGAAACCATCGTCGACCGTACAGCCGAGGTGCTTGAACAGACCGTCTCCGGTATCGATATATTGTCGGTGCACGTGTTCGGCGATCGCGTAAAGAAGATCCGCCGCCCGGCGAACTATCTGGAAGAAAAGCTCAAGGACATCGCAGGCTATCACCGTACGCTCAGTAAGGTACGCGACAGTCTGAGTTCGCTGTCCCGGCTGCTGACCTTCCTTCATACCATCCCCACCATGCAGCAGGACCGCGAGGCCAGGGAACTGTGTCGCAACGTCTCGCGGGATGTCCAGTCACTGTCGGAGCATGCATCCTTCGTCGCGGGAAACATCACCTTCCTGCTGGATGCGTCGCTCGGGCTGATCAATATCGAGCAGAATGCCATCATCAAGATCTTTTCGATCGCTTCCGTGGTGTTCCTGCCGCCGACGCTTGTGGCGTCCGTTTACGGCATGAATTTCGAGCATATGCCCGAGCTGCATTTCGCCTACGGCTACCCGGCATCGTTGTTGTTGATGGTGGTTTCCGCCATCGTTCCGTTTTTCTTTTTTCGCTGGAAAGGCTGGCTCTGAGAGTCTAGTGATCCTGAATGTCTAACGAAAACCATCATTCTCCCGACGGGAAAATGAACGCTCGTAAGCTCGCATACCTCGCCCTCGGTTCGGTCGGCGTGGTTTATGGCGATATCGGCACGAGCCCCCTCTATGCCTTTCGCGAAGCACTGAAGCCGGTAGCCGCTGACGGTTTGACGCGCGGCGAAGTCATCAGCGTCGTCTCGCTGATGTTCTGGACGCTGACGATCATCGTCACGATCAAATATGTTCTTTTTCTGCTTCGCGCAGACAATGACGGTGAAGGCGGCACGCTGTCGCTGCTGGCGCTGTTGATGAAGACGGCTAACGGCCATACCGCCATTCTGATGCTCCTCGGCCTGCTGGGTGCCGCGCTCTTCCTCGGTGATGCGATGATCACCCCGGCGCTTTCGGTTCTTTCGGCCGTCGAAGGCCTGAAGCTGGTCACCCCGCAGCTGTCAGACTATATCGTCCCCATATCGGTTGCCATCCTGGCGCTGCTTTTTGCGATCCAGTCGCACGGCACCGGTGCCGTCGCCCGTTTCTTCGGCCCGATCACGGCTCTCTGGTTCATCGTCATGGGCCTTGTCGGCATCATGCATATTTCCGATGATTACAGCATCCTGGCAGCGCTCAATCCCTGGTATGCGGTGAACTTCCTCATGCGGGAAGGTTTCCTTGGCGTCGTGGTGCTCGGCGCGGTGTTCCTCACGGTCACCGGTGCGGAGGCCCTCTATGCCGACCTCGGCCATTTCGGCCGCCGTCCGATCCAGTGGGCCTGGTTCGTACTGGTGTTCCCGTCGCTGACGTTGAATTACTTCGGCCAGGGCGCTCTCGTGCTGCGTGAGCCCATGGCCATGTCCGATCCGTTCTTCCTGATGTATCCGCATTGGGCGATCCTGCCGGTGGTCATTCTCGCCACCATGGCGACAATCATCGCCAGCCAGGCCGTCATCACGGGCGCCTTCTCGCTCACGCGCCAGGCCATCCATCTCGGCTTCCTGCCGCGCATGGAAATCCTGTTCACCTCCGAGACCAATACCGGCCAGATCTTCCTGCCGTCGGTCAACACCGTCCTGTTCTTCGGCGTCATCTTCCTGGTCCTGGCCTTCAAGACTTCGGACGCCCTTGCCACGGCCTATGGTATCTCGGTTACCGGTGCGATGGTCGTCACCTCGATCATGGCCTTCGAATTCGTTCGTGTTCGCTGGAACTGGACGCTGCCCATGGCCGTTGCCGTGCTGACGCCGCTGCTGTTGCTGGAATTCGTCTTCCTCGGCGCCAATCTGATCAAGATTCATGATGGCGGCTACGTTCCGGTGCTGATCGCAACCGCGTTCACCGTCATCATGTGGACCTGGCGCCGTGGCACGGCGATCCTGATGGAAAAGACGCGGCACACCGATATCCCGCTGTCATCCTTCGTGAGCTCGATCGAGCGCAAGAGCGACCATTCGCCCGCCCACGTGCCTGGTACCGCGATCTTCCTGACCAGCGATCCGGAATCCGCACCGGCCGCGCTGCTGCATAATCTGAAGCACAATCACGTCCTGCACGACAAGAACGTGATCCTGACGATCCGCACCACCAACAAGCCGCGTGTCCTCCAGGAGGACCGCTATTCGGTCGAAAAGGTTTCCGATCGCTTCTCGCGCGTCGAGCTGCGCTTCGGCTTCATGGAATCGCAGAACGTCTCCCAGGCGCTCGCGACCTTGCGCAAGACCGGTTTGAAATTCGACATCATGTCGACCTCCTTCTACCTCGGTCGCCGCAAGCTCGTGCCGGATGCCAAATCGGGCATGCCGCACTGGCAGGACCGGCTTTACATCGCGCTTGCCAACGCCGCGACCGATCCTTCAGACTACTTCCGCCTGCCCGCCAACCGCGTGGTGGAACTGGGCTCGCACGTCATCATCTGACGCGAATGCCATAGCTTTCCCTTCAAAGGCCCGGTGGATGTCCGCAGGGCCTTTTCTCTTGTGCTCGGAAGTTTCTCTTGTGCTGGGAAGTCTGCCGGATTCACGATCACAGATTTGCCTGAATTAACCATCCATCAAGGTTAATGGGAGATTATTCGGCTCCTGGTTTCGAGTGCCGTTTGGAGTCCGGTGTTGTCTCGCTCGCGTTATGTCAGCCGAAAATTGAGTTTTTTGCCGAAAAACTGGACTTCGCCGGCCGTCTTCGGGCTCTGTGCCTGGCTGATCTTCCCATCTCCAGCCGCCTATGGCGATCTCGCGGGTCTGCTTGCGGGTATCGACAGGGAGGGGGCGAATTGGCGCATGGTGATGACCGCATCGCCGGCCGGCTCCACCCATCAGGCGGAACTTGCCTTCGGCGATGCCAAGACGGCGGCCGCGGTGGGCGATGGCGGCCTGGTGCTGCCGGACGGGCGGCGGGTCGCATTCCAGTCGGAACAAAAAGGCAGCGATCCCAGACCGGATGAGGAGCGGATCAACCGCCAGGACAAGAAAGGCCGCGTCGTTGCCATAGCGCCGATGCAGCCGCCGAAGGATTTTTCCGCGGGCTCGGTATTGGATC
Organism: Rhizobium aureum; assembly: GCF_030182495.1. Classification (NCBI taxonomy): domain Bacteria; kingdom Pseudomonadati; phylum Pseudomonadota; class Alphaproteobacteria; order Hyphomicrobiales; family Rhizobiaceae; genus Rhizobium; species Rhizobium aureum. The sequence goes on along the minus strand of NZ_JAQJCI010000012.1, from coordinate 20,548 downwards.
GGCAAAGCATGCTGTTTCGGCCGGAATCCGATACCGGTGAGCGCACCGCCTTCCTGAAGCCGAAGCTCGACGGCAAGGAAATCCAGATCGCCACTGCCTTCTACAAGAAGCAGCCGCCGAAGCCGGACGATAGCGTGCCGGCCTATCTGGCAAACCTCATCACCAATCGGAATGCCGATGTCCTGGCGGCTGCCTATGCATCGCCGGCGCCGGACTATGCCCGTGTCTCGCCTTTCGATTCCATTCTTGCCAAGGATCAGGACGGCGAGGGCCGTTTCGTGCCGCAGATCGGACCGAAGGATCATCTATGGGCAGCCAATGTCCTGCCGCCCTCGGTCTTCTCGTCGGATGAGCAGCAGTGCCTTGCGACCGGCATCTATTTCGAGGCGCGCGGCGAGTCCGTGAAGGGGCAGGCGGCCGTCGCCCAGGTCATCCTCAATCGCGTCCGCAATCCCGCCTATCCCAAAACCATCTGCGGCGTCGTCTATCAGAATGAGGATTGGACCAATGCCTGCCAGTTCTCCTTCGCCTGCGACAACGTCAAGGATCGGGTCAATTCGCCGGAACACTGGCGCATCGCCCGTCAGGTCGCGATGGCCGTGACGGCTGGCAAGATCTGGCTGCCGGAAGTCGGCTCGGCCACTCACTACCATGCCGTCTACGTTCGGCCGAGATGGGCGGCCGAGATGGTGAAGGTCGGCCGCATCGGCATGCATATCTTTTACCGCACATATGGCGGCGGCTGGAGCTGAGGCGTTCGAAGTTTGCGGATTGGCCCTGAGGAGTGCCGTGGTGGCTGGCAAAAAGGCCACAGAAAAGCATGGGCTGAAGAGGATTCTTCCGCTCAGTTTTCGGTCAATATGGCTCTTTCACTCTAAACTCATGATTTAATTGGGCTAATTTATGGCTGGACAGATGTCGTCTACGCCTTGACTATGCTTTTTCCTAAAACTATGTTGCGCGCGACTTCAAAACGGGCCGAAAGGTGGCGAAACCTGCCGTTCGTTTACGCGTTGACCGGGGATAGGGATTACGCGCAGCGAAATGGGGAGGACGTTATCATGACGGATGACCGCGACGAGGGTCTGGAACAGCGGCGAGCGCAGTTGGGAGCCGAATTGGCGAACAAGCGCGCTGCGGTGAGAGAGGGTGAACGCGAGGAGGTTCGCGCTGAGGAGAGCCGTAAGGGTTATGCTCAGGCGATGAAGCTTTCCAGTGAGTTCATAGCTGCGATCATCGTTGGTGTCGTTCTGGGCTATGTCTTCGACCGTTTTATCGGTACGACGCCGTGGGGCATGATTATTTTTCTGCTTCTCGGATTCTGTGCCGGCGTGCTGAATGTGCTGCGCTCTGCGGGCAAGGTGGCGACACCGGTGCCGGGCGAGGGTGGGCACGATAAGAAATGAGCGGAAGCAACGCTGCGGCGCTGTTTCCAGATGAGAAGCATCCGCTCGGTGGAGCGGAAAAATGAAAGAGAACAAGCGGTGGCAAACGATCCTACCCATCAGTTCCTGATCTTCAAGATTATCCCGATCGATATCGGCGGAATTGATTTTTCGTTCACCAACGCCTCCCTGTTCATGGTTGCTTCCGCAGTGCTCTCCGCGGGTTTCCTTTATTTCGCCAGTGCGCCGCGCGGCGTCATCCCGACGCGCTCGCAGTCGGTGGCGGAAATGGCCTATGAGTTCATCGCCTCGATGTTGAAAGAAGGGGCGGGGACAAAGGGAATGAAGTTCTTCCCGCTGGTCTTCTCTCTCTTCATGTTCGTCCTGACGGCGAACCTGCTCGGCCTCGTTCCTTACTTCTACACCGTCACCAGCCAGATCATCGTGACGCTGGCGCTCGCACTGCTCGTCATCTTCACCGTTATTTTCTATGGCTTGATCAAGCACGGCTTCGGCTTCTTCAAGATCTTCGTTCCTGAGGGTGTTCCGGGAGTTCTCTTGCCGCTGGTGGTGGCGATCGAGATCATCTCCTTCCTGTCCCGTCCGGTTTCGCTCTCCGTTCGTCTTTTCGCCAACATGCTGGCAGGTCATATCACGCTCAAGGTGTTCGCAGGCTTCGTCGCCTCGCTCGGAGCACTCGGCGCGCTTGGTATCGGCGGAGCTGTTCTTCCTCTTATCATGACCGTCGCCCTCACCGGTCTCGAGTTCCTTGTCGCCTTCCTTCAGGCTTACGTCTTTGCGGTGCTGACTTGCATGTACCTCAACGACGCAATCCATCCGGGCGGCCACTAAGGATAAAGACATTGGCGTCTAACGGCGTCAGTCATTCACCGCACAACCATTTCAAAGGAGTTCAACATGGACGCGGAAGCAGCAAAGTTCATCGGCGCAGGTTTGGCTTGCTTTGGTATGGCCGGCACGGCTCTCGGCCTCGGCAATATCTTCGGCAGCTACCTGTCCGGCGCACTGCGCAACCCGTCGGCTGCTGACAGCCAATTCGGCCGTCTGGTATTCGGCTTCGCCGTTACGGAAGCTCTGGGCATCTTCTCGCTGCTCGTCGCTCTCCTCCTGCTCTTCGCCGTCTGATATCAGCGGCGTCATAGATCACGGTTCGCGGGCAGCGAGCCGTGATTCTTTGTATTTGCAGACCACCTGGAGGTGAGCATGTTTGTGACCCCGGCATATGCTGAAGAAGCACCGCCGGCCGCCGGAGCGGTGCACACGGAAACGGGTGCGCCGAATGAAGGCCATCACGGCGGCGTATTCCCGCCGTTTGACCATACGACGTATCCGTCACAGCTGTTTTGGCTGGTGATCACCTTCGTCATCTTCTACGTGGCCATGCAGAAGATCGTTATTCCGCGCGTCGGCAGCATTCTGGAAAGCCGGCACGACCGGATCGCCCAGGATATCGAAGAGGCCTCGCGTCTGAAGGCTGAAGCCGATGCCGCCGTTGCGACCTATGAAAGCGAATTGGCCGCTGCGCGCGCCAAGGCGAATTCCATCGGCGCCACTGCCCGCGATGCCGCCAAGGCCAAGGCCGAAGAGGATCGCAAGGCGATCGAGGCGAGCCTGGCTGAGAAGCTCAAGGCCGCAGAAGGCCGCATTGCTGAAATCAAGGCGAAAGCCTTCGGCGATGTCGGTGCGATTGCCGAGGAGACGGCTGGTGCCGTCGTCGAGCAGCTGGTTGGCAATGTCGCCGGCAAGGCCGATGTCGCCTCCGCGGTTGCAGCAGCTGCCGCCAAGCAGGAGGGCTGATCCATGGAATTCGCTTTCGACAACACTTTCTTCGCGTTTGTCAGCCTTCTCATCTTCCTCGGCCTGATCGTTTACCTGAAGGTTCCGGGCATGATGGCGAAGTCTCTGGACGACCGCGCCGACCAGATCCGCAACGAACTCGCTGAAGCCAAGCGCCTGCGTGAAGAGGCCCAGCATCTGCTGGCCGAATATCAGCGCAAGCGCAAGGAAGCAGAAGCTGAAGCCGCGAATATCGTCGCCGCAGCCGAGCGCGAAGCCGATATGCTGACGACGGAAGCCCGCAAGAAGACGGAGGAATTCGTCGCCAACCGCACGGCACTCTCCGAGCAGAAGATCAAGCAGGCTGAAGCCGATGCGATGAAGGCGGTTCGTTCCGCCGCCGTCGACCTGGCGATCGCCGCTGCTGAATCGGTGCTTGCGAAGAAGGCCGATGGAAGCATCCAGTCCGGTCTCTTCAACGATGCCGTCAAGGAAGTGAAGACGCGGCTGAACTGACGCGTTCGGAATATCGAATTTGGAAAACCCCGCTTCGGCGGGGTTTTTTGTTGGTGGGAGGACATGCTATCACAGAGCGGCTTCCCGTCGCATGAGCCCGGTTCAACGTGCAGTTTTGCGCAGGAGAGCAGCCCCTTATGATGGGATGCCGCAGGCTCTTGAGCCGCCGAAGGGACCGGAGCCTCGAACCACGGGGTGCTGAAGCAATGCGGTCAAATCCCCGTTAATCGTGGCCATCCGATTTCTCGCAGATTGATCGTTGCCGCAACGAACGGCAAGATCAGGAAATGAGGGGGAGGACAGATGCAGCCCACAATGGACGAAGAGCCGTTTCGCCAGGACGATCTTATCGTGCGGCCCGTTCGCCCTTGGACACCCGGCGTCCATGCGCTATTGGCTTCCCTGCCGCTGCATGGCTTTGATGCCGCCCCGAAGCCGGACGGATTTGACGACGTCTGGGAGAGAGTGACCTATCTGCCTGGTGCCACGGGCGATCTCGGCGACTGTGCCGAGATGCGCTCGAAGCAGATCCTGCAATCGGCCGCGCGATTGCTGCGCCGCTATCATCATAGTTCGGCGCTGGTCTTGCGCGATCTTACTGTGGCTTGGCCGTGGCAGCTGCCACCCCGTCTGCCGTCCGAGGTCATCTGCCACGGCGATTTCGCACCCTATAATGTCGTTTTGAACGACGGCGAGGTGATCGGGATTATCGATTTCGAAGCCGCCCATCCCGGTCCGCGGATTTGGGACCTGGCCTATGCCGTTTATCGCTGGGCGCCATTGTCCTCAAGCGTGGCGGTGGAGGGATTGGATAGCCTTGCCACCCAGATCCAGCGTGCGCGCCTCTTCGTCGACGCCTACGGGCTACCGGTTTCCGAGCGTAGTTCGCTTCCGGCGGGCATTATCGAACGGCTCGAAGCGCTACTCGCCTTCATGGAACGGGAAGCTGCACGCGGCATTGAGAGATATCGCCGGAACCTGCAGGATGGTCATGATCGCATCTATAGGGAAGACATTGCCTATATCACGAAATGGTCGCCGGAGATCGTCGCAGGACTGAGGAATTGAGACCTCAGACGGCTTCCTTCTTGAGTGGGCGGAAGCTCATGCGATGCAGCGAGCAGGGGCCGTGTTGCTCGATGCCGGCGCGATGCTGCGGCGTGCCATAGCCGGCATGGGCGGCAAAGCCATAGGCAGGAAAGACGACGCCTGCGCGGGCCATCATCCGGTCGCGGGTCACTTTGGCGACAATCGATGCGGCGGCGATGGAGAAGGAGCGCGCGTCTCCCTTGACCACGGCTTTCCCGGGGCAGGCGAGCCCAGCCGGCACATCGAGCCCATCGGTCAGCACGTAGCTTGCCGGCACCGCCAGCCCGCAAATGGCGCGTCGCATCGCATCCAGGCTTGCCTTGCGGATATCGGTCGTGTCGATACGGGTCGCGCTGGATGAGGCGATGGAGATCGTCGCCGTCGCGAGGATCTCGACGAACAGTTCCTCGCGCCTGGCGGCTGTCAACTGCTTGGAATCGTTCAGCCCATTCGGAATGCGCTCGGGATCGAGGATGACGGCGGCAGCTACGACCGGCCCTGCAAGCGGGCCTCTGCCCACTTCGTCTGCTCCGGCAACGGGCCAATGTCCGGCACGCCGAGCGATCAATTCCAGCTCGAAGGTCGGGACGAGCGGGATGTCCTCGAATAACATTGGAGAATCGGGTGGTGTGCTGCGTAACATGCGGCGAAGCTCGCACACCACCCGATCTCCTGCAAGCCCCCGGTGGATCAGGGCGGCGAACCGGGGGCTTTTCCAGCGGGTACAGGGAAAACCCGCAAGGAATATCAGAGCAACGATAGCTGAACACCGCTGCCGTCAGGCGGCACGAACAGGTCATCGCGCAACGCGATATTGCGACGCGTGAGTTCGAGCCGGCGCGTTGCCATTTCGAAGCGGCGGCTGATTTGCCAGGCATAGGGGCCAGCGCCCTTCATGCGCTTGCCGAATTCGGCATCATAATCCTTGCCGCCGCGCATCGAGCGGATCAGCGACATCACATGGCGATAGCGATCCGGATAATGCTGCAGCAGCCAGTCGCGAAAGAGCGGGCTCACTTCCAGCGGCAGCCGCAAAATGACATAGCTTGCCTCCTGCGCGCCGGCCGCTTTGCCCGCGTCGAGGATGCGTTCGATTTCGTGATCGTTGAGCGCTGGAATGATCGGCGCCACCATGATCGCGGTGCGGATGCCGGCCTCGTTCAGAGCCTGGATCGCTTCCAGCCGCCGCGGCGGTGTCGCTGCCCGCGGCTCCATGGTGCGCGCGAGCTTCCGGTCGAGCGTCGTCACCGATACTCCCACCCGCACCAGGTTCTTGGCGGCCATGTCCTTCAGAATATCGATATCGCGCATGACCAGCGCCGACTTGGTGACGATGGCAACCGGGTGGTTTGCCCGATTCAGCACTTCGAGGATCTGCCGCATGATCCGCCATTCCTTCTCGATCGGTTGATAAGGGTCAGTATTGGTGCCGATGGCAATGACGCGGGGCTTGTAGCCGGGCTTTGCCAATTCACGCTCCAGAAGCTTGGCTGCATCCGGCTTGGCAAACAGCTTCGATTCGAAATCCAGCCCCGCCGACAGCCCCATATAGGCATGCGTCGGCCGCGCGAAGCAGTAGATGCAGCCATGCTCGCAACCGCGATAGGGATTGATGGAACGATCGAAGGAAATATCGGGGGATTCGTTGCGCGTGATCGCGGTGCGCGGCTTTTCCACCTGTACTTCGGTCTTGAAGGGTGGAAGCTCTTCCCATGTCTGCCAGCCGTCGTCGACGGTCTCACGCTGCTGCGGCTCGAACCGGCCGCTCGGGTTCAATCCGGCGCCGCGTCCGCGCCGGCGCTCCGCGTCGACCCTGAGACCGGCCTCGGTGATCAAAGCGTTGGCAACGTCTGCCGTATTGGCAGGCGCGAATGCGGCCTGCCCTGCAAGGGACTGCTCGTTCATCGGTAGCTCCAGGGCGGCTCATGCCATCGCATGCCGCGTCTAAGATGATTAAATTCCTATCCGACAAATGAGAACATTGCAAGAACAAAAATCCGGAATCACCATCTTCCGCTTCACGCGTTCGAGGCGCTGGTGAAGGAGGTGTCATGGTTTCGAGGTGGTGCATCAGGGTTTTCTTAAACGTTCCGGCCCGGGGGTTAGGTGCTGGCAATAAATTATGCGCCGCTTTATAAATGGGCAATGTTGACGGTCATCATGGAATGCCAGGATCACGAACCCGAGCTGGCGCAGACATTGGCGACATTGGTGGCAGGCGCGGTCGAAGGGCTGGTCTGCGATGTCGTCGTGCTCGATCACGGCTCCAGGGACGGCACTTCGCGAGTGGCGGATGCCGCCGGATGCCGTTTTTATTCGCAGTGGGATATCAAGGACATATTGCGTTCGGCGCGCGGTGACTGGCTGCTGCTGGTCGAGCCGGGTGCCCGGCCGCAGGCGGGCTGGATCGACGAGATCGCGGAATATGTCTCCCTGAACAAAGCCCCGGCACGCTTCACTGCGTCGCGCGGTTATCGCCGGCCCCTCCTTCAGCGCATTCGCAAGGGCACGCAGCCTTTGGAACTGGGATTGCTTTTGTCGAAGGCTCAGGCCATCGCGGCTGCCAGAACCGGCATGCGGCTGGCCGAATTCGCTAAAGGCCGCAAAGGCCGCAGCCTTTCAAGCGAGCTCATACCCTCGTGGGTGGCGCGGGCGGCACGATAGCACGTGGGTTTCGAGCCAGATTTCATTTGAAAAGCTGCAAATACCTGCGATAATTTTCCTGTGGCGGCACCTTACGCGTGTCGCGTCGGGCGGCCGACCATGAAGATGCCGATATGCGGCGGAGCAGGTCAGCGGCACACTCCTTGTCCGCCGGGATACCGGCGAAGGGAGGTGCGTCATGAAACGCACGATGCTTTACCGCCTCTTGTCCATGGCTCTCATGTCAAGTGCGATCCTTTTTCCCGGCGTTGCAGGTTCCCAGGCGATGCTGGTTTGCGCCCAGCGCTTCGATATCGTCGCCTTTCTTGGCGACAACCTTTCCGAAAAACTTTCGGCGGTCGGCAAGCTCGATCCCAATACGATCGTGGAGATCTACGCCGCTGAGAGCGGTAGCTGGACGCTGTTGATCACCGACGCCTCGGGGCGCAGCTGCATCATTCTCAGCGGCGATAATTGGGAATCAATTCCTGCCCTGCCAGGGCCGAAGGCATAGGAATGTCCGCGATGAGCAGATCTACTTGGAGACGGCGCCGCGCTTCAGATGCTCATCGAGGCGCGGCATGATCTCCACGAAATTGCAGGGCATATGGCGATAATCGAGCTGCGCCTTCAAAATGCCGTCCCAGGCATCCTTGCAGGCGCCGGGCGATCCCGGCAGCACGAAGATGAAGGTGGCATTGGCGACGCCGCCGGTCGCCCGCGACTGGATCGTCGCCGTGCCGATCTTGTCGTAGGAGATACGATGGAAGACCTCGGAGAAGCCGTCCATACGTTTCTCGAACAGCGGCTCCAGCGCTTCGGGCGTGACATCGCGGCCGGTGAAGCCGGTGCCGCCGGTAGTGATCACCACGTCGACCGCATCGTCTTTCGTCCAGGCTTCTACCTGCATGCGGATGCGCTCCTTGTCGTCAGGAACGATGGCGCGGGCCGCCAGCCTGTGGCCTGCTTCGGCAATGCGCGCGACAAGCGTATCGCCGGACTTGTCGTCTGCGAGCGTTCGCGTATCGGAAACGGTCAGCACGGCGATGCCGACGGGAATGAAGGATCTTTCGCTGACTGAACCTGCCATCATGCCTCTCCCGCAATCGTTTCCGTCACCTGGAAATACCAGTCCGGCTTCTGCCTGTGAAGCGAGGATGCAGCAGCCTTCGCCTGTTCGGCACTTTCGAAAATCCCGAAGCAGGTGGCCCCGGAGCCGGACATCCGGGTCACCATCGGCTGCTGGCTTTCGATCAGACCGGAAAGCACCGAAATCTCACCGCAGATCGAGCGCGCCGGCGGTTCGAGATCGTTGCGCAGGTTCCTGATCACCTTGATCCACTCGCTGGAGCCGCGCGGCATCTGTGTTGGAAACAGCAGCGGCGGATTGTCCTTGCGGGTGAGATGGCGAAATACATCCGGCGTGGAGACGCCGACGAGTGGATTGCCGAGAACTATCGGAAAGGAGGGGAATGCCGGCAGCAAGCCTATCGCCTCGCCGATCCCGCGCGCCACCAGCGGTTGGCTGGCAAGGCACATCGGCACATCGGCGCCAAGCTTCAAGGCGATGGCCGTGACCTTCTCGTCAGGTAGCGTGAGCTGCCATAACCGCATCAGTCCACGCAATGTCGCCGCCGCATCCGCCGAGCCGCCGCCGATGCCCGATGCGATCGGCAGGTTCTTTTCAAGATGGATATGAACGGCGGGTGCATCGAAGCCCGCCGCCTGTGCGGCCTGCCGCAGCAGATCGCGCGCCTTGAACACGAGATTGTCGCCAGCCTCGGCATCTGCCGACAGTAGTGGGCCGAAGCGCCCGGAAAGGCTGAACTCATCCTGCGCGCTTGCGCGGAATGCGACGCGATCACCATGGCGGGCAAAACTGACGAGCATGTCGAGCAGGTGATAGCCGTCGGCGCGGCGGCCGGTCACATGCAGCGCAAGATTGATCTTCGCGGGCGCTTCCTCCATGAGGTCGAAATCGCCCGCTGCCAAGACCGTATTCATGGGAAGTCTTAGGACTTCTTGTCGACCGGCGCCGGAGCGTTCGTGTCGGGCGAAGGCGCAGGCGCGGGATCGGGTAGCTTGCTCTTGTCGACGGTCTTCGGATCGTTATCGAGCACGGGCAGGCCCTTCTCGACCTTTTCCTTGATCTTCGGAATATCGGCTTCTTCCGGCTTCGAGGCGAGTGCGCGGTTCCACTGGTAGACGGCTTCGAGCTTGCGGTTCACACGCCAATAGGCGTCGCCCAGGTGGTCGTTGATCGTCGGATCGCCGGCCTTCAGCTGTGCCGCCCGTTCCAGCTCGTTCACCGCTTCGTCGAAGCGGTTCAGGCGGAAATAGGCCCAGCCGAGCGAGTCGACGATGTAGCCGTCATCCGGCTTCAGGTCGACGGCCTTCTTGATCATGTCCAGGCCCTGGTCGAGGTTCATGTTCATGTCGACCCAGGAATAGCCGAGATAGTTCAGCACCTGTGGCTGATCCGGGTTCAGTTCGAGCGCCTTCTTGAAGTTCGGCTCGGCTTCCGGCCACTTCTTCAGCCGCTCATAAGCGATGCCGCGCTGGAAGAACACGGCCCAATCGCTACGCTTCGGCACCGGGCCGATGATCTGTACGGCCTTGTCGTAGTTCTCGGCCATGGCCTGAAAATCCTTGGCGTCGGAAAGGACGCTGCCATAGGCAAGATAGCTGCGAACATCGTTGGGATCGGAATCGATCAACGCTTTCAGGTGTTTGCGAGCATCGTCGACCTTGCCGGACTGGGCAAGCGCAAGACCGAGCTGCAGCTCGGAAATGCGGGCCATCGGCGAATCATCAGGCACCTTCTTGTAGAAGGTGATGGCGCGATCGGTCTGCTCCCGCTTTTCGGCAAGTCCGCCGAGAAGAACCAGCGTATCGGCGGCCTTGGGATCGAGCGAATTGGCAATCTGCAGGTAGAGCGAGACCACGTCTTCGGCGCCGTCGCGGTTCAGTGCGGCGCCGATGGTGAAGAGCACGGCGGCCGCGCCCTGGCTCGCATTGGTGACCTGTTGGTCCGGCGTGTCGCCCTTGGCGATGCTGTCGCGCAGCGCATTCAGCGGTGCGTAGTTGCTGACGAGGTTGTCGCCGACCGAGATCGCATCCAGCGCCTTCTGCTTGTCGCCGGCCTTGGCTTCGAGCCGTGCAAGCGCCATGACCGCGCGCATGAAGGTATCGGGAGCCGTTGCACCGCCCGTCTTGTCGAGGATCGCATCGTTGAGATGCGAGCGTGCCGATTTGAGGTCACCCAATGTCAGCGCGATGGCTCCGGCATGATAGTTCTTGAAGATGTTGAACCAGTCCGGGCCCTTCATCTTGTCGATCATCGAGATCGCTTCCTTGCCGCGGCCAGATCCGGCCCGGGCCCAGGCGGAAAGCAGGTTGGTCATCATCCGGTCGAGATCGTTCGGACCGTTATATTTGAGGATTTCCTGCGCGGTGCGGTATTCGTGGCGACGGATGGCATCCATGCCGCGCACGATCGTGGTCACGCGCTCGACAGAGGGATCGCTTTTCAGCTCGTTGGCGTATTTGACGCCTTCTTCCAGATTGCCGTTGAGCAGCAGCGAGATCATCAGACGCTGGCGGATTTCGGAATTGCTGGGGTCGATCATCAGCGCCTTTTTATAAAGCGTGATGGCTGTGTCGTAGTCGTGATCGACATCGGCCGTGCGGGCAGCGAGAAACGCGCCTGCGAAGGTATCGACGCTATCGGGATCGAAAGCAACCGGAGCGCTGGCCTCCGGCGCTGTTGCTGCCGGCTTATCCTCCGCGCGCGCGCCAGTCAGGGCGGACACCGAAAGGATTGCCGCCAAGGCTACGCCCGAAAGGAAACGGATGGCAAGTCTCTGCCGCATTAGAAAGCCTTTCATCAAGGGAATGGCCGGCGAAGTCGCCGGCGGCACAACGCATTCGTGTCAACTGATTCACAACAGGATGGCTTTTTTGAAGCGGCCCTGCAAGAAATTCGGGTCGCCGCTATCAATTAACGCGTTCGATGCAGAAATCGATCACTTCGAGAAGTGCCGATTTCCAAGGCGTTTCCGGCAGAGGCGCCAGAGCGTCGCGCGCGATGGTGCCGTAGTGCACGGCACGGGCAATCGTGTCGGCCAGCGCGCCGTATTTCGTGATCAGGCCGAGGGCCTTTTCGAGATTCTCGTCGCTGTTATCGCCGGTTTCGATGGCATCACGCCAGAAGGCGCGTTCTTTCTCGGTACCGCGGCGATAGGCCAGAATCACCGGCAGCGTGATCTTGCCCTCGCGGAAATCGTCGCCGACATTCTTGCCGAGATCGGCAGCCTTGCCGCCGTAATCAAGCGCGTCGTCGACGAGTTGGAAAGCGAGGCCGAGATTGGTGCCGTAGGATTTCAGCGCATTGCGCTCCGCCTTGCCGGCATTGGCAACGATCGGGCCAACTTCGGCTGCGGCGGCAAAGAGCGCTGCAGTCTTGGCGCGGATGACCGAGAGATAATCGTCTTCCGTCGTTTCCATGTTCTTGGAAACGGAAAGCTGCAGCACCTCGCCTTCGGCGATGACGCAGGCAGCGGAGGACAAGACGTCGAGAGCATCGAGCGAGCCGACTTCCACCATCATGCGGAAAGCCTGGCCGAGCAGGAAGTCGCCGACCAGAACGCTCGCCTGGTTGCCCCAGATCATGCGGGCGGTGGATTTGCCGCGGCGCAGATCGCTTTCATCGACCACGTCGTCATGCAGCAGCGTCGCCGTATGCAGGAATTCGACCGATGTTGCGAGCTTGATGTGATTATCGCCCTGATAGCCGTAAAGTGCGGCAGACGCGATCGTCAACATCGGGCGCAGGCGCTTGCCGCCGGAGGAGATGAGATGCTCGGCAACTTCGGGGATCATCTGCACATCGGAGCCGGCCTTGGACAGGATGAGCTGATTGACGCGTTCCATGTCCGCCTTGGTCAGATCCACCAATGGCTTGATGGATGCCAGTTTATTCTTGCTTTCTTCCAGCGGTATCACGACGCCCAACGATCCGGACTCCTGTTCATTTTCTGCAAAGCACAATAAGAAGGGGCGAAAGAGGCGGCAAGAGGCGAATTGTCTCGTCGCGTAAATTTGACAGGAATTCTAGGGCTTATGCACGAGCTGATCCGCACCAACGACCCGGTCGTTCTCTCCTTTGCGGAGAGCCTGATGAAGGATGCCGGAATTCATTGTCTGGTGGCGGATCAGGCGATGAGCATCCTGGAGGGATCTCTCGGCATGCTGCCGCGCCGATTTCTGGTGGAGGAAGAGCGCGCGGATCAGGCACGGCGCATCCTGATCGATGCCGGTCTCGGCGACGAGCTGCGCCCGGCGCGGGCTTGAGGTCCGCCATGACCGGCAGCTCCGTGGAAACCATCGACGCCTTTCATCGCGGCGCTTTTCATATCGTCCAGCCGAAGGGCAGGGGGCACCGCTCCGGCATGGATGCCATGCTGCTGGCCGCGCTCGTGGCCGATGACCGCACGATCAGGGTAGCCGATCTCGGCGCGGGGGCGGGGGCCGCCGGAATGGCCGTCGCGTCTCGGCTCGATCATGCGGAGGTCGTATTGTTCGAGCGCTCTCCCGACATGGCCGAGTTCGCCCGCAAGAGCCTTGCGCTGCAGGAAAATGCCCGTTTTGCCAGCCGCGTCTCCGTCATCGAAGCCGATGTGACCTTGACCGGCAAGGATCGCAATGCGGCGGGCCTGATCGACGACAGCTTCCATCATGTCATCATGAACCCACCCTTCAACGACGCCAGCGACAGGCTCACGCCCGATGCTTTGAAGGCTGAGGCACATGCCATGACGGATGGCCTGTTCGAGAAATGGATCCGCACGGCAGGCGCGATCATGATCCCCGGCGGCCAGCTCTCGCTCATCGCGCGGCCGGAATCCATCGGCGAGATCATCGCCGCCTGCGGGCGCCGCTTCGGCGGCATCGAGATCACGCCGATCCATCCGCGCCAAGGCGAGAATGCCGTGCGTATCCTGGTGACGGCGATCAAGGGTTCGAGGGCAAGGCTTGCACTGCGAGCGCCGCTGATTATGCACGGCGAGGGAACGCATAAATTTTCCGATTTCGTCGACGATCTGAACAATGGCCGCGCCGCCTATCCACGGCGATAGTCTATCCTTCGCTTGAGCATCGAGCCACGAAATACGATCCGCAATGTTGCGTTTGCCGTTTCCATGCATACATCACGGGCAGCAAACATCATGATTCAGGGATGACGAATGGTTGGGTTCTTGAGACGCATGCTTCCGAAGCGCTTCCGCAAGGAGGGGGTGATCGTCCCCGTTGTCCGCCTGAGCGGCGTCATCTCTTCAGGTGGCGGACCGCTGCGGCAATCGCTGAATCTCGCGGGTGTGTCGCAGGCACTTGAAAAAGCCTTCGATATGAAGACGGCGCCGGCAGTCGCCATCATCGTCAACTCGCCAGGTGGCTCTCCGGTGCAATCGCGGATGATCTACAACCGCATTCGCGATCTTGCCGCCGAGAAAAACAAGAGGGTCCTGGTCTTCGTCGAGGATGTGGCTGCGTCCGGCGGCTATATGATTGCGCTCGCAGGCGACGAGATCATCGCCGACGCCACCTCGATCGTCGGTTCGATCGGCGTCGTTTCCGGCGGTTTTGGTTTTCCGGATCTGTTGAAGAAAATCGGCGTCGAGCGTCGCGTCTACACCGCCGGCGCGAACAAGGTGATCCTCGATCCTTTCCAGCCGGAGAAGGAAAAGGACATCGAATATCTGAAGAGCCTGCAGCTCGAAATCCATAAAGTCTTCATCGACATGGTGCTTGAACGCCGCACAGGAAAGCTCTCGGCGGACGAAACGGTGTTCTCCGGCCTGTTCTGGACCGGCAGTCGCGGGCTGGAGCTTGGCTTGATCGACGGCCTCGGCGACATGCGCCAGGAATTGAGGAAGCGCTTCGGCGACAAGGTCAAGCCGATGCTGATTACCGCGCCGCGCAGCCTTTTCGGCCGCAAGGCTCCGGGCATTTCGCTTGGGAGCATGGACGGTCTTGGCGCGGGGCTTGCATCCGGACTTGCAGAAGCGGCAGAGGAAAAGGCATTGTGGGGCCGGTACGGATTGTAATCGGGAGCGCTGGGTAATGCCCCAGATCATCTTCTTTGTCGTCGCCGTCGGCGGCCTCTGGCTGCTTTATCGGCGTTTCGTGCGCGATGCCCAGCGGCTCGCCGAAAAATCCCGCCGCGCTGAAACGGAACGCCGTACCGGCGCGATGGGAACCTTGGTCAAGGACCCGAAAACCGGCGAGTATCATGTGAAGCGCGAGGATGAGTAAGCCGAATTGCTTCGTTCGTGAGATTTTGATATACTTTTCTGATGTATATCATTGGGGTGTTTCATGCAGGTCGCAAAATGGGGGAATAGTTTAGCCATCCGCATTCCTTCAGCGGTTGTCGATGCGCTCGATTTGAAGGAAGGCGACGATATCGTTGTACGTGTCGCCACGGGAAACGCCTTCGAGATCGAACGTGACGACAGGCGGCAGAAAGCCTTGGAAAAAATCAGATCGTTCAAGCTCAAACTTCCGGAGGATTGGAAGTTTGATCGCGAAGACGCCAATTCTCGCTGATGCGTCTCGTTTTGGATTTTCTCGACACGAATGTTCTTCTCTACGCTTTCACCGAAGAGGGCAGGGCGGAAAAGGCACAAGCGCTTCTGGCCAAGCCATTCGCTATCAGCGCACAGGCATTGAATGAGTTTGCCAATGTCGGACGTAAGAAGCTCAATATGTCGTGGGCTGATATTCGCGAGGCAATTGATGCCCTCATCGCTTTGTCGGCAACCATCGTTCCTGTAAGTGAGAAAATCACGTTGGCAGGGCTGCACCTTGCTCAGCGCTATCAGCTTTCTTTCTATGATGCGACTATGATGGCGGCAGCGATCGAGGCTGGCTGCGAGCGGTTTTATTCGGAAGATCTGCACGCCGGTCTGATAGTCGAGAAGCAGTTGACCATCGTCAATCCATTTTGACGGCTCCTCGGGTTAAGTGCGAGTAATGTCGCTGCATTCTGTAGAGTAAAAACTTGACCCGTTCGCCACGTCGTGGCACCTGTCCGCCAAACCATTCGCTAGCGGAAGAAATCAGTTCCCATGACTGCCAACGTGCCCGATCATATGAATCCGAAGCGCTCCTTTCAGGCGCTGATCCTGACGCTGCACAATTACTGGGCCGACAAGGGTTGCGCGGTTCTGCAGCCTTACGACATGGAGGTCGGCGCCGGCACGTTCCATCCGGCGACCACGCTGCGTTCGCTCGGCCCGAAGCCGTGGCGGGCTGCCTATGTCCAGCCGTCCCGCCGCCCGTCCGATGGCCGCTACGGCGAGAACCCGAACCGCCTGCAGCACTATTATCAGTATCAGGTCATCCTGAAGCCCAATCCGCCGAACCTGCAGGAGCTCTATCTCGGCTCGCTGAAGGCGATCGGCCTCGATCCGCTGCTGCACGATATCCGCTTCGTTGAGGACGATTGGGAAAGTCCGACGCTCGGCGCATGGGGCCTCGGCTGGGAATGCTGGTGCGACGGCATGGAAGTCTCGCAGTTCACCTATTTCCAGCAGGTCTGCGGCATCGAATGCGCACCGGTCGCCGGTGAGCTGACCTACGGACTGGAGCGCCTTGCCACCTATGTCCAGGGCGTCGACAGCGTCTATGACCTGAACTTCAACGGCCTCGAAGGCGAAGACAAGATCACCTATGGCGATGTCTTTCTGCAGGCCGAACAGGAATATTCGCGGCATAATTTCGAATATGCCAATACCGAGATGCTGCACCGCCATTTCATCGATGCCGAGAAGGAATGCCAGGCATTGCTGGCAGCCGGCGCGCCGGGCGACAGCGAAAACCATCGCCTGCACAAGTGCGTCTTCCCGGCATATGACCAGTGCATCAAGGCGAGTCACGTCTTCAACCTGCTCGACGCCCGCGGCGTTATCTCGGTTACGGAACGCCAGAGCTACATCCTGCGCGTGCGCACGCTGGCAAAGGCTTGCGGCGAAGCTTTCCTGCTGACCGATGCCGGCGGCATCAATTGGAACCAGCAGGCCGCCTGAGGCGAGCTTCCCAAGGATTGGGCATCGCCACAGCCTATCTTGGCTCTGCGCCGCCGTTAAAGCCGGGTGACATCGGCATGAAATCTGCCTAGTGTCCCTTGGGTTGCAGTCGCCACGGGGGATTTCAGATGCTTGTTCTTCTTGCGATCATAGTGCTGGTCGCGCTCTACGTCATCTTCGCCTATAACGGGCTAGTCCGTGCACGTCAGGTGGCTGAGGAGGCTTGGTCGGGCATCGACGTGCAGTTGAAGCGGCGCGCGGACCTCATTCCTAATCTGGTCGAGACGGTCAAAGGCTATGCCGGCCATGAACGCCAGACCTTGGAAGAGGTTGTCGAACTGCGCAACAAGGCGCAGGCCGTGCCGTCTGGAGATGTCGCCGCCCGAGGCCAGGTGGAGGGCTTGTTGTCGCAGGCACTCGGCCGCGTGATTGCGCTTGCCGAAGCCTATCCCGACCTCAAGGCCAACACGAACTTTCTCGAATTGCAGCGCTCGCTGGAAGGCGTCGAGGGCGAAATCCAGATGTCGCGCCGTTATTACAACGGTGCGGCGCGCGATCTGAACGTCAAGGTCGAGACCTTCCCGAACAATCTCATCGCCGGCCCCTTCGGATTTACCAAGAAGGCCTATTTCGAGATCACCAACGAGGCGGACCGCGCCGTTCCCACGGTAAAGTTCTGAGATTTCCGCTATCGGTTTTTCATATCAGGCGGTAAAGGATGCCGACCGCTGGCCATCGGCTGGCTTCCTGACTGACCAAAGAGAATGATGATGGGTAGAGCCAAACTCACGATTATCCCGCCGGGCAAGCCCTTGACCGGGCGCGCCATGCCGCCGGGATCGAAGTCGATCACCAACCGCGCACTGCTGCTGGCAGGCCTTGCCAAGGGCACGAGCCGACTGACCGGCGCGCTGAAGAGCGACGATACCCGCTATATGGCCGAAGCACTTCGCGCCATGGACGTTGTCATCGATGAGCCCGACGACACGACCTTCATCGTGACCGGCAGCGGCAAGCTCAAAGCGCCGGCTGCCCCGCTTTTCCTCGGCAATGCCGGCACGGCGACGCGCTTCCTGACGGCCGCGGCCGCGCTCGTCGACGGCAAGGTCATCGTCGACGGCGACGCGCATATGCGCAAGCGGCCGATCGGCCCGCTCGTCGATGCACTGCGCTCGCTGGGCGTCGATGCCTCGGCTGAAACCGGCTGCCCGCCCGTGACCGTCAACGGCACCGGCCGTTTCGAGGCAAGCCGCGTGCAGATCGATGGCGGCCTGTCCAGCCAGTATGTTTCGGCGCTCCTGATGATGGCCGCCGGCGGCGACCGCGCCGTCGATGTCGAGTTGCTCGGCGAACATATCGGCGCGCTCGGCTATATCGATCTCACGGTCGCGGCCATGCGCGCTTTCGGCGCCAAGGTGGAGCGTGTGAGCCCGGTTGCCTGGCGCGTCGAGCCCACCGGCTATCATGCCGCCGACTTCGTGATCGAGCCCGATGCCTCTGCCGCAACCTATCTCTGGGCGGCCGAAGTGCTGAGCGGCGGCAAGATCGATCTCGGTACGCCGGCGGAACAGTTCTCGCAGCCGGATGCGAAGGCCTATGACCTGATCTCGAAGTTTCCGCATCTTCCGGCCGTCATTGATGGCTCGCAGATGCAGGATGCCATTCCGACGCTCGCCGTTCTCGCTGCCTTCAACGAAACGCCGGTGCGCTTCGTCGGCATCGAAAATCTCCGCGTCAAGGAATGCGACCGCATCCGCGCGCTGTCGAGCGGCCTGTCGCGCATCGTGCCGAACCTCGGCACGGAAGAGGGGGACGATCTCATCGTCGCATCCGATCCGAGCCTTGCCGGCAAAGTGCTGCCGGCCGAGATCGACAGCTTCGCCGATCACCGCATCGCCATGAGCTTTGCGCTCGCCGGCCTGAAGATCGGCGGCATCACCATTCTCGACCCCGATTGCGTCGCCAAGACCTTCCCGTCCTACTGGAACGTGCTGGCGTCTCTCGGAGTCGCTTACGAAGACTGACGCTCCGCCATCCCAAGGGAGGCTGAGCGCAGGCATGTTCCTGACGTGAAGCGGCGCCGGTAACGGCGTCGCGGCCATCCTTTTGGGGGAGTGATGACACGGCTTTGCGGGTTCTTCCTGGCTCTGTGCCTGCTGCTTTGTGCAACGGCGGTAACGGCGGCCGAGCTCATCACCAGTTTCGATCAGGCAATCGCCTTGCATCATGACGGCTCCATGCGGGTGGTCGAGACGATCTCCGTAAATGCAGAGGGGCGTGATATCCGCCGCGGCATCTTCCGGGATTTCCCGCTTGTTATGACCGATGCCAACGGCCGCGAAATCGAGGTGGATTTCAAGGTCGTCTCCATCGAGCGCGATGGACAGCCGGAGGATTGGCACAGCGAGCGCATCAAGGGCGGCGAGCGCATCTATATCGGTAACGCCGACAGAAGCCTCAACCCAGGCCCCCACACATTCCGCCTCACCTACGACACCAATCGTCAGATGCGCTATTTCAGCGATCATGATGAGCTTTATTGGAACGTGACAGGCAATGGCTGGCTGTTCCCGATCGTCAATGCCAAGGCGACCGTGACATTGCCCGATGGCGTAGAGCCGCAGCAGCTAGCCTTCTTCACCGGACCGCTCGGCGCCAACGGCAAGAACGCGAGCGCCAGCACGCAGGGCAATATAGTCACCTTCGTCACGACCAGACCGCTCGCCATGGCCGAAGGCCTGACGATCGCCATCAAGCTGGGAAAGGGAGTAATCGCGCCGCCGAGCGCCAGCCAGCAATGGGGCTGGTTCCTTCGCGATCATCTCGATACGACCATTGCCATCGGCGGGCTGATCCTGCTGTTTGTCTACTATATGCGCAGCTGGATCGCCGTCGGCCGCGATCCTCCGCCCGGCGTCATGGTCCCGCGCTGGGACCCGCCCGAAGGCATCTCGCCGGCGCTGGTCAATTACATCGACAACAAGGGCTTCGCCAGCTCCGGCTGGACGGCATTCTCGGCAACGGCGATCGATCTTGCCGTGCGCGGCTATGTGATCCTCGACGACCTGCAGAAAAAAGTGGTCATCCGTCCAACCGGCAAGGCAGGCAGAGATCTCGGCGGCGGCGACAAGGTGATCATGCAGGCTGTCGGACCATTCTCGCCGCTTGTCATCGACAGGGAAAACGGCGAAGCGGTGCAGCGGCTCGGCTCGAAATTCCGCGGCGCCATCGAGCGCGACCATCGCGGCGAATATTACAAGGCAAACGTGCTCTACGTCATTGCCGGCATAGTGCTCTCGATCCTCATCCTGGCGTCCATCGTCCTCTTCGGCCGCCTGCACGAGAATGCGCTGCCGCTCATCATCGTGCCTGGCTTCCTGTCGATCTTCGTGACGCTGTTCGCCAGCTCGATCGGCCGCAGGTTCCGCAGGCATAATGCCAGCCTTGCCCAGCGCATCATTTCCGTCCTGGTCTTTGCCTTCTTCGGCTTCGTCTTGGTATCGACTGCCGTCAGCGGCTTTGCCGCCGCCGTCGTGCCGTTATGGGAAGCGGGCCTGCTGCCGCTGGTCGCCGGCATCGTCGGCATTTTCGCACTCAATGTCGTCTTCTATTTTCTGATGGGCGCGCCGACGCCGCTCGGACGCAAGATGATGGATGGCATCGCCGGTCTCAGGCAATATCTGACGCTGGCCGAACGTGACCGAATGAACATGCAGGGCGCGCCGCAGATGTCGCCGCAGCACTTCGAAAAGCTGCTGCCCTATGCCGTCGCACTCGGCGTCGAAAAGCCCTGGTCCAGTGCTTTCGAGGCCTGGCTCGCGACGGCTGCGGGTGCCGCGGCGGCGGCCTATGCGCCGATCTGGTATTCCGGCAACTTCAACCCCGGCAATATCGGCGGAACGATCGGCGACTTCTCTTCTTCCATGGCATCGACCATAGCCTCGACGATCCCGGCACCGGTATCGAGCTCGTCCTCCGCCTTCGGCGATAGTGGTGGGGGCGGAGGCGGAGGGTTCTCCGGTGGCGGCG
>NZ_JAQJCI010000011.1:0-181984 GCF_030182495.1 Rhizobium aureum | reverse complement strand
AGGCGGAGGGTTCTCGGGGGGCGGCGGTGGCGGCGGAGGCGGAGGAGGGTGGTAGCTGATCACCTCCCCCTTGAGGGGGGAGGTCGCCGCGAAGCGGCGGGTGGGGTGACAATTGGTTGGCTGCGGAGGTTGCCGCGATCACCCCACCCCGGCACTTTGTGCCGACCCTCCCCCTCAAGGGGAGGGTGTACTTCCCGACGCATCAACTTCGCTGTCTCAGCAATACGGAGATCTTCGATGCCCCAAAAGCCCTCCAAGCTCGATCGCTTCAAAATCGCCAACAGCCGCCGCCTGCGCGCCGGTTCGACCGATGCGGAAGCCAAGCTCTGGAAGCATCTTTGGCGCATCCCGATCGAAGGGACGCATTTTCGCCGGCAGGTTCCGATCGGGCGTTATTTCGCTGATTTCGCCTGTCATCAGATCGGTCTGATCATCGAGCTTGATGGCAGCCAGCATCAGGCAGATGCGGCAAGGCGTTATGATGCCGAGCGCACGGCATTTCTTGAAAGCCAAGGCTATCATGTCGTCCGATTCTGGAATGCCGAGGTCATGGGTGAGGTCGAGGCTGTCCTGGATACGATATTTGCCATTGTGCAGCAGCGCCAAATTTTGCTAGCAGAGGCCGACCGTTTTCACCCCACTCCGGCACGCCGTGCCGACCCTCTCTCTCAAGGGGAGGGTGAGGAACCTTGACATGCCCGATCTCCTTCTCGAACTCCGCTCCGAGGAAATTCCCGCCCGTATGCAGCGCAAGGCCGCCGGCGACCTGAAGAAGCTGGTGACCGACGCCCTCATCGAAGCAGGTCTTTCCTACGAAGGTGCCAGGGAATATTGGACGCCGCGGCGCCTCACGCTCGATATTCGCGGCCTGACGGCGCGCTCGGCCGATGTGCGCGAGGAGCGCAAGGGGCCGCGCACCGATGCCAACGAAAAGGCGATCGAAGGTTTTCTGCGCGGTGCTGGCCTTTCTTCAGTTTCGGAAGCCCAGGTCCAGAGCGACCCGAAGAAGGGTGATTTCTACGTGGCGATCATTTCCAAGCCCGGCCGTGCTGCCGAGGAAATCGTCGCCGCGGTCATGCCCGACATCATCAGAAATTTCCCCTGGCCGAAGTCGATGCGCTGGGGCAAGGCCTCGGTGAAGCCCGGTTCGCTGCGCTGGGTGCGCCCGCTGCAGTCGATCGTCTGCACCTTCGGCACCGAGCATGAAGAAACCACGGTCATCCCCTTCGAGATCGACGGCATCGTCGCCTCGAACGTGACCTATGGCCATCGCTTCCATGCGCCAGGCCCGATCACGGTCAAGCGTTTCGAGGATTATGCCTCGAGCCTGGAAAAGGCCTATGTCGTTCTCGATGCCGAGCGCCGCAAGGACATCATCCTGCATGATGCCCGCGATGTCGCCTTTGCCAATGGTCTCGAACTGGTTGAGGATGAAAGCCTGCTGGAGGAAGTTTCCGGCCTTGTCGAATGGCCGCAGGTGCTGATGGGCTCCTTCGAGGAGGATTATCTCTCGATCCCATCCGAGATCATCCGCCTGACCATCAAGACCAACCAGAAATGTTTCGTCACGCGGCCGCAAGGCTCTCACCTCCCCCTTGAGGGGGAAGGTCGCAACGAAGCTGCGGGTGGGGGTGATCTCGCGTCCCAACAAAATCACCACACCCCGGCGCTGCGTGCCGCCGCCCCTCAAGGGGAGGGTGCGCTGTCCAACCGCTTCATTCTCGTCGCCAATATCCAGGCGACGGATGGCGGCAAGGAAATCATCCACGGCAACGGCAAGGTCGTGCGCGCCCGTCTGTCCGACGCGCTGCACTTCTGGAAGCGCGACCAGGGCGACCTGCCCGATCTCGAAACGCTGGAAGCCTCCGCCAGGAAGTTCGGTCTCGATCTGAAGAAGCCGCTCGATCAGCGCATGGCGAAGCTTGATGCGCTCAACGTCACCTTCCATGCCAAGCTCGGCAGCCAGGGCGAGCGCGTCGCCCGCATCCGTGCGCTGGCCGCTGACCTCGCCAAGATCACCGGCGCCGATGCTGCCCTGGTCGACCGTGCCGTCGTGCTCGCCAAGGCCGATCTGCGCACCGAAGCCGTCGGCGAGTTCCCCGAGCTGCAGGGCGTCATGGGCCGAAAATATGCCTCGCTGCAGGGCGAGAATGCTTCTGTCGCGACGGCGATCGAAGACCACTACAAGCCGCAAGGCCCGTCCGACCGCGTACCCGAGGACAAGGTTGCGATCACGGTTGCGCTTGCCGACAAGCTGGATACGCTCGTCGGCTTCTGGGCGATCGACGAGAAGCCGACGGGCTCGAAAGATCCTTATGCACTGCGCCGTGCCGCCCTCGGTGTTGTCCGTATCCTATTGGAGCGCGGTGTGCGCCTGCCGCTATTGGCGACCACCAGGGATGCCGATCTGCTCGCCTTCTTCCATGACCGCCTGAAGGTCTATCTCCGCGATCTCGGCGCCCGTCATGACCTCATCGACGCCGTGCTGACGCCGGAGGCCGACGATCTGCTGATGGTCGCCCGCCGCGTTGAGGCGCTGACCGCCTTCATCACCTCCGAGGACGGCAAAAACCTCTTGGCCGGCACCAAGCGCGCCACCCAGCTTCTGGCCGCCGAAGAGAAGAAGGGCACCGTCGTTGCCGATGGCGTTTCGGAAGCCTTGCTGAAACTCGATGCCGAAAAGGATCTCTTTGCTGCCGTGAAGGCCGCCTCTGCCGAGGCCTCCGGCGCGATCGCCAAGGAGGATTTCCGCTCGGCCATGGCAGCCCTTTCCAAGCTGCGCGCACCCGTCGACCGCTTCTTCGAAGACGTGCTCGTCAATGATGAAGATGCCGCCATCCGCGCCAATCGCCTGGCGCTGCTGCGCCTGATCCGTCAGGCGACCGGCACGGTCGCGGACTTCTCGAAGATCGCGGGATAAGACATGGGGGCGCGATGACCGGAAAGATCCTCGTCAGCGCCTGCCTCATGGGCCATGCCGTCCGCTATGACGGCCGTTCCAAGCCGCTTGTCCATCCGGCGATCGATCGCTGGCGCGAGGAGGGGCTGTTGGTGACGATCTGTCCGGAAATGTCTGCCGGCATGGCGGTGCCAAGGCCGCCGGCCGAAATTGCAGGCGGTGCGACCGGCGAGGACGTGCTTGCCGGCTCGGCGCGCGTGATGGAGATCACCGGCGGTGATGTCACGGCGGAGTTTCGCCAGGCGGCGGAAAATGCGCTGGCGCTCGCCAAGGAAACCGGCTGTCGTTACGCTCTTCTGATCGACGGCAGCCCATCCTGTGGTTCGGGTTTTATCTATGATGGTACATTTTCCGGCGGCAAGCAGAGCGGCCTCGGCGTCACGGCGGCGCTGCTCAAGCAGGCCGGTATAGAGGTCTATTCCGATCGCGAGATCGACCTGCTGGTTGAGCGCCTGAAGGGCACAGACTGACGCAGTAAAAGCTTTGCTCTAAAGAAAACCGCCGGACGCGAGCCCGGCGGTTTCCCATTTTTGCAACTGTACTGATCAGGCGGCGCGGCGATGATCCATGACCGCGCGGCCTTCGTTGACGCGGAAGCCGCGGATGAGCGCGAGCAGATCTTCCGTATCGGCCGCGAGCGTCTCGGCCGATGCGGTGGTCTCTTCGGCCATGGCGGCGTTCTGCTGGGTCGCAGCGTCGAGCTGGTTCATCGAAGAGGAGATCGAGCGCAGCGTCGTATCCTGCTCGGAGGCACTGTGGGCGATCTTCGAGACGATCTCGTTGGCGGCCTTGATCTGGTCGGAGATGCGCTTCAGCGCTTCGCCGGCCTCGCCGACAAGGCGGACGCCCTGGTCGACCTGGCCGGAAGAGCGGGCGATCTGGTCCTTGATCTCCTTGGCGGCTGCCGCGGAGCGCTGGGCGAGTTCACGCACTTCCTGGGCGACGACGGCAAAACCCTTGCCGGATTCGCCGGCACGAGCCGCCTCGACACCGGCATTGAGCGCCAGGAGGTTGGTCTGGAAGGCGATCTCATCGATGACGCCGATGATCTTGCCGATTTCGGCCGAGGACTTCTCGATGCCGCTCATCGCTTCGATTGCCTGGGCAACCACGGCATCGCTGCGCGATGCTTCGGTGCTGACGGCATGGACCCGCTTGCTAGCCTCATCGGCGCCTTCCGCCGTTTGACGGACGGCGACGGTGAGTTCGTCGAGCGCGGCGGAAGTCTCTTCCAGGCTGGCAGCCTGGCGCTCGGTGCGCTGCGACAGCTCGTTGGAGGCGCGACGGATTTCTTCCTTACTGAGGCCGATGTCGTTGCCCTTGGCGTTGACGCGGCCCATCGCGGCTTCGAGATGCGACAGCGCCTCGTTGAAATTATTGCGAAGGCCGGCATAGCCGGCGCCGAGATCGCCGCAGCGTATCGTCAGGTTCCCCTGAGCGAGGTCTTCAAGTGCCCGGCCGATGATCGAGACAACGCGTGCCTGTTCATGCGCCTCGTCCTGCTGCTGGCGCAGGTTCTGTTCGCGCTCATTGCTGATCTCGAGTTCCTGCGCGGCCTGACGGTCGGCCAGCAAATGGCGCTCGCGAACCTTTTCCTGCAGCGCCTGGGTCGCTTTCGCCATCAAGCCGATTTCGTTGCGCATCTCGATATGCGGAATGGCCATCTTCAGATCTTCGTCGGCCACGGCCTTCAGCGCGGCGTGGACATCGGCGAGCGGCTTTGTGATGCCGCGGATGAAATAGATGGCCGCACCGACGCCGATGACGAAGACGAGACCGCAGATGAGCAGGGCGCGCCACATCGTTGCGTTGATCTGCGCATCCAGGTCGTCCATGTAGACGCCGCAGCCGACCACGATCTGCCAGGGAGCGAAGGCAGCCGAATAGCTGCCCTTCAGGAAAAGCTGGTCGTCGGAATGGCCGGGCTTGCCCCAGTAATAGATGGTACGGCCGCCGCCCTTGATACCCTTTTCGACCATTTCCTTGCTGAAATGAGTGCCATTCCTGTCGACTTGGCCGGACATGTCCTTGCCGACATTGACCGGATTTGGATGGATGCGCATGACAGCGTTATAGTCGAAGCCGAAGAAATAGCCCGCGGGTTCGAAGCTGACATGCGAGAGGACTTTGAAGGCCTCCGCCTGGGCGGCCTCATGCGTCATCTCACCGGATTTTTCGCGCTGATAATACTGGTTCAGAACCGAGATGCCGGATTCGACCTGCGTGCGCAGCATGTCGAACCGGTCGTCGTAAATGGACTCGGCCTGTGACCGGATCTGGAAATAGGTCGCCACGGCGAAGGCGGCCATCAGGACGCCGAGCAGGGCAAAGAGTTGATGCGAAATCTTGAGATTCTTCATGGTGCCTCCCACAGGGGTGAATACCGGTGCGGTTTCCTACCGCCTGTGCGATCGCCTGAGAGATACTCAATACGTTTGCTGCCGCTCGAATGACATGCTGCTGTCCGGTGGCAGTAAAATCGCTGTTTATGTCTAAAAAATCTTTAATTTTAGGGGAATGGTTGTATTCGTCGCGAGTTGAAACTGGAGATATGCTAAATTGTCGCCAATAATACTTATACTGCCTTACGAATGACTTCGGTTACTTCGAATTCAGCTTCTGTAATTTAGAAAAACCGAATATTTTCCGATGTATCTCATAAGTATGTAATAAGCCGCTGCTCCTGTGGCCGGGCAATGATCGGCAAATGCCGTCGCAACGAATGGCTTCTGCAGCTATTGACGCAGCTGGAAGCCAGAGAGGTCGAGGGGTTTGGGAGCTGCGGTATCCGGCAGGGCTGCGGTCTTTACGGCCAGGTCGATCCCGTCGACGGGCTCGGCGGTGGCGGCCAGGGCTTCCGGTGTCGGCTTGCTGACGAACATGACGGGGGATCCGCCCATCCAGGCCTCTGTCCGCACGACCTTCTTTTCGCCGTCTATGCTGCGGATCACGACCGATTGCGTGCCGGGCGCCAATGTCGGCACCTTATACTCCTTTTCGGCCACTTTGGGCTTGAGGGGAGGGCAGTCGGCGCAGCTCTTGTCGACGATGCTGCTGTCGCCGCTCTGTAGTGTGCCGTCGATAGACTGAATGGACGAGGCCATGGCGGAGCCGCCTGCCAATGCGCATGCCAAGGTCAGAAACAAGAGACGCATAACAATCCACTCCGTCTATAGTGACGAAGAGACTAGCGTGCCTTTGTTTCCATCCCGTCAGGAGATTAGGTAAAAATTTAATGGACTTGCGCTTGCAGAACCGCGGCGGCGTTTACGTCTCGCGCTCGACGGCACGCCAGCCGATATCGTTGCGATAGAAGCCGTTGTCCCACTTCACCTTGCCAGCCAGGGCATAGGCCCGCTCTTTTGCTTCGCGCACCGTCTTGCCTGTCGCCGTAATGTTCAGCACGCGGCCGCCGGTTGCGACCAGCGTGCCGTCCTTCAGACCTGTACCGGCATGAAACACCTTTTCGCCTTCGCCTTCGGCCGGCAGCGCCGCAATCGGCGTGTTCTTGGCATAGGAGCCGGGATAGCCCTTCGAGGCCATGACGACGGTCAGCGCCGGATCCTCGCTCCATTCGGCCGTCACCTGATCCAGCGTGCCGTTGGCGCAGGCATAAAGCAGCGGCAGCAGGTCGCTCTTCAGCCGCATCATCAGCACCTGGCATTCGGGATCGCCGAAACGGACGTTATATTCGATGAGTTCCGGCCCCTTGGCGGTGATCATCAGTCCGGCGAAGAAGACGCCGCTGAAGGGATGGCCGCTTTCCGCCATGCCGCGCATCGTCGGCTCGATGATTTCCTTCATGGTGCGCTCGACCATGTCTGGCGTCATGACGGGGGCAGGGGAATAGGCGCCCATGCCGCCGGTGTTCGGGCCGGTGTCGCCATCGCCGACGCGCTTATGGTCCTGCGCTGTCGCCAGCGCCAGCACATGCTTGCCGTCGCAAAGGCAGAAGAAGCTCGCCTCTTCGCCATCCAGATAGGCTTCGATCACCACCTCCGCCCCGGCCTCGCCGAAGGCGCCCTCGAAGCAATCGTCGATCGCCGCTAACGCCTCGTCGATGGTCATGGCGACAGTGACGCCCTTGCCGGCCGCAAGGCCGTCCGCCTTCACGACGATCGGCGCCCCTTGCGCGCGGACATAGGCTTTCGCCTTCGGGGCATTGTTGAAGCGCTGGTAGGCGCCCGTGGGAATATCGTAGCGAGCGCAGATATCCTTGGTGAAACCCTTGGATCCCTCGAGCTGGGCCGCAGCTGCGGACGGGCCGAAGACGGCGATACCGGCGGCGCGTAGCGCATCGGCGATGCCGGCGACCAAAGGCGCTTCCGGGCCGACCACGACGAAATCGATGGCTTTTTCCCTGCAGAAGGCAACGACGGCCTCATGATCGTCGACATCGAGCGCGGCGAGCGTCGCATGTTCGGCGATACCGGGATTGCCGGGCGCGGCATAGAATTCCGTCATGAGAGGCGATTGCGCCAGTTTCCAGGCCAACGCATGCTCGCGTCCGCCCGATCCGATCAACAGAACTCTCATGGCTTGCCCTTTCGTTGCGTCCTTTTGCGCGGTTAAGGGGGCTTGAGCCAAAGGTCAAGCGGCAAATCCTGTGGAGGCACGGCCGGCAACATTGCCATGCCTTTTTATCTCGCTAAAGCGGATGCTGCTTCGCCCTCCACGTCATCTCCGTGCCCGGATTGGCGTGTTCCGCGGCGAAAACCGCTTCTTATGTCCACGGGATCATGCTTATGGTCCCTTTACGCTCGTTCAGTTCAGAGAGACACATGGCCGCTGATATCCGTTCCCTTGCTGCAACCATTGCCGCCGAGATCAACTCCCGTCCAGATCAGGCTAAGGCCGCTATCGAGCTCTTGGACGAAGGCGCAACGGTGCCCTTCATCGCGCGCTATCGCAAGGAAGTGACCGGCGGTCTCGACGATACGCAGCTTCGCACGTTATCGGAGCGTCTCGTCTATCTTCGCGAGCTGGAAGCACGCCGCGCCGCCATCATTGAATCCATCGCCGGCCAGGGCAAGATGACCGACGAGCTGATGGGCAAGATCGCCACGGTCGCCACCAAGTCCGAGCTGGAAGACCTTTATCTGCCCTATAAGCCGAAGCGCCGTACCCGCGCCGAAATTGCCAGGGAGCGTGGCCTCGGCCCCCTGGCCGACACCATCCTTGCCGATCGCTCCAAGGAGCCCACGATGCTGGCCCAAGGCTTCATCACGGCCGATGTGCCTGACGTGAAAACGGCGCTGGAGGGTGCGCGCGATATCATCGCCGAAGGTATTGCCGAAAATGCCGATCTGCTTGGCAAGCTGCGCAATTACATGAAGGCCAATGCGACGCTGAAGGCTACCGTCGTCGACGGCAAGCAGGAGGCAGGCGCCAAATTCTCGGATTATTTTGCGCATCAGGAACGCTGGGCGACTGCGCCCGGTCATCGCGCGCTCGCCATGCTGCGCGGCTGGAACGAAGAAGTCCTGACACTGAATATCGAAGTCGATACCGACGCCGTCTCGCCCAACAAGCCGGTCGAACGCATGATCACTGCGGCCTATGATATCGGCGCAAGCCGGCCCGGCGACCGCTGGCTGACGGAGGTCGCAAGCTGGACATGGCGCGTAAAGCTCTCCATGTCGCTCTCGCTCGACCTGATGCGCGAGTTGCGGGAGAGGGCGGAGGAGGAGGCGATCCATGTCTTCGCCCGCAATCTGAAGGATCTCCTGCTGGCAGCGCCTGCCGGCTCGCGCGCCACCATGGGCCTCGATCCGGGCATCCGCACGGGCGTCAAGGTCGCCGTGGTCGACGGTACGGGCAAGCTCCTGGAAACGGCGACCGTATATCCCTTTCCGCCGAAGAACGACGTGCGCGGCACACAGGCCGCACTTGCCTCGCTCATCCGTAAGCACAAGGTCGAGCTGATCGCGATCGGCAACGGCACCGGCAGCCGCGAAACCGAAAAGCTGGTGGCCGACATGCTGGCCGAACTGCCGGCGCCGAAGCCGACCAAGGTCATCGTCTCCGAAGCCGGTGCATCGGTTTACTCTGCCTCGGAAACGGCTGCGCTTGAATTCCCCGGGCTTGACGTCTCGCTGCGTGGCGCCGTCTCCATCGCCCGCCGCCTGCAGGATCCGTTGGCCGAGTTGGTGAAGATCGAGCCGAAGTCGATCGGCGTCGGCCAGTACCAGCACGATGTCGACCAGCAGAAGCTGTCCCGCTCGCTGGATGCCGTTGTCGAAGATGCGGTGAATGCTGTGGGCGTCGATCTCAACACGGCCTCGGCACCGCTGCTTTCCCGGGTCTCCGGCCTCGGGCCGTCGATCGCCGATGCCATCGTCAAGCATCGCGACGGCGAGGGTCCGTTCGAGACGCGCCGTGATCTTCTGAAGGTCGCCCGTCTCGGCCAGCGCACCTTCGAGCAATGCGCCGGCTTCCTGCGCATTCCCAACGGCAAGGAGCCGCTCGACGCTTCCTCGGTGCACCCGGAAGCCTATGGTGTGGCCAAGAAGATCGTCGCTGCCTGCGGCCGTGATCTCCGCACGCTGATGGGCGATACGGCAACGCTGAAGGCCATCGACCCCAGGCAATTCATCGACGACAAATTCGGCCTGCCGACCGTGCGCGACATCATCGCCGAACTGGAAAAGCCAGGCCGAGACCCGCGTCCGAGCTTCAAGACCGCAACCTTTGCCGAGGGCGTCAACGAGATCAGCGACCTCAAGCCGGGAATGCTGCTGGAAGGCACCGTGACCAACGTCGCCGCTTTCGGAGCTTTCGTCGATATAGGCGTCCATCAGGACGGTCTGGTGCATGTCTCGCAGCTGGCCGACCGCTTCGTCAAGGACCCGCATGAGGTCGTGAAGGCCGGCGATGTCGTCAAGGTCACGGTCGTGGAAGTCGATGTCAAACGCAAGCGAATCGGTCTCTCCATGCGCAAAGATGGCGGTACTGTGGCGGCTTCGTCCGGGCGGGAGTCGCGCGAGCAGGGCGGCGCGCGCAACGCGGGGGCGAGGGGAAATGCTCGTCCGAAGGCCGAACAACAGGGCAGTTTCGGCGCCGCTTTGGCCGACGCTTTCAAACGAAAATAAGGACTTAGCGGAACTCTGTGCAAGAATGTCACACTCTGGCAGAGTTGTTGCCGGAGTGCCAATGACTGCGAAAAGGTAAGCTTGCCACAATGCTGGGAGGCGTTAAAGTTGCCTTAATGTCATGTCATAACATTCGAGGCGTCCATGGCGTCGACCCTTTTTCCTCTCGTCCAGAAAATCATCCGCAAAGGTTCACTCAGGCTTACGCTCGCATCCGGCGAGACCCATATGGTCGGCGACGGAACTGGCGAGACGGTGGCCGTCCGGTTTGCCGATCAGCAGGCTGAAGATGCCGTCGCACGCGATCCGACGCTCAAGCTCGGCGAAATGTATATGGAAGGCCGCTTCATCCTCGAGCAGGGGGACATTTACGAGTTCCTGTCGCTGGTGAAGCAGAACACCACCAATGAGGTCTTCGATTTCCGTATGGCGGCGCTGCTGGTCGGCCGCATCGCCTGGCAGCAGATCAAGAGCCGCTCGCCGATCAATCGCAACAAGCACAATGTTGCGCATCACTACGATCTGTCGGCGAAGCTCTTCGATCTCTTCCTCGATGAGGATTGGCAATATTCCTGCGCCTATTTCAATCCGCCCGGCATCAGCCTGGATGAAGCGCAGGTCGCCAAGAAGCGCCATATCGCCGCCAAGCTTCTGGTCGAGCCCGGCCAGAAGGTGCTGGAGATTGGTTCCGGCTGGGGCGGCATGGCCATGTATCTCGCCGAGGCCTATCCGGGCCTCGACGTGACAGGCATCACGCTCAGCGAAGAGCAGCTGAAAGTATCACGCGAAAGGGCGGCCAAGCGTGGCCTCTCCGATCGCGTCCGCTTCGAGCTGCAGGACTATCGCTACATGACCGGCAAGAAATTCGACCGTATCGTCTCGGTCGGCATGTTCGAGCATGTCGGCATCGGCGACTACGGCAAGTTCTTCGGCAAGGTTTCGGAGCTGCTTGATGATAATGGCGTCATGCTGCTGCACTCCATCGCACGCCCGAAGCCGAGTTTTGCCACCAACGCCTTCATCGAAAAGTATATTTTCCCGGGCGGCTACATCCCGTCGATCGGCGAGACCACGCCGCCGCTGGAAAAGGCCGGCTTGCTCACGCGAGACGTCGAGACCCTGCCGATGCACTATGCCTATACGCTGAGGCATTGGCGCAACCGCTTTGTTGCGCGCAAGGCCGATGCCGTCGCGCTCTATGACGAAAAGTTTTTCCGCATGTGGGAGTTCTATCTGGCCGGCTCGGAAATGGGCTTCCGCTGGGATGAGCTCTTCATCATGCAGCTCCAGATCACCAAGAACCAGTTCGCCGTGCCGGACAACCGCAATTACATCGCGGAGCGCGAGGCGAAACTGAAGGAATTCGAGGCTGGGCGTGCGCCTTTGGAGAAGGTTACGTTCTGAGCTGAGGGTCTGAAACCAAGGTGGCACTTACGCCGGCGACATGACAAGATGCGCCGGCGTTTCTTATTCCAGGCTTCAGCCGGTACGGCACGCTCTGAACTTATTTGACAACGTGAATCTTCAAAGTGTGCTCGGCAACGCCATTTGCTGCATTCAGCCCCGTCATCCGGATCGTGAATTGATCGGCGCCGGCAAAGCCGGCATCGGGCGTATAGTAGACGATGGTGCCTTCCGCCGATTTGCCATTGCACATATGCATGGGTTCATCGCTCGGGAAATGCGCCTTTACGGATCCGTGAGTGATCTCCACCTTGCCGTGACTGCTCGGCTTGACGATCGCAGTATAGGGATAGGACGAGAATGTGCAGTCAGGTTTCAGAAACGAAACCGACATGACCTGGGTTCTCTTGCCTGCCCGGATGCTTCCCTTCGTCTCAGTTTGTTTCGCCCCGCCGATCGGGGCACTGACGCAGCCGGATAGCGCTATGGCGGCGCTGAGGGACAGACCTAAGGAAATCAGGGATATGGTCTTCATTGGTTGCTCTTCTTTGAAAATCGGGGGCTGCAAAATGGCGAGCACCAAAGGAAATGCCGGCCATTACCTATGATTGAGTAGCTCATGCGATAATTAAATCACCGCGACAGATTGGCGCATCTCAAGGGATCCGGCGCTTCAAGCTGATTTTGACATTCTTCGCGGATTCAGCGCCTTGTGGTTAAGAGAGCGGTAACGCGATCCGAATAATTTGCGGCAACTCCGGGGCTGCGTTCATAGCCCCTGTAATGCGTATCATGGAGTTGCAGTGTGGTTGCAAAGTCGCGTTTTCTTTTCATTTTCGGCCTCTCCGTCGCCTATGCCGGCGCTGCCTCCGCAGGCGATGGCCAGCATTTCTGGTCAGGGGACTGGTATCTAAGCGTCGGTGCAGCCGGTTTCTCCGCGCCAAAGTTCGAAGGCGGCAAGCACAACAAGCTGCAGTGGTCGCCGTTGGTCTCGATCGGCCGGCAGGGTCCCGGGCCGCGTTTCTCCTCGCGCAATGACAATCCGTCCTTCGCCCTGATCGAGAGCGATGCCTTCCGCATCGGTATCGTTGGCAAGTTCGTGCCGAGCCGCGACAGCAGCGATGGGCGCGAGTTGAGGGGGCTGAAGAAGGTGAAATGGGGCGCTGAAGCCGGCGGTTTCGCCGAAGCCTATCCCACGGACTGGCTGCGCGCCCGCATCGAAGTCCGCCAGGGCATTCGCTCGCACAGCGGCCTCGTCGCCGATACGGCCATCGATGCCTTCACCGATATTACGCCAGAATTGCGCCTGTCGGGTGGTCCGCGCGTGACGATGGCCACCAACGACTATTTTGATACCTATTACGGCGTCAATGCGCGCGAATCGGCTGCGTCCGGCCTCAGCGGCTACAAGCCGGGCGGCGGGGTGAAGTCCGTCGGCGTCGGCGGCGCCTTGACCTGGAAGGCATCGGAAAACTGGACCACCAGCACCTTCCTGGAATACACGCGCCTTACCGGCCCGGCTGCCGACAGCAGCCTCGTGCGCGAGCGGGGCGACCGCAACCAGCTGCTGATCGGCCTCTCGGCCAGCTACAAGTTCAATTTCACCACGCATTGAGAAATACGCAGGTGAGAGCATGATGCCAAAAGTGTTCGAGCGGCTTTCGGACGGTATCATGCTCTAATTCTTTGATTCTAGTGCGGATTCGGATTTTATACCGCTGCGACCTAAAATCATCCGACTCTAACGCGCCGCCGCTTGACCTCCGGCGCCGGATGTCACTACTACTCTTCTATGCAAAAGACAGGCGACATCAATGGGCGCGTTGCCGACGCGCCATCCGGCAACTGGGTCTATCGCGTCCTGCCTCCGTGGCTGTGGCCCTATGCCCAGCTTGCGCGCTGGGACAGGCCAATCGGCTGGCAGCTCCTGATGTGGCCGTGCTTCTGGTCGGTCGGACTCGCCGCCAATGCCTCCGTCGTCGTCGGGCAGGGCTCGCCGGGCTTCGTGATGATCTATCACCTGCTCCTCTATTTCATCGGCGCTGTCGCCATGCGCGGCGCCGGCTGCGCCTATAATGATCTGGTCGATCACGAGATCGACATGTCGGTCGCGCGCACGCGCTCGCGCCCGCTGCCTTCCGGCCGCGTGACCCGCACGCAGGCCAAGGTCTTCATCGCACTGCAGGCCGTGGTCGGCCTGCTGGTGCTGCTGCAGTTCAATTGGTTTGCCGTCATTCTCGGCGTGTTGTCGCTTGCGATTGTCGCGCTCTATCCTTTCGCCAAGCGCTTCACCGACTGGCCGCAATTCTTCCTCGGCCTTGCCTTTTCCTGGGGTGCCCTGATGGGCTGGGCCGGCCTCTTCGGCAGCCTGTCCTGCGCTCCGATGGTGTTGTACGTCGCCTCCATCCTGTGGACGATCGGCTATGACACGATCTACGCACATCAGGACAAGGAAGATGACGAACTCATCGGTGTACGCTCGACGGCCCGGCTCTTCGGCGACCAGACGCGTCTGTGGCTCGTCGGCCTTTATGGCGCGACCCTGCTGCTGATGCTGGTGTCCTTCGCGCTGGCCGGAACGAACTGGCTTGCCTATCTCGGCCTGTTTGTAGCTGGCGGCATGTTGGCCTACCAGATTGCCGTGCTTGACATCAAAGATGGCGAGCAATGCCTTGCCCTGTTCAAATCGAACAATCGCGTCGGCCTGATCATCTTTGCCGGTCTCTTCCTGTCGTTCCTGTTGCTGATTCCCTGAGAGGGCAGTTCCGAGCTGAAGTGGCCAGCAACATTTTGCTGACACCATAAAAGCTTCGGCCGCGGGATTGTTCGTCCCACGGCCGGTCTTTCTGAACGACTTGATTTCGAGCCTGTGCGGCTCAATGCCTTGCGATGATCTCGCGGCCTTCGATCTTCATCTTGACGCCGAGCTTGCCCGTCGTGCGGCGCACGAGGAAGCGCGGGCGGCGATCGGCGAAATAGGAGTGGCGCCGGCGCGGCTGGCTGTCCTGCGAGCGGACGCCGCCGAGATGTTCTTCGAGCGGGCGGGCAACCCCGTCAGCTTCGATCATCAGCATCGGAATGCGGAAGGCTTCCGACCAGGAGCGCCAGTCGGCGGCGATATCGCTCAAGTCGTGAGCGACGAGAAGGGGGATGCAGAGATCCGGATCGGAATGATGCAGCTCCAGTGTCACGGTGACTTCGCCGTCGCCATGGTCGATGGCGCGGGCGGCGACACCCTTGAAGGCACGTTTCGGCAGGGCGACGGACAGCGGCAGGCCACTGGACGGCAGGATCTTGCGCAGCACCGCGCCACGCTCGTCGATCGTAATGGTGACATCACCCGCGGCACCTTGCATGGCATAGCTGACCTGTTGCGGGAAGCGCGCCGGATCAAGCCGCAGTGTGGTTCCAGCCCAATCGGGCTTCAGGACGGTATTTGTCATCGATTTCTCTACCCTTGCTTTACCTGAGAGCCGGTTGTTCCGGTCTTCTCTCGGAGAACTTCTGTCCTCTCGTTGTTGGGCAGATTAGGCGCCGTCCCTTCCAGACAGCTTAAAAATCGAGGTTAAGAAAACTTTGCGTCCTCAAATGGTTAGCAAAATCGAATCCATCAGGGTTTCCATAAGATGAACACACGGCAGGGAAGTGCGCCAATATAGTACACGCATAAGGCGAGGTCGTGTAAGTCTCAGGTAAGGTTTACATGCAATAATGGCAGCTAGATTCGTCCTCTATATTAGAGATCTATTGGGATTCTGCTGATGATTTCCACTTATCTTGGTTATACGATCGCAACCAGAGATATGGCGACCTCGCTCAACCAGGTGGCATCACAGTCGCAAAACAAGCGTTTGATCGACTATTACAACGCCAATATCGGCAAAGTAACCGATGTCGATGACTTCCTGAATGACTACCAGCTATACAGTTACGCGATGGAAGCCTACGGGCTTTCGGACATGACCTATGCCAAGGCGTTTATGAAACAGGTGCTGACGAGCGACCTCAGCGACTCCAGCAGTTTCGCCAATAAGCTGACCGATCCGCGCTACAAGGAAATGGCGGCCGCGTTCAATTTCGGCACGGGCAGCACGAATACGGCACAGACCGGCACGCAGGAAGACGATCTCATCGGCCTTTATCAGCAGTCGTTTACGAATGAGGAAACGGCCGCGGCGACCGAGACGAGCTATTACAGCCAGAATATCAGCGCCGTTAAGACGGTCGATGATCTCCTCGGCAATGCCCGCCTGCGCAATTATGTCCTGCAGGCCTATGGCATCGATCCGACCTATGCCTCGAACTCGATTCTGAAGCAGATGCTGACGAGCGATCCCAGCGACCCCAACAGCTATGTCAATCAGAATGGCAGCGCCGCCGACAAGGCGATGGTCGCGGAATTCAATTTCAACGCCGACGGCACGGTCAAGACATCGACCGCGGACAGTGATACGGCCTATTACGAGGCCAATATCGGCAAGATCACCTCGGTCGATCAGCTGACGTCCAATCTGCAGCTGTTCCAATACGTCAAGACGGCATTCAATATCCCCGCCTACATCACGGCCGATCAGTTCAACGCTTCGGCCAAGGATGCAGGGACGGCGAGTTCGAACGGGCTGACGGATGTCATGGCCCAGTTCAACTTTGAGAGCGATGGAACGGTCGCCTCCGGCTCGCAGGCGCAGACCGCGGGTCAGATCAGTGCCACAACGGCGGCCTATGCCGCAAACTATCCGGGAGGACCCCAGACCCTCGGCCAGCAGGCCGATGTGATGAGCGCCTATAATTCCACCGTGCCCTCCTTCGTCACGAGCGTCGGTGCGGCCGACAATGACCTCTACTACAAGAACCACATCGGTTCGATCACCTCCGTCGACCAACTGACCTCGGATACGCGCCTCTTCGATTACATCAAGCAGGCCTACAACATCGATCCGACAACGCCGGCGGTCGTCTTCAAGAATGCTTTCGCCGATCCGTCGACCGCCGCCATCTTCGGCCTGACCGATGTCGTTTCGCAGTTCAATTTCCAATCGGACGGCACCCTCGCTTCCGGCCAGACCGCGCAGTCACAGGATGAGATCGACGCGGCATCCAAGGCCTATATGAGCACCTACAAGTCGTCGCAGTCGGCGCTGACGACGGATGCCGTCAACAACTACAAGAACCGCATCGCCGACGTGAAGACCATCAAGGATTTCTTCACGAGCAACACGGCCGACAGCGATTCCTCCAACGACAGTGCGCCGGAACTCTACGAGATGGCGCTGCGGGCTTATGGCATCGGCGAGGACGAAGTCACGAAGTCGCAGCTGACGAAGATCCTCGAAAGCGATCCCTACGATCCGAAGAGCTATGTCAACTCGCTGAAGGATCCGCGCTTTACCGAGCTTGCCAAGGCCTTCAACTTCGACAGCAAGGGTAATCTGAAGGCGCCCGTCCAGTCTCTGTCGCAGACGCAGATCAACAGCTATATCTCCGATTATTCCAGCCGGACTAGGACCGGCCTGACGGGTGCCGAGCTGACCAAGGCGACCAGCGATGCCAAGGACGCCGGCACCTATTTTGCGACCAATATCGTCAAGATCACCAGTGTCACGGATCTGCTGGCCGACAGCAAACTGACCAATTTCATCCTGACCGCCAACGGCATCGATCCCAAGACCGTCGATACGGCGACGTTGAAGAAGGCGTTTGCTTCCGATCCGTCCGATCCGAAAAGCTTCATCAACACGAATGACGGCGCCAAATTCAAGAGCATCGTCGAGGCCTTCAATTTCGGCACCGACGGCAACCTGACGGACAGCAAGCTCGGCGCGGCGCAAAACCAGGGCGCTCTTGCGGCGACCAATGATCTCTTCCTGCATCAAACGCTGGAAGATCAGCAAGGCGAGACCAATGCCGGCGTGCGCCTGGCCCTCTACTTCCAGCGCAAGGCGTCGGATATCAATTCGGTTTACGACATCATGGGCGATCCGGCGCTTTATGAAGTCATTACCACGACCTACAACTTGCCGAGTTCGATCTCCAACATGGATGTCGATACCCAGGCCAAGATGCTGAGCAAATTCATCGACGTTACCGACCTGCAGGATCCCGACAAGGTCACCAAGCTGCTGCAGCGATTCTCCGCGATGTACGACCTTGAGAACAAGACGACCTCCTCGACATCGCCGGCACTTTCGATTCTCACGGGCTCCTCTTCCGGCTCCGGCATCAGCGCCGACACGCTGTTTTCCATCGCGCAACTGTCCTCATCGCGATAGCAGGCTCCAGCAAAAAATTTAACCGGTCTTCCCTTCCCCGTTCCGTGCGGGGAAGGGGCCGCCATGCGCTTGTTTCCGTAGGATTTTCTGGGATGCGCAGGTCCGTTCGACGGGTGCAGGATGGCTGCTTTCCACAACGGCAGGAAGGAACTTATTAACCATCCTTGCCCTATTCGATTTGGGAAGCCAACGGCAATATCAATGACTGGGTTGCAGGTCTCATGCGTCTTTCCCGAACGACACTTTCCAATGCGTCTCAAGGCGTCCAGCCGGAGGGCGATCTCGACCCGGAGCAGGCGGCCGAAGAGGCACGCCGGGCCGAGCAGATCGCTGCTCGCCGTGCCTTCCTGGAAGAGAAGATTCGCAACGCCCGCGAAGCCAAGCGCAAGGCTGAAGAGCAGCGCCGCGCCGAGGATAAGCGCCTTGCCGAAGAGGTAAGGAGGCGCACCGCCGCCGCGCCGCCGCCGGTCGTGGAAGCGCTCAAGGCAGCCGCCGCTACGAGCGAGCAGGAAATGCCGGTTCTGCCGCAGGGAATCTCCGCGGAAGACCTCGCATCACCGGATTGGCAAAACGCGTTCCTGATGGGTCCCAACGTGCGCTTCACCCGCACGCGCGAAAACGAAATCATCAGCCGTCGCCCGCCGGTCGAGCCGAAGGCCGAGGTTCGGCAACAGGTCTCCGCGCACGCTACCATGCGCGTGATGGAGCCGCCGGTTGTCGAGGCGGCCGCAACCCCGCCCGCAACCATCGTTCCGTCCGCGCGGACGGACGAATTCCATCTGCCGCCGCTGGAGGACATGCCCTTTGCGGTGCAAAACTACATGCCGACAGTAATTCAGAATTCCCCGGCAACCGAGCCGGACGCATTGGAGATGACCGTTATCGCTACCGCATTTTCGAAAGCTCCCGCGATCGCGCTGGATGCTTCCCCTGTTCAGTCGAGTGTTCCCGAGTCCCTAGCCGCGCCTGTGGTCGAGTCGCGTCTTGCCCATCTTTCCGATTTCGCTTTCTGGGATGCGATGCCGTTCGACGGTGAGTTCGTCTCCGCCCTCAAGGGTGAGCCGAAGCAGCCGGCGACGCCGTCCAAGCCGGAAGTCGATGCTGAATCGATCATCGCCAAGTTCCGCGTCGTCGAGTGCCGTCGCCCGACTGTCGCCGTCGAGGCGCAGCCTGTCGTCATGTCGGCTCCGGCGGTCGAAGTTGCGGCACCCGCCGAACCCGCTTCCAGCCAGGCGGCGGCGCATTTGAGCAATCCCGCCCTGGATGAACTCGCCGCATTGGAAGCCGTCGTTTTGGCTCCCGCCATCGAAGAAACGCCGGTCGTCGCTGAAGCTCCTCCAGCCGAGCAGCAGATTGTGGCGGAGCCGGCCGAGACATTCGTCCCGCCTGCCTTTGTCACCACCGTTTATGGCGCTGAAAGCGCTCCTGCCGTCGAAACTCGCCCCGCTCCGGTCATGGTTGTGGCACCAATGCCGGCGAAAGTCGCCGCTCCGGCTGCCGTTGAACCGGTCGCCAAGGCTGTATCCACCATTCCAGCGGTCGAGGCCGCTGCTCAGCGTTTGATCGATGCTCCACCGTCGCCGATCTCGCCGCGCCGGCCCGTCTCCCTGACGCCGCCCGAATGGCGCCCGATCGCCCGTACTATGGACGGCGAATACGAACTGCCGCCGCGTGAATTGCTGCAGGAACCCGTTGCCCGTTCCGGCGTGATCATGACGCAGGAAACGCTGGAGCAGAATGCCGGCTTGCTGGAAAGCGTGCTGGAGGATTTCGGCGTCAAGGGCGAGATCATCCATGTCCGTCCCGGCCCGGTCGTCACTCTCTATGAATTCGAACCGGCGCCCGGCGTCAAATCCTCGCGCGTCATCAATCTCGCCGACGATATCGCTCGTTCGATGTCGGCCCTCTCGGCCCGCGTCGCCGTCGTTCCCGGCCGCAATGTCATCGGCATCGAACTGCCGAACGTCAATCGCGAGACGGTCTATTTCCGCGAGATGATCGATTCGCCCGATTTCGAGAAGAGCGGTTACAAGCTGGCGCTCGGCCTCGGCAAGACGATCGGCGGCGAGCCGGTCATCGCCGAACTTGCGAAGATGCCGCATCTGCTCGTGGCCGGCACCACCGGCTCGGGTAAATCCGTCGCGATCAATACGATGATCCTGTCGCTGCTCTATCGCATGACGCCGGAGCAGTGCCGTCTGATCATGGTCGATCCGAAGATGCTCGAACTCTCCGTCTATGACGGCATTCCGCACCTCCTGACCCCCGTCGTCACCGATCCCAAGAAGGCCGTCATGGCGCTGAAGTGGGCGGTGCGCGAAATGGAGGATCGCTACAAGAAGATGTCGCGTCTCGGCGTGCGCAATATCGACGGCTACAACAGCCGCGTTGCCTCCGCCAAGGAAAAGGGCGAGACGATCCACGTCATGGTCCAGACCGGCTTCGACAAGGGCACTGGTGCCCCGATCGAGGAGCAACAGGAAATGGACCTGACGCCGATGCCTTACATCGTCGTCATCGTCGACGAAATGGCCGATCTGATGATGGTCGCTGGCAAGGAGATCGAAGGTGCGATCCAGCGTCTGGCACAGATGGCGCGTGCCGCAGGTATCCATCTGATCATGGCGACGCAGCGTCCGTCCGTCGACGTCATCACCGGCACGATCAAGGCGAACTTCCCGACGCGCATCTCCTTCCAGGTGACGTCGAAGATCGACAGCCGCACGATCCTCGGCGAGCAGGGTGCCGAACAGCTCCTCGGCCAGGGCGACATGCTGCACATGGCCGGCGGCGGCCGTATCTCCCGTGTCCACGGCCCCTTCGTTTCGGATGAGGAAGTCGAGAAGGTCGTGGCGCACCTGAAACTGCAGGGCCGTCCGGAATATCTCGACACGGTCACCGCCGACGAGGATGAAGAAGACGAGGAAGAAGATACGGCCGTCTTCGACAAGGGTGCGATTGCCTCGGAAGACGGCGACGATCTCTACGAGCAGGCGATCAAGGTGGTCATGCGCGACAAGAAGTGCTCGACCTCCTACATCCAGCGCCGCCTCGGCATCGGCTACAACCGCGCTGCATCTCTTGTCGAGCGCATGGAAAAGGACGGTCTGGTCGGCCCCGCCAACCATGTCGGCAAACGCGAGATCATCTCCGGCAACCGCAATGGCGGCGGCAATTCGGGCAATGAGGATTTCGATTGATCCAGCTGGGGGGCGACGCTGGCCGCGGTCGTCGCGGAGAGTGCGCACCCCCTCTGTCCCTATCGGGACATCTCCCCCACAAGGGGGGAGATTACCGGCCCACAGCACTCTTTCGCCTCAAGCTGATATCGCGTCTGTTGAAATCGAAGTTCTGTTTTTAACGAGCGCGGCCGTCAAACTCCCAACGATCTCCCCCCTTGTGGGGGAGATGTCACGAAGTGACAGAGGGGGTCTCGGACGCTCGGCATATTCAAAGCTGACTTCTCCCTGCACAGAACGCATCACATCGATCTCGATATCAAACGCGCTCAAGCTTCACATGCGGCAGTGGCGGCAGCTCGACGCGGATCGCATCATTGCGCTGCACCCGGCCGCCCTGTACGACAATACTCATGATCCCCGCCTTGCGGACCAGACCGCCGTCGGCATCCTTGTCGAGCACCGCGTGCAGCAAGCCCTTCCGGAAATTGTCGATCTGCTTGCAGGGGTTGCGCAGGCCCGTGACCTCGACGATCGCTTCCGCGCCGATATGCAGGCGTGTCCCCTGGGGCAGCGAGAGCAGGTCGATCCCTCGGGTCGCAATGTTCTCGCCCATGTCACCCGGCGAAACGGAAAAACCCTTTTCAGTAAGCTCGTCGAACAGCTCTTCCTGAATGAGGTGCACCTGGCGCAGGTTGGGTTGGGTCGGATCGATCGCGACGCGTGAGCGATGCTTCACCGTCACCCCCATATGCGCGTCGCCCTCCACGCCGAGCCCGGTCAGTAGTTGAATGTAATGTTTGGTCTGCTTGCTGAACTCGTGCACGCCGCT
Organism: Rhizobium aureum; assembly: GCF_030182495.1. Taxonomy (NCBI): domain Bacteria; kingdom Pseudomonadati; phylum Pseudomonadota; class Alphaproteobacteria; order Hyphomicrobiales; family Rhizobiaceae; genus Rhizobium; species Rhizobium aureum. The sequence continues at coordinate 160,250 of NZ_JAQJCI010000011.1, read as the reverse complement.
GCTGCTGACCGAAGTCACATATATGCGCTTGTCGCCCATGCCGAACCCTTCCATAAATGATCTGGATCTTTATAAATTGGTATATACCAATTTCAAGGCGACAGTATTGTGATGGACGAGAAAAATCGACAGGGCGAAGGCGCAAAAGTTGCTGGAGGCTGGGTGAGCGTTGCCGCGGAACTCCGACGCGCTATCGACAAGGGCAGTCATGCTCCAGGCAGTCGCCTGCCGAGCGAGCGGACCCTGTCCGAACAATTCGGCGTCTCCAGGGTGACGATGCGGCGTGCGATCGCAGAACTGGAAGGGGAGGGCTTGCTGCGAGTGGCGCGCGGCAGCGGCGCCTATGTCCGCGCCGACATGCCCGTCCGTTTCCAATTGGGCGACAAGGTGCGGTTCAGCAAGGATCTGACTGCGACGGATGCGAACCTCACGCGCAAGGTTTTCTCGGCGAAGGAGGGGCCGGCATCCGCCGATATCGCCGCAAGGCTGAATTTGCAGCCGGGCGAGGCCGTGCTGGACATGTGCCTGGTCGCCTATGCCGATGCACTTCCCGTCTCGGTCGTCATGCGCAGCTGCTCGGCAAAGCGCTTCCCCGGTCTAGCGGAGAAGTTCGCCGCAATGGGCTCGTTCACGGCAGCCCTGAGAGATTATGGCGTGACGGATTATTGGCGGCGCTCCACCGACATCACGGCGCGCATGCCGACTGAAGCCGAAGCACGCCTGCTGCAGCAATCGCGCCTGACACCAGTGCTGGCCTATGCCGGCGAGGATATTGATGCCGATGGTACCGTCATTTCCTGCCAGATCGGCTGCTTCGCTTCCGAGCGGGTCGTCGTCACGGTCTAAACCTCAGATATTGAGGACCTTGCCCGGATTCATGATGCCTGCCGGGTCGAAGGCCGTTTTGATCCGCCGCATCAGGTCGATCTCGATATCGGAGCGGATCGAAGCCAGTTCGTCGCGCTTCAGCTGGCCGATGCCGTGCTCGGCGGAGATCGAACCGCCATGCTGCAGAACAAGCCCGTGCACGATCTTGTTGATCTCGCGCCAGCGGCCGATGAACTCGGCCTTGTCGGCGCCGACGGGTTGCGAGATGTTGTAGTGGATATTGCCGTCGCCCATGTGGCCGAAGGCGCAGACGCGCGCGCCGGGCATGGCGGCGACAACGGCCTTTTCGGCTTCCGCCATGAATTGGGGGATTTGCGCGACCGGCACGGAAACATCGTGCTTGATCGAGCCGCCCTCCGGCTTCTGGGCGTCCGACATGCTCTCGCGCATATGCCAGATGGCCTTCTGCTGCGCTTCGGAGCTGGCGATGGTCGCATCCTGCACCAGACCGTCTTCGTAGCCCTTTTCCAGCAGCGTCGTCATCATCCGCTCGGCCGTTTCGGCCGAATCCGAGGTGGAGATGTCGATCAGCACATACCAGGGATGGGTCGTCTCCAGCGGATCGCGCACGCCCGGAATATGTCGCGTGGTGAATTCGACGCCGATGCGCGGCATCAGCTCGAAGCCGGTCAGCGCCGTGCCGCAGAGGCTGGAGGCATTCTTGAATAAAGTCAGCGCGTCATCGACCGATTGCAGGCCGGCAAAGGCCACCTGATGGCCGAGCGGCTGCGGAAAGAGTTTTAGCACTGCGCCGGTGATGACCCCGAGCGTGCCTTCCGCGCCGATGAAGAGATCGCGCAGATCGTAGCCGGTATTGTCCTTCTTCAAACGGCGCAGGCCGTTCCAGATCTCGCCCGTGGGCAGCACGACTTCGAGGCCGAGGCAGAGCTGGCGCATATTGCCATAGGCGAGAACGGCCGTGCCCCCGGCATTGGTGGAAAGATTGCCGGCGATGCGGCAGGAGCCTTCGGAACCGAGCGAAAGCGGAAACATGCGGCCGTGCTCGGCCGCAGCCTTATGAACATCGGCGAGAACGCAGCCGCCGTCGACGATCATGGTATTTCCGACCGGATCGATATCGCGCACGCGGTTCATGCGTTCCAGCGACAGGATGATGTCCGAGCCGCCCTCGCGCGGCGTCTGGCCCCCGACAAGGCCGGTATTGCCGGTCTGCGGAACGATGGCCGCGCCGGTTTCGCTGGCAAGCTTGAGGATGGCCGAAACCTCTTCCACCGAGCCGGGCTTCAGCAGCATCGGCGAGGCACCGTGATAGAGCCCGCGATTTTCTACGAGATGTGGCGCGATTTCCGCAGGGTCCCGCACGGCATGTTTTTCGCCGACGATGGCGGTGAAGCGGTCGAGAAGGTCGGAAGAGGGGGCGGAGCTGCTCATGGCGTGTCCTTTGCCTGATGGTGTCGGGCGGATTTATTCTCTGGGCGCGGCCGCACGGCGCAGCCGGTCGTTGATGGCCTCGCCGAGGCCCTCGTCAGGAATATGCGAAAAAGCAATGGTCGCGGCTCCCGTAGCATCGGCGCGCTTCATGAAATCGAAAAGATTCGCGGCGGCTTCCGAGAGATCGCCGTTGGCGCTCAGATCCAGCACGGCAATAGCCTTTTCGGTGCCAGGAATATCAGGCGTCCCGAAGCGGATCAGCACCTCGCTTGCGGAAACCTCCGTCGCGTCGAGCCGCACCGCCGCTCCCGGCGCATAATGCGAGGCTAGCATGCCGGGTGCCTCAATGGCAGCCGAAGCCTTTTTCTTGCGCTTCAGCGCCTTGCCGGCCACCCGTTCGATCTCGCTTGCCGCGAGGCCACCCGGCCGCAGGAGGCGCATCTCGCCATCCTCGACCTTGACGATGGTCGACTCCACGCCGACAGCTGACGCTCCGGCGTCGAGGATGAGCGTGATCCGCTCCCCGAGGTCGTCACTAACATGATCGGCGCTTGTGGCGCTGATCTTGCCCGAAGTATTGGCGCTCGGCGCCGCAAGCGGCCGGTCGAAGGCGCGGATCAGCTCGCCGGCAAAGCCCTGCGGTACGCGGATGCCGACCGTGTCGAGGCCGGCGGTCGCCAGCGGATGGATGCCGCTGTCGGATCTCAGCGGCAGCACCAGCGTCAGCGGGCCGGGCCAGAAGGCTTCCGCCAATTTACGGGAGATAGGATCGAAGACCGCATAGCGTTCGGCCATGGCGAGATCACTCATGTGGCAGATCAGCGGATTGAAGCGCGGACGGCCCTTCGTCTCGTAGATCCGGGTAATCGCGGCAGGATTGGTGGCATCGGCGGCAAGGCCGTAGACCGTCTCCGTCGGCAGTCCGATCGGCAGCCCCTCGGCAAGGGTCGCCGTCGCCACTTCTATCGCCGTTTGCGGATGTTCGAGAATATCTATGTGTCGTGCCATGGCCTGCCTGCTTGCAGTTCAGGCCGTTTCTTATGCTCTTCGAGTTTTCGGATCAATCGTCAAAGCTGGCGAATGATGTCGCGAAGCTGCTCGTTGCGGGCGCCGAGGAGAAGAACATTGCGGATGGCGATCTGCGGATCGTGGGTATGAAAAAGCACGCCATTGCCGCGGATGTCGCGGTTGATCGTCAGCTTCTTGTCTTCGGCTTGCCTGTCCGGATGGATGGCGATGGCGAAATACATCCGCGAATATTTCAGGCTGATGTCTTCGAAGAAGTTCTCTTCCTGGCCGATGCGGGCAAAGAAGTTGGCGATATAGAAAGCCCAGTTCACTTCCTCATATCGTGCGAACTGCGTCCGCGCCGCCGTGACATGGCAATAGCCGAGATGCGGCGTGTCTTTCAGCGTATGATGAAAGATAAGCTTCGGAAAGCGGATGGACTTATGGAAGTTGTTGAGCCGGTCATGGGTCTTTTCGCCGGCATTCCTTAGCTTCTGTGCCGTACGCTCAGCCACCTGTTCATGGGTGAGGTATTCCCGCTCTTCCGCCAGCCAATGCGGCCTGTTGCGGTTGATGCGGCCGGTGCGCAGGAATTCGCTGTACCCCGTCGTCGATACCGGTGGCGCCGGTTCGGGCTCGGCGGGCTTCCCAGCGTCGAAATATCTGAGTTTGGCCATGCCGGATCTCGCTTTAGATGTCTCTGGACGGCATTGTAGAGGGAATAGCTTGAGCCGGGCTTAACCGTTTTGAGACGCCGAACCTTGAGGAGACAGAGAACATGCCTGGAATAATCGATCTCAAGCAGCTTCTGTCCGAGATGAAACCGAATCTCGCCGAGGGCGAATTCGTCTATTGCAGTGTGCCGGCATCGACACTGGCGGATCATTTGCATCTGGATCCGATCGGGCTGTTCCGGGAAAAGGAGGGTGTGACGCTGATCCTTCCGCTGGAGACGGCCCGCATGGCGGGATTTCCAGCCGCTCCCGCCATGCGCATGATCACGCTCGAAGTGCATTCGTCCCTGGAGGCGGTCGGACTCACCGCAGCCTTTGCCACGGCCCTTGGAAATGAAGGCGTTAGCGCCAATGTCGTCGCGGCCTATTACCACGATCACATCTTCGTTCCGGCCGCCGACGCGGATCGCGCCATGACCGCGCTGCTGGCGCTTGCCGCCACCTAGGCGACCCGTCGATAACAGCCCTGTCGCATTCAGGATAAAGCGTCATCAGTTAGGGGCGGATTGACCGCATGCCCGCATTTTGGTGCGGCCGTATAAGCGATTGAATTATTTTTCTATATCGCTTCTTTCTGGAACCGTCCCGGCGTCCCGTTTCGCCTGTCGTCAATTTCGAAGCCGATGTCGCATTGCAGCACAGCGGGCGCTCGGGCCGAGCGATATGATGACATCAATCTCAAGGTGCCGTCTGCTAGGGAGACGGAGAATTGGGAAGCCGGTCAAAATCCGGCGCTGCCCCCGCAACGGTGGTGGAGTGAGGCATGGCGAATAAAGCCACTGGGTCGATCGACCTGGGAAGGTGCCATGGGGCTCTGGAAACAGGGCCGCTCCAGAGCCCGGAAACCAGCCTTGGGCACATATGGTTTACTGACCGCGGCGGGCGGCCGGGACATTGCTTTCGGCTGTCTTCAACCAGCCATGCATGTCCTTCGCCCGTTTCCTGGTACTGCGAAGGATAGGCAAATGGATATCGGCAGCAAAGTTCTGCGGCAATTGAAGAACCACCGGACAGGTTTCAGCCTGGAGCAACCATTCTATACCGACCCGGATTACTTCAAACTCGATATGGAGACGATCTACTATCGCGACTGGCTGTTCATCGGTCATGATTGCGAAGTGCCGCGCGCGGGCAACTACTTCACCGTCCAGATCGGCGATTATCCCGTCGTCATCGTCCGTGGCCGCGATCAGGTCATCCGCGCCTTCCACAACAGCTGTCGCCATCGCGGCTCGCGTGTCTGCACCACCGAGCGCGGCTCCTCGGCGAAGCTCGTCTGCCCTTATCACCAGTGGACCTACGAGCTCGACGGCTCGCTGCTCTTTGCCCGTCAGATGGCCGAGGATTTCGACAAGAGCCAGTATTCGCTGAAGCCGGTTCACTGCGAAAGTGTCGGTGGCTACATCTTCATCTGCCTGGCGCAGAACGCTCCGGATTTCGCACCGGTTCGCGCCACGATCGAGCCCTACATGGCCCCACACCGCATCAGCGAAGCCAAGGTCGCCTTCCAGAGTACCATCATCGAAAAGGGCAACTGGAAGCTCGTCTGGGAAAATAACCGCGAATGCTATCATTGCGCGGCCAACCACCCCGAACTTTGCCGCACCTTCCCGGAAGCGCCGACCGTGACCGGCGTGCAGGGCGCGATGAGCGATCCTGTCATCACCGAGCACTGGCAGCGCTGCGAAGCTGCCGGACTGCCGAGCGAGTTCAAGATTTCGCCGGATGGCCAGTTTCGCGCCGCGCGCATGCCGCTGATCGAAGGAGCCGAGAGCTACACCATGTCCGGCCAGAATGCCGTCAGGCGGCCGCTTTCACCGGATGTGACGATCAATGGCATCGGCACGATGCTGCTGTTCCACTACCCGACCACGTGGAACCACATGCTCGGCGACCATGCGATTTCCTTCCGTGTCCTGCCGATCAGTGCCGAGGAAACCGCCGTCACCACGAAGTGGCTCGTCCACAAGGATGCCGTCGAGGGCGTCGACTACAATCTCGAGGAATTGACCCACGTCTGGACCGAAACCAACGATCAGGATCGCCGCATCGTCGAGGAAAACGCCTTCGGTATCCGCTCGCCGGCCTATGAGCCTGGCCCCTATTCGGAAATCCACGAAGGCGGCGTCATGCAATTCGTCGAATGGTACACGACGTTCATGATCAACCGGCTGCAGGGTGACCAGTCCAAGCTGTCGGCGGTTGCCTGAGCATGAACATGACCGTCTCCCTTCCGCATCGTCACCTCGATCAGATGCAGCCCTGGAATGACAGGCAGCATGTGCTCGAATGCCTCTCGGCAACGCCCGAAGCGCCCGAAGTGATGACCTTCACGTTCCGCTCCGACAAGGATAACTGGTTCCGCTATCTGCCGGGCCAGTTCGTGACGCTGGAGCTGCCCACGGCTCCGGAGCCGGTCATGCGCACCTATACGCTGTCGTCGACGCCGTCGCGGCCCTTCTCGGTCGCCGTGACGGTGAAGGCGCAGAAGGACAGCATCGGCACGCGCTGGATGTTCGAGAACCTGAAGCCCGGCATGCGCATCAAGGCGTTCGGCCCGCTCGGCGATTTCAGTCATATCCGTCATCCCGGCGAGAAATACCTCTTCATCTCCGCCGGCTCCGGCATCACGCCGATGATGTCGATGACCCGCTACATGTCCGATACCGCGCCGCTGTCTGATATCACCTTCGTCAACTGCTCGCGCGGCCCGGCCGATATCATCTTCCGGTCCGAGCTCGAATATCTCGCGCGCTTCATGCCGAACCTCAATCTCGGCTTCATCGTCGAGGGCTGCGGCCGCACCGATCTCTGGTCGGGATTGAAGGGACGCATCGACAAGGCGAAGATCGGCCTGCTGGCGCCCGATTTTATGGATCGGACGATCTTCTGCTGCGGCCCGGAAGTCTTCATGGATGCCGTGCGCTCCATGCTGGAAGCCCATGGCTTCGACATGTCGCGCTACCATCAGGAAAGCTTCCAGCCGGCCAATGCGGCGACACCGCTTGCGGAGGTTTCCGATGATGCATCGGGCGAGGCCGCGACGACGATTCGCTTCACCATGGCTGGCAAGGATGTCGTCTGCGCGGCGGGACAGACCGTGCTTCAGGCGGCGCGCGGTGCCGGCGTGCGCATCGGTGCGGCCTGCGAATCGGGGCTCTGCGGCACATGCCGGGTGTTGAAGCTTTCGGGCGAAGTCGAGATGAGCCACAATGGCGGCATCCTCGATGACGAGATCGACGAGGGCTATATCCTCGCCTGCTGTTCGCGTCCGAAGACGGACGTCCAGGTCGAGGCCTAGAGCCGGACGATTTTAGGTCTATTCGACCTAAAATTTGAATCCGCTCTAGAAGCAAAGAAGTAGAGCGTGATGTTGTCCGAAAACCGCCCACACTTTTCGGCATCACGCTCTAGAAATCCTGATAGTTCAGCTCGTTGATCTCGACCGGCGTCGATTGCGGCGTTGACGCCGTGACGACCGGGTCGATATCGGCCACGAGCGAAACGAGCGTCTGCCGCGGCCCGTTGCACATCCGTGCAAGCGCGATCGTCAGGTCCGGCGCGGGCAGCGGCTTGGCCGGCAGGAGATCGCCCTGGGGCCAGACCTTGGCGAGCTGAACCTTCGTCATCGGCACGACATTGACATCGATGTCGGTGAGCGTGCCCGGCACGCGATAGGGACAGCTCTTCTCCGAGCAATTGTCCGAAGAAGCGAACTGCCAGATGGCATAATTGTCCCAGTTGCCGAGCGGGAATGTGCCTTTCAAATCCGGCTTGTAGCGCGCATACCACAAGGGCAGCCGCGACAGCAGCGGATAGGTGCCGCGGTGGTCGGCTATGTATCGCGCCGTGTTGTGATTGACGTAGAGAATGGGGTAGCGGCCGGTTCTGACCTTGATGTGGGCGACGTAGATCTGCGCATCGTCGAGTGACATGAACTGTGTCGTGTCCATGCCGTCGATATCGAGCACCATCAACTCATCGGGCTGCGGATCGGCATAATCGAGAAAATGATTGGCCTGATTGATCGGATTGCCGGGTCGCCCCAGATGATAGGCGCCCCACAACAGGCCATTCGCCTTTGCCAGCATGCGCCGCGTCTGGAACAGCTCGCGGCTGACAGCATATTTGCGCCACATCGTCCTACAATGGGCCACCGTATCGCCGCCGTGGTCCCCGGTGCAGCTGAAGCTTTCGGGCAACCCGTCTGAGGCCTTGGAGATGAAGCCGGCTATCCGTTTGTCCTGTAGAAACGCGTTCCAGTCGATGGTGTTCAGCTCGTAAGCATCGACGATCAGGGCGTTTTTGGGATCGCCCCAGGGCTGGCTTTCACCGGCCGAAGGCTTGGAGACCGGCCCCATCAGGGTCAGGATCGTCAGCAAGCCGTAAATGAGGAGGTTACTCTTTCGGTATCCTTTCATGAAATAATAGTAAGGATTGCTGGTTAATCTTGGGTTAAGAAAGCGATCACTATAAATTCATCGTGGAGCCCCTCGTAACTCCTTAAATCGGTAGGGATTTGAGGAACTAAATAACGCGCTGCCGCGTTTCTTGCCATCTATTCGGATATGCGACGAAGCAGGCGGCGAAACCTTGCTCGGGAAGCATTCCCGACATGAAACGCTACAGGCTTGAGTACAAGTCGAACCAGGGAATGGAGATGAAAATGCTTGGTTTCCGTGCAAAAATCGCGACTGTCGCCTTAACGGCCGCCGTCGCTCTGACGAGCTTCACACCGTCTTTCGCCATGCAGATGCCCGCCGCACCGATCGTAAAACAGTCCGCGCCCACCCAGGCCGCGCCCGGTAATGTCGAACAGGTGCAGTGGCGCCATGACGGTTACTATCGCCGCGGCTGGTATGGCGGCTACCGCGGCTATCGCGGCGGCTATCGCCATGGCTATCGCTACCACGACGGCTATTGGTTCCCGCTGGCAGCCTTCGGCGCAGGCGCGCTGATCGGCGGCGCGATCGCCAGCCAGCCGCGTTACTATGCGCCGGCTCCGGCTCCGAGCGCCGGGATCAATCCGCGTCACGTTGCTTGGTGCGAGTCGCGTTATCGCTCCTACCGTGCTTACGATAATACGTTCCAGCCGAACTACGGTCCGCGCCGCCAGTGCTATTCGCCGTATTTCTAAGCGGCGGTTCCAGATTGCCGATACCAGCCGTCCGGTCCCTTCCGGGCGGCTTTTCCATGTCTCAGCCCTAGAGAATGTTGACCCGCTTGAGCAGCCACCATGCCAGCAGCATGGAGGCGACGATGAAGCCGACGGCATATTCCGTACCACCCACGCCGCCGGAAAGCGGCAGGTTTGAGGTGTTCATGCCGAAGAAGCCGGTCACCAGCGTCGGCGGCAGCAGAAATGCGGTCATGATCGACAGGATGTAGAGATGTCGGTTGATCTCGGACCCAAGCTTCGAATCGATTTCTTCATGCAGCAGCCTGGCTCGCTCCTGCAATGCATAGACATCGTGTTCGACTGCCTCGAGCCGGCCCGTCAAGCGCGCGGCGACGTCCTCGAAACCGAGCGGCATTTCCTCATCGTCGGAGGCGGCCGCATGGCGCATCAGCGACAGCACCGTGCGCAGATGCCGATGGAGCCGTACGATCGTCCGCCGCACGGGCGGCAGCCGCGCGCGTTCGTCGCGTGACGTATTTCCATGGACGAAGTCTTCGATGAGGTTGAGCTCTTCGCCGATCTCGATGACGACCGAAATCAGGGTGCGCTGGAATTCGACGACCAGCAGCTCGAAAATATCGAGGGGACGGGAAAACTTCGTGGCATTCTTGTCGATCAGCATTCGCGCCCGATCCAGGCTACGAAGCGGCTGCAGCCGGCTGGTGATGAGCATGCGATCGGTCACGGCAAAATGCAGCCAGCCGATATCATGGGTATCCCTCGCAAAGTCGCGTTGAAAATCGACCAGCGTGCCGAAGAGCATCTGTTCGTCGACGGTGACTGCTGCATGTGTCTCGTGGCTTGTCAGCGCGATGCGTGCGGCTTCGTTCAGGCCCGGCGCATCCTCCAGAAAAGCCGGAACGCGCGCATCGACAAGATTGAGATGCAGCCATAGGAAGCCGTCGCCGCTAAAGAGCGTTGAACGATCGGTATCGTCGGGCAACCGCTCCGGCTTGGCTTCGCCCGGGCGGAGACGATAGGCCCAGATGAAGCCGGGTATCGTGTTGACTGACGTGATCGTGTTCATGGCTGTATCATTCGGTTTCTGAACAGTTGCCTTAGTCTTCGTTCATGACGATTGTTTATGCAAGTCCGCGCGCTGGTGGAATAATCGCGGCTGCGGGCGGCGATGTCACAGCCGTGCGGCGCGCGCAAGACGTATGGGAGCTGAAGGTTCGCAAGGCGGTGGAATCAACATCTTTGCCACCTCACTTAAATTGACGTTTACGTAAAAATAAACTAGCTATGACCACAGACGAGCGATGATCCGGGTGAGGCGGGTCATTGCCGGCACCAATGCGGAGGAGGCAGCATGTACAAGGCGCCAGTCGAAGAAATCGCGTTCACGCTAAAGCATATCGCGGGCATGGAGCGCGCGATGGACGAGGGCATTCTTGGCGATTTGAGCGCCGATGTCGTCGATGCCATCCTGTCGGAAGCCGGTCGTTTTGCCGGCGAGGAGATGGAGCCGCTTGCCGAGATTGGCGACAAGCAGGGGGCGAAACTGGTCGATGGCAAGGTGGTGCTCCCGGATGGCTGGGAGAAGCTCTATCGCGACTGGATCGCCGGTGGCTGGAACGGCTTGACCGCGCCCGAGGAATTCGGCGGGCAGGGCCTGCCGCATATGCTGAATGTCGCGACGCTGGAAATGTGGAACTCCGCTTCCATGGCATTCGGTCTCGCCCCGACGCTGACCATGGGCGCGGTCGAGGCGCTGATTGCCCATGGCAGCGACGACCTCAAGAGAAAATACCTGGAAAAGCTCGTATCCGGACAATGGTCCGGCACGATGAACCTGACCGAGCCGCATGCCGGCTCCGATGTCGGGGCGCTGCGCACCCGCGCCGAACGCCGCGACGACGGCACCTATCGCCTTTTCGGCCAGAAGATCTTCATCACCTGGGGCGATCACGAGGCGGCGGAGAATATCGTTCATTTCGTTCTCGCCCGTCTTCCCGATGCGCCCGCCGGCACGCGCGGCATTTCGCTGTTCCTCGTGCCGAAATTCCTTGTCAACGACAATGGCTCGCTCGGCGCGCGCAACGATTATTTCGCCCATTCGCTCGAACACAAGCTCGGCATCCACGGTTCGCCGACCTGCACGATGATCTATGGCGATGGAAAATACGGGTCGGAAAAGGGCGCCGTCGCCTGGCTCGTCGGCGAGGAAAATAAAGGCCTCGCCTGCATGTTCACGATGATGAACAACGCGCGTCTCGCTGTCGGCATCCAGGGTGTCGCGATTGCCGAGGCTGCGACCCAAAAGGCTATTGCCTATGCCCGGGAGCGTACGCAGGGCCGCGCGCCCGGCACGGCATCGTCTGGCATGAGCCCGATCATCGAGCATCCCGATGTCGCACGCATGCTGCTGACGATGAAAGCCCTGACTCAAGGGGCGCGCGCCATCTGCTACGCCTGTGCCGAGGCGATCGACATGTCGCATCGCGATCCGCAGAAGGCCCGTTTCTGGCAGGAGCGCGCCGCGCTGCTGACGCCGATCGCCAAATCCTTCTCCACCGATGCCGGCGTCGATGTCGCCTCGCTCGGCATCCAGGTTCATGGCGGAATGGGCTTCATCGAAGAGACCGGTGCGGCGCGCCTGCTGCGCGACGCGCGCATCGCGCCGATCTACGAGGGCACCAACGGCATCCAGGCCATCGATCTGGTAACGCGCAAGCTGACGATCGCCAATGGTGATCACGTGCGCGGCTTCATCGCAGAACTGCGTGATATCGCCGATATGGTCGCCAAGTCCAATCTCGACGGTTTCGGGGAGACTGCGCCGCGGCTGCGGGCGGCCATTGCCGATCTCGAAAAGGCGAGCGATTGGCTGTTGTCGAAGCAGGCCGAGGGCGCCATTGCTGAGGCCCTTGCGGGCGCCACGCCTTACCAGCGGCTCTTCGGACTGGTGCTGACCGGATCCTATCTCGCCAAGGGCGGCCTCGTCGATGCGGGCGACGGCGAGGGTGGCAAGCGCATCGCGCTTTGCCGCTTCGCCGCCGAGAACCTTTTGGCTGAAACCACCGCCCTTGCCGATCGCGTCGTTGCCGGAGCCGGCAGCCTTGAAGCTGCTCGCATCGCGCTTGCCTAAGGATATATGATGACCGACCATATCCTCATCGAACGCCCCGAGACCGCGCCGCAGGTCCAGGTCATCCGGTTCAACCGACCGGAAAAGAAGAATGCCATCACCCGCGAAATGTATCGGACGATGACCGCTGCGCTAACAGCAGCGGAGGACGCGGCGGATATCCGCGTTCATGCCTTCCTCGGCACGGAAGGCTGTTTTTCCGCCGGCAACGATCTGGCCGATTTCCTCGCCTTCGCCATGAGCGGCAATATGGGGCGCGAAGTGATTGATTTTCTCGTCGCGCTGGCGAGCACGAAGAAGCCGGTCGTCTCCGGCGTCGATGGCCTCGCGATCGGCATCGGCACCACGATCCATCTGCATTGCGATCTGACTGTTGCCTCCGACCGCAGTCTGTTCAAGACACCCTTCGTCGATCTCGCGCTGGTCCCCGAAGCGGCTTCGAGCCTGCTTGCTCCGCGCGTCATGGGGCATCAGCGCGCCTTCGCCCTGCTCGCCCTTGGTGAAGGCTTTTCCGCCGCTGACGCCAGGGAAGCCGGACTGATCTGGAAGGTAACGTCGGCGGACGCGGTGGAGGCCGAAACGCTGTCGCTGGCCGCAAAACTCGCCACCAAGCCGCCAGAGGCGCTTCGGATCGCCCGCGACCTGATGCGCGGGTCACCGGATTCTGTTCTCGACCGAATCCAGAAAGAAGCCGAGCATTTCGCCGCCCAGCTGAAAAGCGCCGAAGCCCGCGCGGCTTTCGAAGCCTTCATGAAGCGGTGAAGCTCACCCGCTCTCGTGCTTCGAGACGGCCCTTCGGGCCTCCGCATGAGGGCTAATCTCTGGCGCATCTCGATCGTGAGCGACTCCGCCCTCATGGTGAGGTGCGAAGCCCGAAGGGCGTAGCCTCGAACCACGAGGGTCGGCCACCCGACTTCTGGCGAAGAGAGCTACTTCTCCAGCGCCGCAACCACTTCGACATGCGAGGTCCACAGGAACTGGTCGATCGGCGTCACCCGCGTAATGCGGTAACCTCCCTCGACCAGAATGGCGAGGTCGCGGGCAAGCGTCAGCGGATTGCAGGAGACGGCGACGATCTTCTTGACCTGCGAGCGGGCCAACTCCTTGCACTGGAATTCCGCGCCGGCGCGCGGCGGGTCGAAGACGACGGCGTCGTAGACCTTCAGTTCCTGCGCCATCAAGGGTCGGCGGAAGAGATCGCGGCGTTCCACGGTGACAGGCTTCAGCCCCTGCGTGTTGCGCGCGGCGTGATCCAATGCGGCGAGCGGCTTTTCTTCACCTTCCACCGCATGCACCCGCCCGATCCGCGCCAGGCGAAGCGAGAAGGTGCCGCTGCCGGCGAAGAGATCGGCGATGCGCTTGGCCTTGCCGACATGGGTTGAGACCAGCTCGGCCATGGCATCCTCGGCCTGCTTGGTCGCCTGCGTGAAGGCGCCCGGCGGCGGTGCGACCGGCACGCCGCCGAAATCGATGATCGGCTTCACCGGTTCCACCAGGATCTCGCCGTTCAGCGAAAGGCGCGCGATGCCGCGAAGCGACAGCACCGTTTCGATCGTGCTGCGGCGCTGCTTGTCCGAAAGCGATTTGATGCCGTCGACGGCGAGATCGAGGCCGGTCTGTGTCTCCAAGACGGAAATGCGGAAGGCTTCGGCGTTAATGGCGATTGCGGCGGCGATCGTCTTGATCGCCGGCAGACGGGCCATGATGCCGGCCGAAGCGATGGGACATTCCTCGATGGCGACGATATGATGGCTTTCAGCCTGGTTGAAGCCGATCAGCATATCCTTTTCAGTCTTACGCGCGGCGAAGACGACCCGGCGCCGTTCGCCCGGATGCGCGGCGACGATATCGTCCACTTCAGGTGTCAGACCCTTCGACCGCAGGGCATCGACGACGAGCTGGCGCTTGAAGGCGCGATAGGGGGCGTCGGCATAATGCTGCAGGGTACATCCGCCACAGGTCCCGTTGACGCCATGCGGGCCGAAGTGCCGACAGTGCGGCTCCTGGCGATCCGGCGAGGCCGCCGTGATCGACATCAGCGTGCCCTGGCTCTTCACCCGCGCGATGGCGACACTTTCGCCCGGCAGCGTGAAGGGTACGTAGATCGGGCCATCGGCGCCCTGCGCGATGCCGTCGCCCTGGGCGCCGAGCTTCTGGATGGTAACGGTTTCGGTGCTCATGGCTTGATCCCTGCGAGAAGAAATTCCTGATTGCCGTCACCGCCAGCGATGGGCGAGGCGATGAGGCCGAGGCTTTGCCAGCCCATGTCTTCGGTGAACCAGCGCTCGAGTTCGGCCGCCACCGCCGGAGCGGAGGTGGGGTCCTTCAAGAGGCCGGCCTTACCGATCGCATCGCGGCCCGCCTCGAATTGCGGTTTTACGAGCAGTACCGCCCGCGCGCCCGGTTCGGCAAGCGCAAGGGCCGGCGCCAGCGCCAGCTTGAGCGAAATGAACGAGACATCGGAAACGACGAAGGAGAAGGGCTCGCCTATGTCCTCGGCGGTCAGATTGCGCGCGTTCAAACCCTCGATATTGGTCACGCGCGGATCGGCGACTATGCGCGGATGCATCTGGTCGTGACCGACATCGATCGCCGTGACATGGGAAGCACCACGCTGCAGCAGCACCTCGGTAAAGCCTCCGGTCGATGCGCCGACATCGAGACAATGCTGCCCTTGCGGATCGAGGCCGAAATGGTCGAGTGCCGCCACCAGCTTCAAGGCCGCACGTGAGACGTAATCCTGCGCGGGATCATCAATGCTGATCTGTGCGTCTTCGGTGAACAGCGCGCCGGGCTTCGTGACGATCCTGCCGTTCACGGTCACCGTGCCGCGCTGGATCGCATCGCGAGCGCGAGAGCGGCTGGCGAAGAGCGAAAGGGTGACGAGGAGCTGGTCGAGGCGTTGCGGTTCGGACATGGGCTGTCCATGCCGGGCAATGGGCCATGTTGCAAGCCCTTTATGTTGATATCGGCGTTGACGACGGATCGCAACCGGCCATAATCGCTGCAATCAACGGGCGAGGGCATCATGCGGAAGATCGGTGGCTATGCGGCGCTAATGGCGATGTTCGCCGTTCCGGCTATGGCAAATGACACGATGGCCGAGTTGAGGACGGGTGGTCTCGCCTATGTCCGCACTGGAGATATCAGCATGGCGCAGGAAAAGCTGTTCATTTCGGCGGAACAGGTCCGCGTCGATTACATCTTCGAAAATACCTCCGACAAGGATGTCGAAAGCGTCGTCGCTTTTCCGATGCCCGATATCAAAGGCGATATAGACAGTATGGTCGATGCAGGGAATGTCGATTCCGACAATTTCCTGGGTTTCACCGTGACGCAGGATGGCAAAGCCATCACGCCGACCTTACAGCAGCGCGTATCGGTCGCCGGGGTCGACATGACGGATGAGCTGAACGCTCGCGGTGTCCCGCTGCTGCCGCTGAGCAAGGCGGCGGCAGATGCTGTCGCCAAGCTGCCAGCCGACGTGCTCGACGATTGGACGGCCCGCGGCCTGATCGCCGATGACGAATACGACGCTGACGGTCAGGGCATGAAGCACCACCCAACGCCGATGTGGACGCTGCACACCACCTATTGGTGGCGCACGAGGTTTCCGGCCAAGGTGAAGATCGCGGTTGAACATCGCTACAAGCCCAGCGTCGGCGGCACCGTGGCGATCACCTTCGCCGGCGAGGAAGACTATCAGAAGCAGCAGCTGCAGGCCTATCGCGCCAAGTATTGTCTCGATGAGCCTTTCCTGAAGACGGCGACCAAGCTTGCCGCCGCAGTCGATAAGGGCGGGCGCGGCTATACCGAAAGCTGGATCTCCTATGTGCTGACGACGGGCGCCAACTGGTCCGGTCCGATCAAGCATTTCGAGCTGACGGTCGATAAGGGCAGTCCCGACAACTACATCAGCTTCTGCGGCAAGGATGTGAAAAAGACCGGCGCGACCACCTTCCAGATGACGGCGCAGGATTTCTATCCCGAACACGATCTGGATATTCTCATTCTCGCTGCCGTGCGGTGAATTAGAGCGGCCGGAAGACGAAACGCACCGTGGTTCGGCGGCATCTCAGTGCGGTTGCGCGGAGTTAAATAAATTTAAAGCCCGAGCCTCTACTGATGCCTGTGATTACGGTGATCGTTTTGAGATCATCGCCTGCCATGAAGGCTTCGCGCGTCTGCGTCCCAATCATGCCCCTCCCTGAATTCTTCGAGCATCGGTCGCGTTTCCTCCCAATCGCGGCCTAACGAGGCTCGCCAGGACCGGCGCTCAGGAGGCGCTCGCCCATGTTTGCGAAAAAACTCTCGCTGAATGGCAAGCTTGCCATCACGTTCACGGCATTGATCGCCATCTTCGCCTGCGTTTCCGCATTCGTCTATTCCAAGGAAGAAGCGTCGGCCGGTGCCGCCGCCGAGCAGACCAAGTCGCAGCAACTCGTCAGCCTGATCGACGACTCCCTGCAGGCGATGCTGGAACAGGCCGTCAATCTGCGCGGCTTCCTGCTGCTGCATAGCGAAAGCACCTATGGCGATATCTTCAACAATCGCGAGCGGATGCTGAAGAGCATCGCCAGCGCCAAGCAGATTGCGGCAGATTCCCCCGATCTGTTGCAGGCGATCGACAATATGCAGAAAGCCGCTGATGTCTATTTCCATCAGCTGGCAGAGCCGCAGGCCAAGGCACGCAAGGAAACCGAGATGCCGCTCGACCAGATCGTCAAGCTCGGGCAGAACGAAACCAAGGGCCAGCTCGATAGTTTCCGCGACGCCGCCGCCAAGATCAAGCAGGCCGCCCGCGCCAAGGCGAGCGATCTGGCAGCCATGCAGGATGACGCCAATGGCGATCTGCGCATGACGCTTATCGTCGGCGGCATCTTCGTATCGCTCGCCGCCGCCGTTCTCGCTTGGCTGCTGTCGCGCCTCATCGTGCGCCCGATCGTCGGCATGACCGCTGCGATGGGCCGACTGGCGAATGGCGAGCATGATGTCGAAGTCCCGGCCGTCGGCCGTGGCGACGAAGTCGGCCGCATGGCCGATGCCGTCCTGGTCTTCAAGCAGGCGGGGATCGAGAAGCTGCGCCTCGCCGGCGAGACCGAGCGCATGCGTGGCGATGCCGAGCGCGAGCGTCAGATGAATGACGAACAGAAGGCGCGTGAGGAGGGCGAGATCCGCTTTGCCATGGAAGCGCTCGCGGATGGGCTCTCCGCCCTGTCTTCCGGCAATGTCGCGACCCGCCTGCGCAACAGCTTTGCGCCGCAGTTCGACAGTGTCCGTAACGACTTCAACAATGCGGTGGAAAAGCTGGAAGCCGCTCTGCAGTCCGTCGGCCGCAATGCTTCCGCCATCAATGCCGGCGCCGACGAGATCCGCTCTGCAGCCGATGATCTGGCGCAGCGCACCGAACAGCAGGCCGCTGCCGTCGAGGAAACGGCGGCCGCACTGGAGCAGGTCACCATAACGGTCCGCGACTCCGCCAAGCGTGCCGAAGATGTCGGCCATCTCGTCGAGCGCGCCCGCCAGGGTGCGGAACGGTCGGGCGAAGTGGTTCGCAACGCCGTCTCGGCCATGCAGCAGATCGAAAAATCCTCGGGCGAGATCAGCAACATCATCAGCGTCATCGACGACATCGCCTTCCAGACCAACCTGCTGGCGCTGAACGCTGGTGTCGAGGCGGCCCGCGCTGGCGAGGCCGGCAAGGGCTTTGCGGTCGTTGCCCAGGAAGTGCGTGAGCTCGCCCAGCGCTCCGCCAACGCCGCCAAGGAGATCAAGGCGCTGATCACGACTTCAAGCGATCAGGTCAATACCGGCGTCTCGCTGGTCGGCGAAACCGGCAAGGCCCTCCAGTTGATCGTCTCCGAAGTGCAGGAGATCAACCGCCATGTCGGCGCGATCGTCACGGCGACCCGCGAACAGTCGACCGGTCTGCAGGAGATCAACACGGCCGTCAACAACATGGATCAGGGCACGCAGAAGAATGCGGCCATGGTCGAAGAACAGACGGCCGCAAGCCATGCGCTCGCCCGCGAAGCCGCGGCGCTCAACGAGCTGCTGCAGCAGTTCCGCCTTGGCAACTCCATTCAGGCGGCGCCCGCGCAGCCAACGCTTGCCCGACCCGTCGCGGCAACGGCGCGTTCGAAGCCGGCGGTGTCTCCGGCCCGCGCTCTCGGGCGCACGGTCGCCAAGGCCTTTGCCGGCAAGGCAACCGCTGCCGCTGCCGCGCCCCAGGACGATTGGGAAGAATTCTGATCGATCTCTGCGAATCGCTGCCGTTAACGTTCTCGGCCCGCCGCTTTGCGGCGGGCCGTTTCGTTTTTCATGGATGATACTATTCCATTGCCACAACTTGCCCAGTTTTGCTGGGGCAATGCGTCTCCCTTTCGGGGATAGGTTGTTTGAGCCGTGGGATCGTTCTCGCGCGCTGGTGAGTCATCCTTTCGGTCGAGATTTGTTAGATATTTTATCGGCGGCAGGGTTGCCCTGAGCGAAGAACCGCTAATTCCGTAAGTCGCACGCTGATCGCAGAGGGAGATTCGAATGGGACAGCTGGTCCGAGTTCCGGCCAATGAAACACAGAGGCTTTTGGCCGTACGGTCCCTGAATGCGATTCACAACAGCCCGACACCCGAGCTTGCGATCCTTGCCGAACTGGCGAGGAGTGTGTTCGAAACGCCCTATGCAGCCATCAATATCATCGATGAGGACTGGCAGCGCATCGCAGGGCAGGCGGGTTTGAAGATTGCCGAATGCTCGCGCGACATGTCGATTTGTACGCGGGTGGTGTTTGACGACGAACTGCTGGTCCTTCCAGATCTTATGGAGGAACCGGAGCTGAAGGCTGCCCCCTTCGTTCTCGATGATCCCTATTTCCGCTTTTATGCCGGCGCTCCGGTGCGACTGGAGAACGGCTTGCCCGTGGGTGCCTTCTGCGTTCTCGATCAGAAGCCGAGGCGGTTCTCTCCAGGCGAAGAAGAGAGTCTCATGCGGTTTGCACAGATTGCCAGTGCGCTTCTGCGGCTGCAGAAGTCAAACCTGCTGATGGGAATCGCCGAGAACAGCTTGCGGGCGGCTGCCATGACCGATCCGCTGACCCGTTTCTTCAACAGGTCGGCACTGGAAAACCTGGTTGATAGCGCATTGAGTTCAGCCATTGCTGCTGGCCGCCACTTCGGCGTTCTCTATCTCGACATGGACGGCTTCAAATCCATCAATGACCGCTTCGGTCATAATGTCGGCGACGAAGTTCTCTGTGAGGCGGCATCCCGCATCCGCTCTGTCATCCGCACCGATGACATCGTCGTTCGTATGGGAGGCGACGAATTCGCCATCTTCGTGCCGGACCCGACCGACAGGAGCGCGCTTGTCTCCCTGTCCGAGCGTTTGTTGGCTGCATTCCGAGCGCCATTCGCGGTAGAGGGCGTATCCGTCTCCGCACGATTGAGCATCGGCGCAGCACTGGCGCCGGATGATGGCGCGACACGTGCCTTGCTGTTGAGAAATGTCGATTCCGCGCTCTATCAGGCCAAGGCCGCCGGTCGAGACCGCGTGGCGATCTTCAACGGGCTCGATGGTTGACGACATCAGGCAGCCCCGGGGCCGCCTGATGTTTGCGTTTATCCAGCGGCTTCGACGATGCGGCCGTGGCCGAGCGTGCGGAATACTGTCTGCACGATGCCGGCACGGTCGAGACCGGCTCTGGCATTCATGGCTTCAGGCTTTGCCTGATCCATCCACATATCCGGCATGACGAGCGAGCGGATCTTCAGGCCATTGTCGAGCAGGCCCTCATTGGCGAGGAACTGCATGACCTGGCTGCCGAAGCCGCCGACCGAACCTTCCTCGACGGTGATCAGCATTTCATGGTGAGCCACGAGTTGTCGGATGAGGTCGTGATCGAGCGGCTTGGCGAAGCGCGCATCGGCGACCGTCGTCGACAGGCCGGCGGCATCGAGATCCTCGGCTGCGGCAAGGCTGTCGGCCAAGCGCGTGCCGAAGGACAGCAGCGCGACTTTCGAACCCTGCTTGACGACGCGCCCCTTGCCGATTTCGAGGATCTGGCCCCGTTCCGGCAGCTCGACGCCGACGCCTTCACCGCGCGGATAGCGGAAGGAAATCGGGCCGAGATCATAGGCGGCGGCCGTGCGCACCATATGCTTGAGTTCCGCCTCGTCGGCGGCGGCCATGACGACGAAGCCGGGCAGGGTGGCAAGAAAGGCGGTATCGAAGGACCCGGCATGCGTCGGTCCATCGGCGCCGACGAAGCCGGCGCGGTCGATCGGGAAACGGACGGGCAGGCCCTGGATCGCCACGTCATGCACCACCTGGTCATAGGCACGCTGCAGGAAGGTGGAATAAAGAGCGGCAAAGGGCTTGTAGCCTTCGGCAGCAAGGCCCGCGGCGAAAGTCACGGCATGCTGCTCGGCAATGCCGACGTCGAAACAGCGCTTGGGGAAGAATTCCTGCAGCTTGTCGAGGCCGGTGCCGTTTGGCATGGCGGCGGTGATACCGACGATTTTGTCGTCGAGGGTTGCCTCCTGGACCAAAGCGTCCGCAAAGACGCTTGTGTAGCTCGGCGCATTCGGCTTCACCTTCGTCTGCGCGCCGGTAATGACGTCGAACTTGTTGACGCCGTGATATTTGTCGGCAGCTGCCTCGGCCGGCGGATAACCCTTGCCCTTTTGCGTCACGACATGGATCAGCACCGGGCCTTGCGCATTGTCGCGCACATTGCGCAGCACGGGCAGCAGATGCTCGAAGGAGTGACCGTCGATCGGGCCGATATGATAGAAGCCCATCTCCTCGAACATGGTGCCACCGGTCACATAGCCCCGTGCGTGCTCGACTGCCCGCGTGATGGCGCGGTCGACCTTCTTGCCGAGATAGGCGGTCAGTTTCTTGCCGAAATCCCGGAAGCCCATATAGGTGCGGCCGGAGGCGAGGCGCGCGAGATAGGCGCTCATGGCCCCCGTCGGCGGGGCGATCGACATGTCGTTGTCGTTGAGGATGACGATCAGCCGTGCATCGAGCGCACCGGCATTGTTCAGCGCCTCATAGGCCATGCCGGCCGACATGGCGCCGTCACCGATGACGGCGATCACACGGCGGTCGGTATTATCGAGCTCGGCGGCAACCGCCATGCCGAGGCCGGCGGAAATGGATGTCGAGGAATGCGCGGCGCCGAAGGGATCGTACTCGCTTTCAGCCCGGCGCGTGAAGCCGGAAAGACCGTTTTCCTGGCGAAGCGTGCGAATGCGGTCCCGCCGGCCGGTCAGGATCTTGTGCGGATAACACTGATGCCCGACATCGAAAATCAGCCGGTCGTCGGGCGTGTTGAAGACGCTGTGGATCGCGATGGTCAATTCGACGACACCGAGGCCGGCGCCGAGATGTCCGCCGGTACGCGACACCGCATCGATCATCTCATCGCGGACTTCGCGGGCGAGTTGCGGCAATTCCCGGTCCTCCAGCTTTCGCAGGTCGGAAGGATATTGGACCCGGTCCAGCAGGGGCGTCTGTGGCATTTGTGTCAAGGCTGATGCCTCTTTCTTGCTATTCTTGGGCGGTGGTCCGCCTTTACGTCAAAACAGATTGCGACAAAAGGCGCCGAATTCAAGGTGCTCCCGAACAAGAAACATGTGGGAGTGTTATGAACCCGTTAGCCTTCCGGCAGGGGAATGAACTCTTCCTCGTCGCCCGGCACGATATCGAAGCGGCCTGTGCGCCATTCTTCCTTGGCCTTTTCGATGCGCTCCTTTGAGGACGAGACGAAATTCCACCAGATATAGCGCTTCGAATTGAGCGCTGCACCGCCAAAAAGCATGAGATGACAGCCTTTTTCGCCTGCCTCCAGCGTTATCGCATCGCCGGGACGGAAGACGAGGAGCTGATCCTGCTCGAAACGGTCGCCCGCGACGATGAGCGAACCGGAGAGAATATAGAGGGCCCGCTCCTCATGCGCTGACCCAAAAGGAAACGTCGTATTGGGCTGAAGCTGCAGATCGACATAGAGCGTGTCGGAGAAGGATTTCACCGACGATTTCAGACCCTCGAATTCGCCGATGACAACGCGCCCGGTCACGCCGCCATCGGCGATCACAGGCAGCTCGTCCTTCTCGGTGTGGGCAAAGGAGGGATCGATCTCCTCCTTGTCGTCGGGGAGCGCCAGCCAGGTCTGCAGGCCGGACATGGCGAAAGGGTGATCGCGCAGGTTCTCCGGCGTGCGCTCGGAATGCACGATACCGCGCCCGGCCGTCATCAGGTTCACGTCGCCGGGACGGATCACCTTGGCCGTGCCGAGGCTGTCCATATGGCGGATCTCGCCGTCGAAGAGATAGGTGACCGTGGAAAGGCCGATATGCGGATGTGGGCGCACATCGAGCGCCTGGCCCGGCCGTAAAATCGCAGGTCCCATGCGGTCGAAGAAGATGAACGGTCCTACCAACCGGCGCCGGCTGCTCGGAAGCGCGCGCCGCACGGAGAAGCCGCCAAGGTCGCTGGTGCGCGGAATGATAAGGTTCTCGATCGCATCGCAGGCGAAGGCATCGCCGGCCTGAGGATCGTTGCCTGGGAAGAATGACATGAAGGCTCTCCTTTCGGTTGGGGCTCAACCTATCGGGAATGCGTGCCAAACTCAAATTTCCCGTTTTGATCCTATGCGCCGTCCAGCGCTTCCGTACCCTGTGGCTTGCCGGCGCGGTCGAGCCGGATCTTCTCGATGCGGTTTTCCGCCGCTGAAAGCAACGCTTCGCAGTGCTTCTTCAGCGCTTCGCCGCGCTCGTAGATCGAGATGGATTCGTCCAGCGCCACATCGCCGCGCTCAAGCCGGGCAACGATGCTTTCAAGCTCCGCCACAGCCTTCTCGAAGGAATAGCCCGAAACATCTGCCTTGGCGTTCTCGCTCATCGTCAACCTTTCATCATGCGTAGAATATGCATCCCCGCCGACTCGGCGAGACCTTCCAGATCATAGCCGCCTTCGAGCAGGCTGACGACCCGGTTCTTGGCGCTGCGGTCTGCAACTTCGAGCAGCCGCCCGGTCGCCCAGTCGAAATCCTCGCCCGTTAGGTTCAATTGCGCCAGGGGATCGCGGTGATGGGCGTCGAAGCCGGCCGAGATGATGATGAGATCGGGGCTGAAGTCGGCGAGCGCCGGCAGGATGCGCGACTTGAAGGCCTCTCGGAAATGATCGCCGCCGGTATTGGGAGAGAGCGGCGCATTGACGATGGTATTGTGGGTGCCACTTTCATCCTTCTTGCCGGTGCCTGGATAGAGCGGCATCTGGTGGGTGGAACAGAAGAGCACGGACGGATCGTCCCAGAAAATATCCTGAGTGCCATTGCCGTGGTGCACGTCCCAGTCGACGATGGCGACGCGCTCGGCGCCGTGGGCCTTTTGCGCATGGCGGGCGGCGATTGCGGCATTGTTGAAGAAGCAGAAGCCCATGGCCTTGGTCTTCTCGGCATGGTGCCCCGGCGGACGGGCCGCGACGAAGACATTGTCGGCCGCACCGGAAAAGACGTCGTCGACCGCCGCCATGGCTCCGCCGACGCCGTGCATGATTGCCTGCAACGTCTTCGGGCTGGCATAGGTATCGGCTTCGAGCTGGTTGATCTCGCCGTCGTCGCCTCTGTCCGGCATCGAACGCAGCACGAACTCCAGATGCTCCTCGGGATGCGCAAGCAGGACTGCATCCTCGTGTGCGGCAGGCGCTTTCCGCCGGTCCAGTCGCTCGAAATTCGGATGCTCCAGCGCGATATTCAGCGAGCGCAGCCGATCCGGCCGCTCCGGGTGGCCAGGCGGAACAATATGTTCCAGGAAGATCGGGTGTTCGTAAAGACGTGTGCTCATGGGGCCAATCTATAAATGAGGTGTGACGCCTATTACAGGACATGGACCATGTCACTACAATGTCAACAATCCATCTTAACCACTTTGGCGTGGCGCCGTTTACTTATCGAGGCGCGGTGTTAAGCTTTCATTAAGGCGAGTATGGCGTCGGCCAGGGTTATTGCGTGATGGCGAGAGCAGAACGATCCGATGTCGTCGAGGTAAGGGTGCCGCCGCGCGATGTCGACCGGCACGGCCAGATGTTTGTCGCCTCCTATATCTCTCAGGCAGAAACGGCGCTCTCGAATTTCTGGCGCACCCGGCCGCTGGTCGAGGACGAACCGCTCTACATCGCCAGGAAGGCATCCTGTTCGCTGCACCGGGCCTTGCACTATGACGATCTTGCCCGCTTTTCGATCAGCGTCAACAAGATCGGCGGCAAGTCGATCGGCTTCATGATCATGGTCGAAACCGGCAACGAACTGGCGGCGGAAGTGGAAATTCTCTGGCTCGCGGTCCGTGGCGATGAACACGATCCGGCGCCGCTGCCGGAAGACACGCGCGACTGGCTCTATAAATACCTGACGTAAGTCACGCTGAGACGCACGTCGCTGCCGTAAAACCGCCGCGCATTTTTAGGCGACGTGCCCTAGCTCCGCTGCGGCAGAAGCGGATAGCCGACCATGACGGCACGGCCGACGAGAGCCGCGACGACGGCCTTGATGACATCTCCCGGCACAAAGCCCAAGGACCCGAGAAACGCCTTGCTGAAACCGATATTGATCGTCAGCCAGGCGATGCCGAACGCATAGAGCACGACCACGCCGCCGATGACGGCAGCGATGAAGAAGCCGACGCCCTGAACGAGGCCGCTCTGTTCCGGCTTTACCAGCCTCTCCGAGAAATAGCCGGTGACGAAGGCCGCGAAGATCCAGCCGACGAAGAAGCCGGCCGTCGGGCCGGCGAAGACGGCAAGGCCACCGCGACCGCCCGACAGCACCGGCAGGCCGATGCTGACAAGGACGACCACCAGCAGCACCGCGATCGCCCCGCGCTTGGCGCCGAGCACGACGCCGGCTAGCATGACGCCGAGCGATTGTGCCGTGATCGGAACCGGAATGATGCCGATCGGGATGAGCGGCAAGAGCCCGAGCGCCACGATGATGGCGGCAAAAAGTGCCGAGAGGACGAGATCGCGGGTGTTCATGGCGGCTCCTTCCGAAAAAGATCTATGTTCATTGACGCCGAATGCCGCGCGCGTCAATCGCGGCGGCGATATTGTCCGCATCGCGCAGCGTCAGGATGATCAGCGGCGCGAGCGTGGTCGCCAGGCGAACCTTGATCCCGCGCGCCTGATGCGCCTCGCGGATCGCACGGTAGCGATCGAGGATCTCGGGGACGAACCGGATGACGAGGCCGATCGCCAATCCAATATCGGCGGCCTTCAGCAGGCCGAACTTTTGGAGCGGCATGGCAAGCGCCGTGATCTCGTCGATGAAAGCAGCCATCGATGTCGTCGCCGTCACCGTGGCGGCAAACAATGCGAGCGCGGTCAATCGCAGGGCGGTGACGATGGCGGCGTGCAGCGGGCCGACGAGTGCGGCGAAGACGGCGAGCACGGCAATCGAGATCAGGATCGGCCGCAGCCGCTTCAATGCGTCTCGGATCGGCAGGCCACTGCGGAAATAGAGGCCGGCGCCGACAAGATTTGCACAGGCAAGCACCGCGACGGACTGCGTCAGGAAAAGCAATACGCCGAATGCAGTCAACGTGAGGAGCTTTACGCGCGGCGAAAGCCGGTGCAACCATGTATCGACATCGACATGCAGCGTCTGCATCAGCCTGCCATCCCCCTGTAGCGAGCGATCGCCTCCTCTGCCGGAGCGTCGGCGACGAGCCGGCCCTGGTCGAACAAAAGCACCCGCTCGAAATCCTCGAGCAGGGGCAGATCGTGGCTGATGACGATGATGCTTTCCGGCAGCTCCATCATGGTCTTCCGCACGAGCGCCCGGTTCTTGAGATCGAGCTGGTTGGTCGGTTCGTCGAGAATGAGGATATCGGGTCCGGTCACGAGTACAGAGCAGAGCGCGGCCATCTGCAGCTCGCCACCGGAAAGCTCATGCGCCCGCCGCGCGCCGAGATGGCCGACGCCAAAGCGGCCAAGAATACCCTCGACCGCCGCCTCGATTTGCGTCTTGTCATATCCGCGCGCCTTCAGCCCATAGGCGATATCGTCGCGCACGATGGGCAGGATGATCTGGTTCTGCGGCGACTGGAAGATATAGCCGACTTTTCCAAGCACCTCGCTGGCGTTGCCGACCGTGTCGAGCCCATCGACCAAGACGCGTCCCGTCGTCGGCTTGACGAGCCCGTTGATCAGCCGCGCGAAGGTCGTCTTGCCGGAGCCGTTGAGGCCGATCACCCCGATGCGGCGCTCCTGAAGCGTGAGATTCAAAGGAAACAGCGCAGTGCGCGTGCCATAATCGACGCCGGCGTTGTCGAAGCGGATATCCAAGCGCTTTCCCTGTTCAACAGTGTGATCGCGGAGCTATAGCGCATCGCTTCGATTTATCAAATCAGGGCCTCTTTGAAAGCATGGGAATTTATGCCTATGATCCGCTTATGACGAATCTGCTTTCGAATCGTGATGCCCGCCGCGTGTTTCTTGCCAAACAGGGGCTTGCCAATCCGCCCAACCGCGCCTTGACAAAGGCGGGGCTGCTGCAGCTCATCCATGACATCGGCTTCGTGCAGGTGGACAGCATCGCAACCGTCGAGCGCGCCCATCATCAGATCCTGTTTTCGCGCAACCAGACCTATCGGCGCGAACATCTGACGGAGCTTCTGGAAAAGGATGGCGCGCTTTTCGAGAACTGGACGCATGATGCCTCGATCCTGCCGAGCGCCTTCTTCGTCTATTGGAAGCACCGCTTTCGCCGTGAAGAGGAGGCGATCATTGCGCGCTGGCGCAAATGGCGCGGAGAGGGGTTCGAGGCGGCTTTCGAGGAAACCTACGAGCGCGTGCTGAAGAACGGCGCCATTACCGCCCGCGAGGTCAAGGCGGAGGATCACGTCTCCGGCGGCTGGTGGAACTGGCACCCGAACAAGACGGCGCTCGAATATTTCTGGCGCACCGGCAAGTTCGCCATTGCCGGCCGCACCAATTTCCAGAAGGTCTACGATCTCGTCGAACGCGTCCTGCCGGCCCATTTCCATGAGCCGGAAGTGGAGCATGACGAATTTGTCGATTGGGCTTGCCGCAGCGCGCTGCAGCGCCTCGGCTTTGCCACCTCGGGCGAAATCGCCGCTTTCTGGGATCTGGTGACGCCGCAGGAGGCCAAGAGCTGGGTCGAGACCCATCGCGACGAATTGACCGATGTGCTGATCGAGCCTGCCGGTGGCGGCAAGCCTCGACCCTCCTTAGCTTTCCTCGACTTTCATGACACGCTCGATAGTCACGCCGAAGCGCCGGCGCGCATCCGCGTTCTCAGCCCCTTCGATCCCACGCTACGCGATCGCAACCGCACCGAACGCCTCTTCGGCTTCTTCTACCGCATCGAGATTTTCGTGCCCGAGCCGAAGCGCGAATATGGCTACTATGTCTTTCCGCTCCTGGAAGGAGACCGTCTGATCGGACGGATTGACATGAAGGCCGACCGCAAGGCGGGAACACTGGATGTCAAACGCCTGTGGCTGGAACCGGGTGTCAAAGCATCTTCCGGCCGGCTGGAGAAGCTGGAAGCAGAGCTGGAGCGCGTTGCCCGTTTCACCGGTGTCGAGAAGGTTGTGTTTCTCGACGGCTGGCGAGAATGACCGATATTCCTTGTTCGGGAAATCGCCTGCGGATTGCGTTGACGGGAGAGCGAAGCGGCCTCTGATCTATGGGAACTGCGATCGCATGGACACTATTCGGATTTTCGATGGGCATAACGACGCGGTCCAGTTCATGCTGGATTATAGACCTGACGGCCGCGATTTTCTGGTTCGGTCCGAGGCCGGGCATCTCGATCTTCCGCGAGCACTCGAAGGCGGCTTGGCCGGCGGATTATTCGCGATGTATGCCGCGCCGGAACATAAGCCGGTGGACGATCTGACGATCACCCATGATGGCTACGAAGTCCGCTATGCCGAGGCCCTGCCTCCGGACCATGCCCACCGGCAAATCGACGGGCAGCTTTCGGCCATAAGGAAGCTGATCGGGCGCTCGGGTGATAGAATCCGTCTGGCAACGAGCGTCAGCCAGATCGAGGCGGCTCGATATGACGGCGCCTTTGCCATTGTGCTCCATATGGAAGGCGCCGACGCAATCGGCCCCGATCTCGCCTATCTGGATAGCCTCTATGATGCCGGCCTTCGGTCCCTGGGTATTGTGTGGAGCCGTCCGAATATCTTCGGCTATGGCGTTCCATTCACCTATCCGAGATCGCCCGATACCGGACCCGGCCTCACCGATTTGGGAAAGGATCTGGTTAGAAGATGTAACGAGCTGGGGATCATGATCGATGTTTCCCATCTGAATGAGCGCGGATTTTGGGATGTCGCCGCATTGAGCACCGCTCCGCTCGTCGCCACGCATACCTGCGCCCATGCCATATGTCCGTCGACCAGGAACCTGACCGATCGGCAATTGGACGCCATTCGAGATACAGGCGGCGTCGTCGGGCTGAATCTTGCCGTCAACGATATCCGCGCGGATGCCAATCTTGACGAGGACACCCCGCTCGAAGCGGTCATCCGCCAGATTGACCATCTCAGCGCCCGCATCGGCGCGGATGGGGTCGCGCTCGGATCAGATTTTGACGGAGCGGTCATGCCTCGTGAGATCGGAGATGCAAGTGGCCTGCCACGCCTCATAGAGGCCATGAGCAAGAGCGGATTCGATGAACAGGCTTTGCGAAAATTCGCCTATGATAATTGGCTTCGCGTATTCGGCCGCACGTGGCGGAATTGATCCCAGGCTTTGTCACCTCCCCCTTGAGGGGGGAGGTCGCCGCGTAGCGGCGGGTGGGGGTGATCGTGTGGAGCATCACCCCACCCCGGAGCTACGCTCCGACCCTCCCCATCGAGGGGAGGGTGGAAATCAGCAGATTTCCGTTGTGGCGATCTTGATGCCGAAGCTTTCGAGGCCGACATAGTGCCGCTCAACACTTGCAAGCTGCAGCAAAACCACTTCTATTAGTTCGGATGCAGCGCGTTTCAGACCGCCACCTCTGGTGGAGGGCATGCTCATGGGGGCGAATAGTCGGAGGAGCACCTGAAAACGGAGGGTTCGTTGTCGTCACCAATTCTCGAGGGCAGAAATGTCAGGCTCCGCCCGCCGTGTGCCGACGACGCCGAAGTGCGCTTCGCTTTGGGTACGAATGCAGAGATCGCGGAGATGTATGGCGTCAACAAGGAGGACATCAAGCCCGTCACCCGGGAGGGCGCGGCGCGATGGGTTCAAGGTATTGCCGATCACCTTCACGCATGGGTCATCGAAATCGACGGCGCCTTTGCCGGCGTGATCAGATTGGACAACGTCAATCGCCAGGACCGGCGCGCGACGATGGCAATCGGGATTTATGATCCGGCGTTGCTTGGCAAAGGCTTTGGCACGGAAGCGATTGCGCTTCTGCTGGAT
This sequence comes from Rhizobium aureum, assembly GCF_030182495.1. Classification (NCBI taxonomy): domain Bacteria; kingdom Pseudomonadati; phylum Pseudomonadota; class Alphaproteobacteria; order Hyphomicrobiales; family Rhizobiaceae; genus Rhizobium; species Rhizobium aureum. Next base: position 130,510 of record NZ_JAQJCI010000011.1, on the reverse strand, counting down.
CACGCCTTTGGCGAGATGAAGCTGCATCGCATCGGAATACGCGTGCTCGCCTACAACAAGCGCGCCATCCGAGCCTATGAAAAATGCGGCTTCGTCGTTGAAGGAAGGGAGCGGGAGACCGCTTACGTCAATGGCAGCTGGCACGACGACATCATGATGGGCCTGCTGGATCGCGAGTTTTAGGTACCTCCCCCTGGAGGGGGGAGGTCGCCGCGCAGCGGTGGGTGGGGGTGATCGTGTGGGGCATCACCCCACCCCGGAGCTTCGCTCCGACCCTCCCCCTCGAGGGGAGGGTGGAATCAGCAGATTTCCGTCGTGGCGATCTTGATGCCGAAGCCTTCGAGACCGACATAGTGCCGTTCGCGGCTGGTGAGCAGCTTGATCGAGCTGACACCGAGATCCTTCAGGATCTGTGCGCCCAGCCCGATTTCCAGCCATTCGCTGTCGCGCACCTGTGCCTCGGCATGGCTTTCGCGTTCAGCCTGGCGCGCCTTGCGGCCATTGTCGAAATGACCGACACCGACGGAACCTTCGCGCAGGTAGACGATGATGCCGCGGCCTTCCTCGGCGATCTTCTTCATGTAGAAATCGACCGGACGGCGTTTGCCGAACAGATCCTCGGCGACGCTTTCGGGATGCAGGCGCACCGGGATATCGACGCCGTCGCGGATATCGCCGAAGACGACGGCGAGATGCTGCATCGGGTCCCAGGGCAGCGAATAGGTATGGGCGCGTGCCTTGCCGAATGGCGTTTCGATATCGAAGCTGGTGCCGAGCTCGATCAGTGTTTCCTTGCGCTGGCGATAGGCGATGAGGTCGGCGACGGAGACGAGCTTCAGCCCGTGCTGCTCGGCGAATTCGACCACCTGCTGGCCGCGCGTCACCGTGCCGTCGTCATTGACGAGTTCGCAGATGACGCCGATCGGCGGCAGGCCGGCAAGCTTGCAGAGATCGACGGCGGCTTCCGTATGACCGGAGCGCATCAACACGCCGCCTTCGCGGGCAACCAGCGGAAAGATGTGGCCGGGACGGACGAAATCCGCCGGGCCGACATTCGGGTTGGCGAGGTTGCGCACGGTCAGCGTCCGGTCGTCGGCGGAAATGCCTGTCGTCGTGCCGTGCTTGAAATCGACGGAGACGGTGAAGGCCGTGGTATGGGCGGAGTCGTTTTCCGCCACCATGGCGTTGAGGTTCAGCCGTTTGGCTTCCTCGCGCGGCATCGGCGTGCAGACGATGCCGGATGTGTGCCGGACGATGAAGGCCATCTTGTCCGGCGTGCAATGAACAGCGGCGACGATCAGGTCGCCTTCGTTTTCGCGGTCGTTATCGTCCATGACGACGACGATCTCGCCGGCTTCGAAAGCCCGGATGGCATCGACAACACGCTTCTGGTCGTAAGACATTTCGAATTTCCTACCTCTGCCGGCCCGTCTGGCCGCGATCCCTCAGATAATGATCGGCAACGGCGCAGGCAACCATTGCCTCGCCGATCGGCACGGCGCGAATGCCGACGCACGGATCGTGGCGGCCCTTGGTGCGCACATCGACATTGTTGCCGTCGGCATCGATCGACTGACGCTCGGTCAGGATCGAGGAGGTCGGCTTGATGGCGAAGCGCGCAACGATCGGTTCGCCGGTGGAAATACCGCCCAAAATGCCGCCGGCGTGATTTGACAGGAAGATGCGTTTGCCGTCATTGCCCATGCGCATCTCGTCGGCATTTTCCTCTCCGGTCAGCTCGGCGGACGCAAACCCTTCGCCGATTTCGACGCCCTTGACGGCGTTGATCGACATCAGCAGCGAGGCGATATCCTGGTCGAGCTTCCCGTAGATCGGAGCGCCGAGACCGGCTGGCACGCCTTCGGCCACGACTTCGACTACGGCGCCGATCGAGGAGCCGGCCTTGCGGATGCCGTCGAGATAGTCTTCCCACACCGGCACGATCTCAGGATCCGGGGCGAAGAAGGGGTTCTGGTCAACTTGAGCCCAATCCCAGTTGGCGCGGTTGATCTTGTGCTTGCCGATCTGCACCAGTGCCCCGCGGATGGTCACGCCGGGCACGACGAGGCGGGCAATACCGCCGGCCGCGACGCGTGCGGCTGTCTCGCGCGCAGACGAGCGCCCGCCGCCGCGATAGTCGCGGATGCCGTATTTGACGTCATAGGTATAGTCGGCATGGCCAGGACGGTAGCGCCTGGCGATCTCGCCATAATCCTTCGAACGCTGGTCGGTGTTCTCGATCAGCATCGAGATCGGGGTGCCGGTCGAGATCATCGTCTCGCCGTCCTCATCCATCATCACGCCCGAGAGAACCTTGACGAGATCGTCCTCGCGCCGCTGCGTGACGAAGCGCGATTGCCCCGGTTTACGCTTGTCGAGCCAGGCCTGGATGTCTTCGAGCTTGAAGCGGAGGCCGGGAGGGCAGCCATCGACGACACAGCCGAGCGCCGGACCATGGCTTTCGCCCCAGGTGGTGACGCGGAAAAGATGACCGAATGTATTGTGCGACATTGGAAACGACCGGTTTGCTGCAGCCCGATGAACAGACCGCCTTTTCTCTCTTGCAATTGCGGCACACTCATAGAGCATGATGCCGAAAAGTGTAAGCGGTTTTCGGGCGGCTCCGTGCTCTACTTATTTGATTCCAATGCCGGATGATCGAGGCCGGTTCTGCCTTGCTCATTCGGGGGCCAAAAAGCTGGCCAGACAAAATCTTTCTTTTCGCCGCCACGCAAGCGCCGCTCGACGCCGTCTTCCGCGGGCAGCGGTATGGTAAACAAAGATTAATCCGCACTGTGGATTGTGACGGCGCATTCACCAATTGGGCGAGCGAAGCCACTATTGGGGGCAACTTCCGCCATATTCGGCGTGTTTTCTACACCGCATAAGAAATCACAATCAAATCGACCTGAAGGGTGAACGACCATGCGCTTTTTTGTAGCGACGCTTTTGGCCACGGCAAGCCTGCTTGCGCCCGTCGCAGGCTTTGCCGAAAGCGCCGATGTCGAGGCAACGATCAAGAAAGTCGATGCGAAGAACTTCAGCATCACCCTGGATGACGGCAAGAACTATCAGGTGCCGGAGGATTTCGATTTCAATGGCCTGCAGGCCGGCGTGAAGGTCGTCGTTTTCTACACGGAAGTCGATGGCAAGCGCGTCGTCAACGATCTCGATATCGTTCAGTAAATGCTGGTGCCGCCGGGCGGCCGGCGGCTGGGAAGTTATTCGAGCTCGGGAAAGGTCGTTCCGCCACGGTTTCGCAGATCCTCGCCATCCCTGTTCTCGATACGGAACCGCTTTACATCCAGCCGATGATTTTCATATGCGGATCGACCTTCAGGATCTGGTCCTGATGAATCGGGATTTCGGCGGCCTCTTCCTTTTCGACATCGCCGATCAGGCGAAACAATGTGCGGATGACGCCGCCATGCGTGACGCAGACGGTTGGCCGGTCGACGGATGTCAGCCACGAGCCGACGCGCCAGGAGAGGATTTCGTAGCTTTCAGCATCATCGCCGGGCGGGATGAAATCCCATTTGTTCGCCTTGCGCTCGGCAAGACGATCGGGCTCAGTCGCCTTCAGTTCCTTGAGGGTGAAGCCTTCCCACGCCCCGAACGACAGCTCGACCAGCCTGTCGTCGGTGCTGTAGTCCTTGGGCGGCAGGCCCATGGCGTCCCTCGCGATCTCCATGGTCTCGCGCGTGCGGCGCAGGGGGCTGGCGATGAAGTCGAAGGGCCGGTTTTCGAAGGCGAGGATTTCGGCAAGATCAATGCCGTTCTGCCGTGCCTGCTCGCGGCCGATGGCATTGAGATCGATGTCCCTTTGCCCCTGCAGGCGGCGTTCGGCATTCCAGTCGGTCTGACCGTGACGTATCACATAGAGGATGGGCGACACGGTCAGATTTCCTGTTTTCAGTCCTTCGCGACGGAAATGTCAGGCGCGTCCACGGCCTTCATGCCGACCGTATGGTAGCCGGAATCGACGTGGTGGATTTCGCCCGTGACGGCCGTCGACAGATCGGACAGCAGATAGAGGGCGGAGTTGCCGACCTCGTCAATCGTAACGGTCCGCTTCAGCGGCGCATTGTATTCGTTCCACTTCAGGATGTAGCGGAAATCGCCGATACCCGAAGCTGCGAGCGTCTTGATCGGGCCGGCCGAAATCGCGTTGACGCGGATGCCGCGGCCGCCGAGATCGACGGCGAGGTAGCGTACGCTTGCTTCCAGAGCCGCCTTGGCGACACCCATGACGTTGTAATGCGGCATGACTTTTTCCGCACCGTAATAGGTGAGGGTGATCATGGAGCCGCCGTCATTCATGATTCGCTCGGCGCGCTGCGCAACCGCCGTGAAGGAATAGACGGAGATGTCCATCGTCTTCGTGAAGTTGTCGCGGCTGGTATCGAGGTAGCGGCCGGTCAGCTCATCCTTGTCGGAGAAGGCGATGGCGTGCACGACGAAATCGATCTTGCCCCATTTCGCTTCAAGCGTGTCGATGACGCCATCGATCGTTGCCGGCTCGGTGACGTCGCAATGGCCCGCCATGAAGGCGCCGAGTTCCTGAGCAAGCGGCTCGACGCGCTTCTTGAGGGCGTCGCCCTGCCACGTCAATGCGATTTCGGCTCCGGCATCCGAACAGGCTTTGGCAATACCCCACGCTATCGAACGGTTGTTTGCGACGCCGAGGATGACGCCGCGCTTGCCTGCCATGAGGCCAGTGGATTGAGCCATATTCTGCTCCCTTGAACTTTCGAATGACCCTGCCTATGGCATAGGCCGTTCCCCTGTTCAAGCATCGTAAAGATCATCAACTGTTAGGGATCGTAACAAAGGGTGCTGTTGTCACTAAAATTTCACAGGAAAAGCCCTTCACGCATGCTACGCATCAGATCAGTAACCTTATCATCTGGTTTTTCCCAAAGCATCAGCCGCAATTCGACGACGAGATCACCTTTCCCGCCATTGCCATCGGGCAATCCCTCGCCGGGAATGCGAACGATCTGATCCGAACCGGACCAGGCCGGCACCGTCAGCTTGACCGGTCCGTTCAGCCCCTCGACGGTAGCCTCGCAGCCGAGGACGGCGTTCTCGATGGTGACGGGCAATATCGTGCGCACATCGCTGCCGTCGAGCGTGAAGCGCCCGTCGGTCGACAAATGGACGGTGATGGCAACGTCGCCGCGCAGCATGCCCTGCAGTTTCAACCCCTGGCCCTTCAGATGCAGCACCTGGCCGTTGGCGATATCCGTCGTCGCCTGGAAGCGTGCTTCACGGCCATCTGACAGCGGAACGGTGATCCACCGGCTCTTCAACATGTCGTCGAGCGTCACGGTGGCTTCGGCGGCAACCTCGGGCGTCTTTTCCGGCGGCTTCTCCTGGACATTGCCGCCGGTAAAGCGGCGCACGAGCGAACCGAGGATGCCGAAGGTGGAGCGTGGACCGGCGGGAGAGGTTCCCGTCGCCAGCAGTTCCTCCTCCGTGTGTATTTCTTCAGCGGCGGTCGCGTAGGCCTCCTGCTGCTTTCCGGCGTGCTGCGCTGCGGTCTCGGTGGCTGCGGCTTGATCCTGTTGCTGCGCGCGGCCCGACTTTACCCCGAATATGCGCTCGACCATATCTTCAGGTGTCTCGCCTGCCGCATTGTGCTGAGCCGATGCCGCGGAGGCGGCTGCCTTGCGCGCATTCGCCCGGGCAAGCTCCTCCATGATCTTCTCGGCATTGGCGCGCGCGGCCTTCGCACGATCGGCAGCCTCGCGCGCCGCCTGGCGCTGCTGCATGATCGTCTGTTCCTGGCTCTGGCCCTTGGCTTCCGCCATGCGCGCGATCTGATCGTAACGGCTGCGCTTCTGCGGATCCTTCAGCGTCTCATAGGCGCGGCCGATTTCGGCGAAACGCTCCGACGCCGTTGGATCGCCCAGATTGTGATCCGGATGCGCGGACTTTGCCAGTTTGCGCCAGGCAGCCTTGATTTCGTCGGCTCCAGCATCCTGTTTCACGCCCAACACCTTGTAAGGATCGCGCATCTTTCCCGCCATTATTCATGGGTATGCCAGGCTCCGTCGCAGCATCCCAAGCAAAAACCAATTGATCGCGCTTCATCCCCTTGCTTCCCGTTGGGGGAGGCACGGCCGATGCGCGTATGAACCGATCCTGCGGGAAGAGTTGCTAATCAGGCGTTACGCCGGGCGGAAACCATCGGCTTCCATTTCCGCACATGGTTAGCCGATCGCTAACGACGAATGCCGAGAAGCCGTAATGGCATGGCGCATCGATCATCCTGCCGTTCGGCCAGGTCGATGGCACGCGGAAAACGACACGCGGAAAAAGAGGGTAAAGCGATCAGCCGGCTTGCTGGAAACTCAGCAGCTGCCATTCGCCCTGACCAACGAGGCAGGTCCTGCCGGAAAAGTTGGCGATGCCCTGGTAGGAATGGCGGCTGGTGCGGAACTGCCGGCAAACCACGCCGGATGCATTGCTTTCGACGATCGTGTCGATGACGCCGGCGCTGCCCGTGGAAGCGTTAGCCCAGGGAATGGACTGGCCGTTGAGCTTGTGAAGATCCGCGGAAGTGACTGCGTTGCGCACCGTGGTTTCGTCGGAAATGCTGTCGGTGGTCACAGGCGCCGTCGGCACCGTGCCGGTCGATACGCTGCGATCGACCTTGGCCGAGCTCAGGTAGTCCATGCCGCCGCCAACGCAGCCGCCAAGGGTGAAAAGGGAGACAAGGACGACAGCCATCGTCACGCCTTTTGCAAGCTTGCGCTTTGTATGAACGGTCGACTTTGCTATGACTTCCACCCGAACGTTTTTGGCTAGCCAGAGGGGCCGGCGGTTATTGGGAATTGCGGAGTATTTGAACTAATATGTCGGAAAACGAGTTAACAAGCGGTGACTTCACCGAGCAGAACGAACCTTTCGCTCTTTTCGCGGCCTGGCTGCGCGAAGCGGAGACCACGGAGCCGAACGATCCGAACGCGGTCGCCTTGGCAACGGTGGATAAGGATGGATTGCCAAATGTCCGCATGGTTCTTCTGAAGGGTTTTGATAGCGACGGATTCGTCTTTTATACGAACTTCGAAAGCCAGAAAGGTCAAGAAATTCTTTACCACAAGAAAGCGGCCATGTGTTTCCACTGGAAATCGCTGCGCCGCCAGGTGCGCCTGCGCGGCGTGGTTGAAGTGGTGAGCGACCAGGAAGCGGATGAGTATTTCAAGACCAGGGCGCGGGGCAGCCGCATCGGCGCCTGGGCTTCGAAGCAGTCCCGCCCGCTCGAGGGCCGCTTTGCATTGGAAAAGGCGGTTGCCGAATATACCGCCCGCTATGCTATCGGCGACATTCCGCGCCCGCCCTATTGGTCCGGTTTCCGCATCCGGCCGCTGTCGATCGAGTTCTGGCATGACCGGCAGTTCCGCCTGCACGATCGCATCGAGTTTCGCCGCGAGGTGCCGGAAGGCGCCTGGCAGAAGGTGCGGATGTATCCTTAAGATCCATGCCGTTTCTCAGGCCCCATCAATCGCATGGGAATGCCGGAGGCAAGTGCCGATGCATAGCGGGGCTTCTGGTAATGGCCGTTCAGCGATAGCCGCGGCAGGAGCGTGGCCTCCGTGCCGTTCGCCGGCATGATCGTGCCCGGGCGCGTCGTGACGCCGACGGAAAAGCCCAGTTCTGCCGCGAGCCTGCCCTCGCGTGGCGATACGGCTTCAAGCGTGCCGTAAGGATAGGCGATCGAGATCGGCCGCCGTCCGGTGATATCGGCGACATAATCGGCCGAAAGCGCCATTTCCGCCGCTGCCTCCGCCTCCGGCAGCCGCGACAGCGCGCGATGGCTTACCGTATGCGCGCCGAGCGAGGCGAGGGGATGGCGAGCGAGCTGCGTCAACTCGCCCCGATCCATGATCGATGCGCGGACAATGTCGAGCGGTTCCAGACCGTGACGGCGGGCAAGCGCGTCGATCCGGCCGACGGCTTCGCTTTCATCGTGGCCGTGAACGAAGGCGGCGAAGCGGGCAAATGCCGCATGCTTATGGCTTTCCTTGCCCAGCGGCAGGAATTCGTCGCCGGAGCCGAAATCGAATGTCAGCCGATCCAGCCGGCCGAGCAGCTCGGCGAGCGTTTCCCACCATATGCTGTGGCTCCGCTCCGAGAGCCCCTGGGCAACGAAGACGGTGAAGGGCGCACCGTGACGGGAAAGGACCGGCAGGGCGTGATCGAGGTTGTCCCGATTGCCGTCGTCGAGCGTGAAGGCGACAAAGGGCGGCTTGCCGGCGGCATTCGCCAGTCGCGCCGGAAGAGCGTCAAGAGCGATGAATTCATAGCCATCCTTTTTCAGCCGCGCGATCGCTCGGTCGAGAAAATCAGGTGAGACCTCGAGATGTGCATTGGGCGTAAAGCGGCGGGAAAGGGCAGGGCGGACATGATGAAGAGTGAAGATGGCGCCGAGGCCGGCAACGTCGCGCATCAGGCCGGCACCCTTCAGAATTGCGGCAGCTTCCAGCCCGCTGGAAATCATCCTGCGCTTGAGGCGGACCTTGATGCCCTGTTCCATGCGGATCGACCCCGTTGACCAACGTCAACGCTCTAGCGCATCCCCGTTAAACCTTACTGAATCTTTGCCATAATTTCCAATGCGTTAATGGTTATTTTACCAGGAACGGCAAAATTGAAGAACTATCGAGGCTGTTGCCTCAATATCGCACCGGTATCAGGCTTTTTGTCGCAAAATCATACAGGGATTGATGCGGTGTGTTGGCATTCTTTCGGTTGGGGACAATTATGAAAAGACTTTTGATGGCTCTGTCTGCGGCCGTCTTGCTGCTGAGCGCTCCTGCGGCGAGCTTTGCCGGCAGCGCCTATTTCATCATGGATGCGAAGACCGGCAAGGTACTGGCATCAAGCAATGCCGATGACCTCAACCATCCGGCATCGCTGACCAAGATGATGACCTTGTACATGACCTTCGAGGCGATCCATCGCGGCAAGCTCAGCTGGAGTACGAGAATACCGGTATCGCGTTTTGCCGCCGCCAAGCCGCCGACCAAGCTGGGCCTCAAGCCCGGTAGCACAGTGACCGTACGCGAAGCAGTCGACGGCATGATCATCAAGTCCGCCAATGACGCGGCAACCGCCATGGCGGAGGCCCTCGGCGGCAGCGAAAGCGGCTTCGCCCGGCTGATGACGCAAAAGGCGCGGGAAATCGGCATGCGCCGCACCACCTTCCTCAATGCTTCCGGCCTCCCGAACATGCAGCAGTGGACGACGGCCCGCGATATGTCGACGCTCGCCGTCGCGCTCATCAACAACTACCCGCAGGAATACCGGCTCTTCTCGCAGTCGAGCTTCAGCTATCGCGGCCGTAGCGTTCGCGGTCACAACAATCTGATGTATCGCTATGAAGGCATGGACGGCATCAAGACCGGCTATACCAATGCCTCCGGCTTCAATCTCGTCAGCGCAGTGCGTCAGGGCAATCGCCGCGTGATCGGCGTTGTCATGGGCGGCGCCACGGCGCGCGGCCGCGATGCGCTGATGGCATCGCTGCTGGATCGCTATATCCCGAAGGCAACCCCTGTTCCGTCATCGCGCCTGTTTGCAAGTGTCGGCGGCGGCAAGGTTCCGCAGCAGGTCGAAGTGGCTTCCGTCTCCGACGATGTTGCCGTGGATGTCGACGCCCAGACCACCGCGACGACGACGCCGGCGCCGGCGCGCAAGCGCGTCGAGGTCGTCCCGATGGCATTTGCCGCGGCCTCGAACGTCACCGTACCGATGGATCGCCCGGCTGCGATGGATGAGATCCTCGTTGCCAACAAGCCGGCGGCGACGGGCAGCTGGCAGGTGCAGATCGCCGCGACGCCGACCGCGCAGGCCGCCAAGGATCTGCTGTCCGAGGCCAAGTCCAGGGCCGGCAATGCGCTTGCCAACGCGTCACCCTACACCGAAGCTGTCGGCAAGGGCGGCAACACGGTCTATCGCGCCCGATTCGTCGGTTTTGCGAGCCGCGACGATGCGAATTCCGCTTGTTCCGCTCTGAAGCGCAAGGATTTCGATTGCATGCTGCTGCCGAGCAAGGGCTGAGCATAGTTCCAATTCGATAAAGTCGAGCCGGCGGGGCAAACTCTGCCGGCTCGACTTTTTTGTAGGAATCGTTCATGTCTGTTGAGAACATAAGAGGAACGATATCGATGCTGTCAGATCTGATGAAGCAATTCGAAGCGGCTTCGGCAACCTATGCCGCCGATAACGGCCTGGACCGCGACGACGACTGGTTCGTCCTGAAACTCCAGGAGGAAATGGGCGAGCTGATTCAGATCTGGAACAAGATCACCGGCCGGGGGCGCCGCAAGGGCATGAGCGAGTCCGAGCTGGCAACGGCATTGGCCGACGAGACGGCGGACGTGCTCGGCCACATCCTTCTCTTCGCACACCGCAACGGCCTCGATCTCAACGCCGCGGTCGAGCGAAAATGGCGCTTCCGCCCGCACGAATAAGACCCGTACGAATAGGGAAGGCGGTTTAAGCCTTTGTGCCACCGACGGTGATCTGGTCCATCCGCAGATGTGGCTGACCGACGCCGACAGGCACCCATTGGCCCGCCTTGCCGCAGTTGCCGATGCCGGTATCGAGTTTCGTGTCGTTGCCGATCATCGAAACGCGCTTCATGGCATCCGGCCCGTTGCCGATCAGCATGGCGCCCTTGATCGGCGCGCCGATCTTGCCATCCTCGATGAGGTAGGCCTCCGTGCAGCCGAAGACGAATTTACCCGACGTGATATCCACCTGGCCGCCGCCGAAGGAGACGGCGTAGATGCCCTTCTTCACCGAGGCGATGATCTCGTCCGGCGTCTTGTCGCCGCCAAGCATATAGGTGTTGGTCATGCGTGGCATCGGCGTATGGGCATAGCCCTGGCGGCGGCCGTTGCCGGTTGCCTTCATGCCCATCAGCCGCGCATTCTGCCGGTCCTGCATGTAGCCGACGAGCTTGCCGTTTTCGATCAGCACGTTGTAGGCCGAAGGCGTGCCCTCGTCGTCGATGGTGATCGAGCCGCGGCGGTTCTCGATCGTGCCGTCATCGACGACGGTGACGCCGGGAGCGGCCACTATCTGGCCCAGCAGCCCCGCGAATGCCGACGTCTTCTTGCGATTGAAATCGCCTTCCAGCCCGTGGCCGACGGCTTCGTGCAGCATGACGCCCGGCCAGCCGGAGCCCAGCACGACGTCCATCGTGCCCGCCGGCGCCTCGATCGCCTCGAGATTGACGAGTGCCTGGCGAAGCGCCTCATCAGCGCCGTGATGCCAATTGTCCTGTGTGACGAAATCGCCGAAGCCGATGCGCCCGCCGGTGCCGAAGGAGCCGGATTCCTGCCGGTCGCCGTCACCCACGATCACGGAAATGTTGATGCGCGTCATCGGCCTGACATCGCGCACGCGATGGCCATCGGCGCGAAGGATGTCGACCACCTGCCAGCTCGCGGCGATGGATGCCGTCACCTGGCGCACCTTGTCGTCCTTGTCGCGCAGATAGCTGTCGATCCGCTGCAGGAGCTTGGCCTTTTCCTCGAAGCTTGGCGTGCCGATCGGGTTCTCGTCGCCGTAGAGCACCTTATTGGTGCGCTGTGGTGCGGCCGCATAGGAGCCGGCATAACCCGAAGTGACCGCGCGCACGGCATCGGCGGCGCGTTTCAAGGCGGCTTCGGAAAGATCGCCCGCATGGGCATAGCCGACGGCTTCGCCGGCAACGGCGCGAAGGCCGAAGCCCTGTTCCGTGTTGAAGCTGCCGCCCTTCATCCGGCCATTGTCGAATGTCAGCGATTCTGCCTGGACATGCTCGACGAAGAGCTCGCCGTCATCGGCGCCAGACAGCGCCTCGGCGACGATGCCGCGCAGCTTGGCTTCATCGGCATCGAAAAGGGTAAGGAGATCGGTATTCATGGATCAGTGCTCCGTTCAGAGCCGATGTAGGCTTCGCATCGCGCAAGAGCAAGCCCATCGCGTCAGGGAAGCGCGTCGTAGCCGTCCGCAAAGCCCTTCAAGTCCACAGGAATGCCGATGCCTTCCTCCGGCGACTGGAAGACGATGAAGGTTGCCGTCGCGCCGCTGCGCAGCGTCTTCAGCAACTCGTCCTCGAGCACGACCTCGGCATAGCAGCCATCGGAGAAGCAGCGCACGAAATAAGCGCGGCCGATATCCTTGCCGTCGATATTGAGGCCGAGACCGTTCGGCAGCAGCACGCCGAGCGGCGCAAGCACGCGCAGGATCTTCGACTTGCGATCGGCCGTCTTCAGCACGACGACGGAAAGACCGATTTCCGGGCGGTCCTCGGCGATGACATTCTGCATCAGCGCGCATTGCTCGGTCGAGGCGCCGGCCGGCTTGTCGCAGACGACGGACCATGCGCCGTGGCTGGAGCGTACCGTACCCGGAGGTTGCGGAACCTGGCTCGTGGGAACCTGCTGCGTATGCGGTTGCGGCTGGCCCTGCTGTTGGGGCTGCAATTGTTGGGTCTGCTGCGCCGGCGGCTGAGTCTGTTGCGCCTGCTGCGCCCATGCGGGTACCGCGGCTGCAGCAGCAACGCTGCTGGTGACAAGCAAAAGCCGGGCGAGGGAACGAAAGCCCATGGAAACCTCTAGATTCGAATCAGTGCCGCTATTGTTGAAGCCCAGGCCGGCAAATGAAAAGCCCCGGCTGCTGGATTCCAACCGACTACGGCGGAAATACGACGTCTACCCCATTTTGTCCCGGCGGCGCCATGGACCATCATGCAATTTTTCGTATGATGATGAAATGCTTGCCATGTCCGGGGCAGGCATGGGGGATATTCGCGCAAAAATGCCGCACTAACAAATCTCTTGAGTTGTTGCGGAGCATCCCAAACTGTGGTTTGAAGCGCAATGGATTGTAGGGATACTGCGTTTGAGGAAGATCTGGGATCAAACGCTGGAGGGAGAGACATCGTGATTAAAAGAGCTTACGCGGCTCTGACGGCTATGATCTGTCTGCTTTTTGCGACAGGCAGTTATGCCGATCAGCCGAGACCCTGGGAAACCGGTATGCAGCAGGCGGCGACCGGCAACATGCATCAAATCCGCTGGTTTGAGGCATACACGCTTTGGTTTATCATTCCGATCACGCTGCTGGTTCTCGTCCTCCTGGTGGTGGTTATGGTGAAGTTCCGGGCTTCCAGGAACCCGGTTCCGTCCAAGACGAGCCACAACACCCTGATCGAGGTCATCTGGACCATCGGCCCGGTCCTCGTCCTTCTCTTTCTGGCCATTCCCTCCTTCAATCTTCTCACCGATCAGCTGACATTCCCCGAGCAGACTGACGTGACCGTCAAGGCGACGGCGACGCAGTGGCAGTGGAATTATGAGTATGAGAACACCGGCGCGACGCCGGTCGCTTTCGATTCCTTCATGCTGAAGGAGCAGGATCGCACCGCCGCCGGCAAGGACGACAAGTCCAGATATCCACGCCTTCTCGCCGTCGACAACGAAATGGTTGTGCCCGTCGGCAAGAACGTCCGCGTCCTCGTCACGGCAGCGCCGGCCGATGTCATTCATTCCTTCGCAATGCCTTCCTTCGGCGTCAGGATCGACGCCATTCCCGGTCGCCTGAACGAAACATGGTTCAAGGCCGATCGAGAAGGCCTTTATTATGGTCAGTGTTCCGAGCTTTGCGGCAAGGATCACTCTTTCATGCCGATCGCCATCCGCGTCGTCTCCGACGATCAGTACAAGCAGTGGCTGGCCTCAGCCGCAACTGATCTGAGCAAGGCGAACAAGGCTCTGATGGCCGCCGTCGACCAACCGACGACCGTCAAGGTCGCCGAAAACACGGCCAAGTAGGAGGGGTAGGAACAATGGCTGGATCCAAGGCACACGACGATCACTCGCACGCTCTTCAGGACGCGCACGCGCATGACGATCATCACGCGCACAAACAGACCTTCGCCGAGCGTTGGCTGTATTCGACGAATCACAAGGACATCGGCACGCTCTATCTGATCTTCGCGATTTTCGCGGGCGTGATCGGCTTCCTCCTTTCCGTTGCCATCCGCATGGAATTGCAGGAGCCGGGCATCCAGATCTTCAGCGGTCTGGCGTCGATGGTCTACGGCTTTTCGGGCGATGCCGCCATCGATGGCGGCAAGCAGATGTACAACGTCTTCGTCACCGCTCACGCGCTGATCATGATCTTCTTCATGGTCATGCCGGCAATGATCGGCGGCTTCGCCAACTGGATGGTGCCGATCATGATCGGCGCGCCTGACATGGCCTTCCCGCGCCTCAACAATATTTCGTTCTGGCTTCTCGTCCCGGCCTTCCTGCTGCTCATCCTCTCGATGTTCGTCGAAGGCCCCGCAGGCGCCTATGGCGCGGGCGGCGGCTGGACGATGTACGCGCCCCTATCAGGTACGGTCGGACACCCAGGCCCGGCGATCGATCTGGTCATCTTCGCGCTGCATATCGCCGGTGCCTCCTCGATCCTCGGCGCGATCAACTTCATCACGACCATTCTCAACATGCGCGCTCCGGGCATGACGCTGCACAAGATGCCGCTGTTTGCCTGGTCGGTGCTGATCACCGCCTTCCTGCTGTTGCTGTCGCTGCCGGTTCTGGCCGGCGCCATCACCATGCTGCTGACGGACCGCAACTTCGGCACGACCTTCTTCGCGCCGGAAGGCGGCGGCGACCCGCTGCTCTACCAGCACCTCTTCTGGTTCTTCGGCCATCCGGAAGTCTACATCCTGATCCTGCCCGGCTTCGGCATGATCAGCCACATCATCTCCACCTTCTCGCGCAAGCCGATTTTCGGCTATCTCGGCATGGCCTACGCCATGGTCGCGATCGGCGCCGTCGGCTTCGTCGTCTGGGCCCACCACATGTATGTGACCGGCCTCTCGCTCGACACGCAGCGCTACTTCGTCTTCGCGACGATGGTCATCGCCGTGCCCACAGGCGTCAAGGTCTTCTCGTGGATCGCGACGATGTGGGGCGGCTCCATCCAGTTCCGCACGCCGATGATCTGGGCACTTGGCTTCATCTTCCTGTTCACGCTCGGCGGCGTCACTGGCGTTCAGCTCGCCAATGCCGGCCTCGACCGCGAACTGCATGCGACCTACTTCGTGGTGGCACACTTCCACTACGTTCTGTCGCTCGGTGCCGTCTTCGCTATCTTCGCCGCCTGGTACTACTGGTTCCCGAAGATGACCGGCTACATGTACAATGAGCGGATCGGCAACTGGCATTTCTGGATCACCTTCGTCGGCGTGAACATGGTGTTCTTCCCGCAGCATTTCCTGGGTCGTGCCGGCATGCCGCGCCGCTACATCGACTACCCGGACGCCTATGCCGGCTGGAATTTCGTCTCCTCCATCGGCTCCTATGTCGCAGCCGTAGGCCTTTGCTTCTTCTTCTGGGGCGTTATAGATGCATTCTCGAAGAAGCGCGTTGCAGGCGATAATCCATGGGGCGAGGGCGCAACCACGCTCGAGTGGCAGCTTTCGTCGCCGCCGCCCCACCACCAGTGGGAAGAGCTGCCGCGCATCAAGTAGCCTGTTTCCGGACGCCGTGATAAACGGCGTCCGGCTCAACTGACAATTGGAACAAAGAATGACGCTCATCGACAATCACGACGCGCTCGCAAAGCAAGGCGATACCGGCCTGTCGGAAGCGAGTGCGCGCGATTATTTCGAGCTCTTGAAGCCACGCGTCATGTCGCTGGTCGTCTTCACCGCCTTCACCGGTCTGGTGCTGGCTCCCGGTCATATCAATCCGGTGCTCGGCTTCATCGCCATTCTCTGCATCGCCGTCGGTGCGGGCGCCTCGGGCGCCTTGAACATGTGGTATGATGCGGATATCGACGCCGTGATGAGCCGCACCGCGCGTCGGCCGATACCTGCCGGCCGCATCAAACCGTCGGAAGCGCTGGCCTACGGCCTCGTATTGTCAGGCTTCTCAGTGACGATCCTCGGCTTGGCCATCAATTGGCTTTCCGCTGGCATCCTGGCCTTCACTATCTTCTTCTATGCCGTCATCTACACGATGTGGTTGAAGCGTTCGACGCCGCAAAACATCGTCATCGGCGGCGCGGCCGGCGCCTTTCCGCCTGTCATCGGCTGGGCCTGCGTGACCGGCAGCGTGACGATCGAGAGCATCGTGCTCTTCCTCATCATCTTCCTGTGGACGCCGGCGCATTTCTGGGCGCTGGCCTTGTTCAAGATGGGTGACTACGAGGCCGTCGGCGTGCCGATGCTGCCGAATGTCGCCGGCATTCCGACAACGAAAAATCAGATCGTTGTCTATGCCGTTCTGACTGCCATTGTCGGCGTCGTCCCTGCCTTCATGGGCTTTGCGAGCCTGGGTTATGGCGTCGTCGCCGCGCTGCTGGGGGCGATCTTCGTGCACTGTTCCATCGCCGTCTGGCGCATGGCCGACGGCGACGTGAAGATGGTGCCGGCAAAGAAACTTTTCGGCTTTTCCATCTTTTATCTCTTCGCGATCTTTTCCGCATTGCTGATCGACCGGCTCGTTGCCGTGCTGATATCGGGCGGCGTTGGAGGCTGGCTATGATCGATCTGGTCAAGCTCACGGAAGCGCAGAGGAAATCGCGGCGCGGGCGCAATATAGCGCTTGGCCTGGTGCTTGCTGGCCTGGTGATCCTGTTCTACGCGATCACCATCATCAAGGTCGGCTCCGGACACGTTTGAGGAGGCGTGATGGAGGGGGAGGTCACAAAGAGCACGAGAAGCGGCGGCCGTAACAACGGCATGATCGTTGCCATGTGCCTGAGCTTCGTCGTCGGCATGAGCGCCATGTGCGCCGCTGCCGTGCCGCTCTATCGCATGTTCTGCCAGGTGACGGGTTATAACGGCACGACGCAGCGCGTCGAGCAGGTGTCCAACCTCATTCTCGACAGGCAGATCCAGGTTTCCTTCGACGCGAATGTCGCACCCGGTCTGCCCTGGAATTTCAAGCCGCTGCAGAAGTCGATCAGTCCGAAAATCGGCGAAACGGTCGAAGTCAAGTTCGAGATCGAGAACAAGTCGGACAAGATGGAGCGCGGGCAGGCGATCTTCAACGTCTCGCCGCTGGAAGCCGGGGTCTATTTCAACAAGGTCCAGTGCTTCTGCTTCAATGAGACGGATTTAGCACCTGGGGAAAAGCGTGAGATGTCGGTGGTTTTCTACGTTGATCCCGAGATCGCCAGGGCTGTGGAAACCAAGACGATCAACGCGCTGACACTGTCCTATACCTATTACCCGCGGGAGGGCGCAAAGCCCGTCGCATCCAATGACGGCGCTGTAAAGCCGGTGGAAAAGAAACTTTGATGGAGAGTGCTTTCGGTTTGACCGGGAGCAATATGGGAAAAGTTATTCGGGGATTGCTGATATGGCCGAAGTGCATCAGAGAAAACACGATTATCACATTATCGAGCCCAGCGCATGGCCGATTACCGCGGCCATCGGAGCCTTTGTGATCACCTTCGGCGGTGTCTGCTTCATGCGCTATCTCAATGGCGGCGCGATGCATCTGTTCGGGATCAATTGGGCGCAGCCCTGGCTGTTCTTCATTGGCCTCGCCGTAATCCTCTATGTCATGTACGGCTGGTGGGCCGATACGATCAAGGAGGCGCATGAGGGCGCGCACACCCGCGTCGTGTCGCTGCATCTGCGCTACGGCATGATCATGTTCATCGCCTCCGAGGTGATGTTCTTCGTCGCCTGGTTCTGGGCCTATTTCGATGTCAGCCTGTTCCCGAACGAGGCGATCCAGGCATCGCGCACGGCCTTCCTCGGCGGCCAGTTCCCGCCGAAAGGCATCGAGGTTCTCGATCCTTGGCACCTGCCGATCTACAACACCATCATCCTGCTGCTGTCGGGCACGACGGTCACTTGGGCACACCATGCGCTGCTGCATGGCGACCGCAGGGGGCTGCTCCAGGGCCTGACGCTGACGGTCCTTCTCGGCGCGCTGTTCTCCTGCGTGCAGGCCTATGAATATGCCCATGCGCCGTTCGAATTCAAAAATTCGATCTATGGCGCGACCTTCTTCATGGCGACCGGCTTCCACGGTTTCCACGTGTTGGTCGGCACGATCTTCCTGATCGTCTGCCTGGTCCGCGCCATCAGGGGTGATTTCACGCCGAAACAGCATTTCGGCTTCGAAGCGGCCGCCTGGTACTGGCACTTCGTCGACGTGGTCTGGCTGTTCCTGTTCTTCTGCATCTATATCTGGGGCAGCTGGGGCGCGCCGGTCGCGGCTGGCTGATCGGTATCGATCTCTGGAAAACAAAAGGCGGGCGCTCAGCGCCAGCCCCTAACTGAAATGTGGAATGCTTTCTGTCGCGAAACTCTTATTTTGCGAGCGGGTTTTGCGACAGATTTCCCTCTGAAAATCAGCGGTTCCGATTTTGTCGCAAAACTTAGGAGATTTGCGGCTTTTGCACGACACAGAAAAGATTGCCGTCAGGGTCTTGCAAAACCACATAGTCGGCATTTTCCGGATAGCGCCACGGGTACTGTTTCGCTCCGATCGTCAGCAAACGATTGACTTCCTCCTGCTGGCGATCGGTATAAAGGTCCAAGTGCAGCCAGCTTCTCCGCCAGCCGCTTCGGTCGCGAGCCTGAAAGGAAACATTCGGGCCGTGGCCTTCAGGATCATGAAGCACAACCCAGTCATCGCTCACAGGCTCGCGCGCGACGTAATGCAAGGCTTCCTGCCAGAACGCGACCATGCGCTCAAATTCACAGCAATGGATCACGATCGAGCCAATTTTGATCATTGTGGCTGCCTTCTTCGCGACATGGCGTGCTCTCGAGCGGAATAAAGTGATATGGGCTGTCGCAAAAATCCCCGAAACCTGCGACGGGATGTTTGCCAGATTACTTTCTAAGCATAGGCTAGGCACCAGCCGGAACCGCGAACCCAACATTGTTCAGTTGGTAGGTCATCATTACGGTACAGCCGCGTCACTCTCTTGTGCTCCCCGGTCTCGAATGCCACCGCAAGTGCTTTTTCCGATTCCGCGTCGCGCATTCCTTCACACGGGAAGATGGCCACCGGCGAAATCCATTGCGCATGGAATTCCCCACCCCTGCGCGTCACGAGGAACACCGCTCCTCGGAGGTGCATGTTGTTCCAATTGCTGCTGGTGAATCCAAGGTCGGTCGTCAGCGGGAGGATGAGCCTTCCGCCATCATTGAGCCGGTCCAGCCAGATATCTGCCGGTCGCGTTGCTCCCGCGTTCACATAGATCACATCGGCTGCATCGAAAGCCACGGAGCTTCCATCTCCCTGGACCACGGAAACGTTCCGACAGGGAGTAAGATTTGCTTTCGCCTGCGTAGCAAGCTCCGGATCGAACTCGATCGCCGTCACCTTGCCAGAGGCAGCAACGAGGTTCCCCATGATCGCGGAATAATAGCCGGTGCCAGCCCCAACATGCACGATATGCTCACCTGCTCGCGGCGCGGCTTGCGAAAGCAGGAAGGCATGAAGTGACGGCTGCCCGTTGTTGATGTGGCGCTCCGGGACGATGCCAACGATCTCATCCGTATAAAGGTAGACAGGATCGGCGGTCGGGGTCTGAACATAGGCTTTCCGCATTCGGAAGATCGGCCAGGGGCCAGAACCAAGAAAATCTTCTCGCGGCACTTCGGCAAACGCTCTTTCGATACGCTCATCGACAATTCTAACAGCCGCCGTGATCTGCTTCGCATAAGCTCGACGCACGATCTTCAATTCGTCCGGTGTCATCGGCAGAACCAACTCCAAAGAATAATTTTCCCGTCGCGAAATTCCTAGTCAAAGCGACAGTTCTGCGACGCACGCAGAATGCCCCACGAAGATACTTCCAACAAGATAAACCGCCTGAAACGCTCATGTCACAAGGGGTTCGGTAGCGGCATTTACTTGGATTCCACGTTAGGTCAGGGGCGGGCGCTCAGAATCCGCCCTTTGTTTTGGTATCCTCACTCTCTTGAGGCAATCTTCTCGAATGCCGTCGGATGAGGCAGATCTCTAGCAAGCAACTGCCGGATTTGCTCGGCGCATGCCTTCGGGCTGCTCATGGACGTATCGACCTCCAGATCGTAGATCCCGGGCAGGTGCACCTGTTCCTGCCAGGCGATGACCGGCGCGGGGATGGGCATATCCGCTCCGACAGCGACGTAAGTGCCCTGTCTTTCCGGTCCTTCCGCCAGCCGCCGCTGCATCACGACATCGAGCGGGCAGCGCACGCCAACGAACAGAGCAGGCAATCCTGCCAGCCATCGGGCGCAATCGGCAAGAATGCCGAGCGGCTGCGAATAGGCATCGTGATGGCCGAATTCGGCGACGACATTCAGCCCCATGCGGCTATGTGCGGCGATCGAGGCATAGAGTGCGGCATAAAGGCGCTGGACCAGCGGTTCGAGATCGGGCCGCTCACCGCCGGGGCGCAAGCCGATGCCCGGGCGATAGCGCGGGGGCGTCACATGTCGCACATAAGCGTCGACACCGAGATTGACCCATACGCCTTCGAATTCAGCCTGAATCACCTCGACGATGCTGCTTTTTCCGGATCGCGGCGCACCGTTCAGAATGACGATCTGGCCTGGCTGCAAGGCTTCGCTGAATGCCATAAATCCAATCCTTTTGTATGCTTTACAGGCGGATGGCGGTGATATCCGAGCTTTTCGATTGGACGGATACGCGCATCGCGGTTACTGATGGTGCTAAGGGGCGAAATCCATGTGTTCGCCCGCAATGGCAGACTGACAGAGACAGAACTTTGAACTCAGAGCAAGACAAGACGCCGGACGGGGTATCCCATAGCGACAGCGCTCTCTTCGCGCCCGTCGATCCCTTCAAGGTTGGCATACAGGGATGTTGCCCGCGTTGCGGCCAAGGCAAGCTCTTCGATGGCTTATTGTCGCTGAAACCGCGCTGTGCCGCCTGTGATCTCGACTATGCCTTCGCCGATGCCGGTGATGGTCCGGCTGTCTTCGTCATCCTGATTGTCGGTTTCATCATCATCGGTTCGGTCTTGTGGATGCAGATCAATTATGCGCCGCCGATCTGGGTCTACATAGTGCTGTTCGCGCCGTTGACGATCATTCTGTCGCTTCTGTCCCTGCGCTGGTGCAAGGGCATTCTGATTGCCCTGCAATATCGCAACAACGCCGCCGAAGGGCGCGTCCACCGTGACTGAGTCTGCAGTGCCTGTGCGCCGTGCCAATCCCTTATGGCAAATCGCCAAGGCGCTGCTTCTGCTCGTCGCGCTCGTCATTCTGCTGGGCCTTGGTACATGGCAGGTCGAGAGGCTGCAGTGGAAGGAAGGCCTGTTGGCCGATATCGCCGCCCGCAAGGATGCGCCGGCCGTACCCTTGTCGGCGATCGAAACTATGGCGGCCTCCGGCGGCGACATTGAGTATCGCGTGGTGACCGCCACCGGCCACTACCTCAACGACAAGGAGCGGCATTTCCTCGCCACCCATGACGGCGATCCCGGCTTTCATGTCTATACGCCATTGCAGCTGGTCGATGGCCGCTACCTCTTTGTCAATCGAGGCTTCGTGCCCTCCGAGGCAAAAGAGCCCGAAAAGCGCAAGCAGGGTGAAGTGACTGGCGAACAGACGATCATCGGCCTTGCCCGCGCCAAACTCGCCGAGCGGCCCGGCGGCATGCCGGACAATGATCTCGCCAAGAATATTTTCTACTGGAAAGATCTGGATGTCATGGCTGCCAGTGTCGGCCTGCCGAAGGACAAGGTGCTGCCCTTCTTCATCGATGCCGACAAGACGCCCAATCCAGGGGGCTTGCCGATCGGCGGCGTCACGATCATCGATCTGCCGAACAATCACCTGCAATATGCGGTGACCTGGTATGGCTTGGCGGTGGCGCTGGCAGCGATCGTCGCCATATCCTGGTGGCGTAAACGCCATCCGGACGCGCCCTCACAATAGAGACATGCAATAGAATAGCTTCATTTCGATGGAATATTCCGCTAGAGCATGATCCCAAAAAGTGCGCAGCGGTTTTTGGATAAGATCATGCGGACTGAATGGAGCAGGCGGCAGGGCAGCCCTATCTATGGCTCAAGCCACTGTCGCATTTCGGAAGAGATATGAACATAGCCATTTCCAAACCTGACCTGACCATCCGGCTTTGCGGGCCGCGCGGCTTCTGCGCCGGCGTCGATCGCGCTATCCAGATCGTCGTTCTGGCGCTGAAGGCCTATGGCGCACCCGTCTATGTCCGCCATGAGATCGTGCACAATCGCTATGTCGTCGAAGGGCTGGAGGCCAAGGGTGCCATCTTCGTCGAGGAGCTGGATGAAATCCCGGCCGAGCATCGCGCCCAGCCCGTCGTCTTCTCGGCGCATGGCGTGCCGAAATCCGTGCCGGCGGATGCCGATGCGCGCAATCTCTTCTATCTCGATGCCACCTGTCCGCTGGTCTCCAAGGTGCACAAGCAGGCCATGCGCCATAATCGCCTCGGCCGCCATGTCGTCCTGATCGGCCATGCCGGCCATCCGGAAGTGATCGGCACCATGGGCCAGCTGCCTGAGGGTGCCGTGTCGCTGATCGAAACCGTGGAGGACGCCGACGTCTACCAGCCTGATGATCCGGACAATCTCGGCTTCGTCACGCAGACGACGCTCTCTGTTGACGATACCGCCGGCGTCATCGCGCGGCTGCAGGAGCGCTTCCCAAATCTTACTGCACCAGCGGCAGACTCGATCTGCTACGCCACGACCAACCGCCAGGAAGTCGTGAAGGAGGCGGCGCCGGGCTGCGATCTCTTCATCGTCGTCGGTGCGCCGAACTCGTCGAATTCCAAGCGCCTCGTGGAAGTGGCGCTGAGGGCAGGGGCGAAGAAATCCGTCCTCGTGCAGCGCGCCGCCGAGATCGATTGGGACGATATCGGCGATATCAAGACGGTCGGTTTGTCGGCTGGTGCATCTGCGCCAGAAGTCATCGTCAACGAGATCATCGAAGCCTTCCGCGCCCGCTATAATGCTGTGGTGGAACTTGCCGAAACTGTGAAGGAAACCGAGAATTTCCTCGTCAATCGCGAGCTTCGCAGTATAGAGCTGACGACAGCAGACATGGCTTTCGTCAACGGCGAATAGCCGACCTAAGGCGCTCAAGTTCGGGACTGTTTCGTGGCCGTTTATACCGATATTACCGAAGACGATTTGAAGTGGTTCCTGACCGAATATGATGTCGGCGAATTGCTCTCTTATAAGGGCATTGCCGAAGGCGTCGAGAACTCGAACTTCCTCTTACATACGAGCCGCGATCCGCTGATTCTGACGCTTTACGAGAAGCGCGTCGACAAGGGCGATCTGCCGTTCTTCCTGGGGCTGATGCAGCATCTGGCGAGCCGCGGCCTATCCTGTCCACTGCCTTTGCCGCGCCGTGACGGCGCCTTGCTCGGTCATCTCTCCGGCCGCCCTGCCGCCCTGATCTCCTTCCTCGAGGGCATGTGGCTGCGCAAGCCCGAGGCGCATCACTGCCGCGAGGTCGGCAAGGCGCTGGCCGCCATGCATATTGCCGGTGAAGGCTTCGCCATCCGCCGCACGAACGCGCTGTCGCTTGAGGGCTGGCAAGCGCTCTGGGAGAAATCCGAAGCACGCGCCGACGAAGTCGAAACCGGCCTGCAGGACGAAATCTGCGGCGAACTCGATTTCCTCGCAAAGCATTGGCCGAAGAATCTGCCGGAAGGCGTCATCCATGCCGATCTCTTTCCGGACAATGTCTTCTTCCTCGGGGACAAACTCTCCGGTCTGATCGATTTCTATTTCGCCTGCAACGATCAGCTCGCCTACGACGTCTCGATCTGCCTCAATGCCTGGTGCTTCGAAAAGGACCATGCCTATAACATCACCAAGGGCATGGCGCTGCTAGAGGGTTATCAGAGCGTGCGACCGCTGAGCGAGGCTGAAATCGCCGCTCTGCCGACGCTTGCCCGTGGCTCGGCGCTGCGCTTCTTCCTGACGCGGCTTTACGACTGGCTGACGACGCCGGCAGGCGCCATGGTCACCAAGAAAGACCCGATCGAATATCTGCGCAAGCTGCGCTTCCATCGCCAGATCGCCTCTGCGGCCGAATATGGGCTGAAGGCATGAAGCACGTCGATATTTTTACCGACGGCGCCTGCTCGGGCAACCCCGGTCCCGGCGGCTGGGGGGCGGTGCTTCGCTATGGCGAGGTGGAAAAGGAACTCTCCGGCGGCGAAGCAGATACGACCAACAACCGCATGGAGCTGATGGCGGCGATCTCGGCGCTTGGCGCTCTGAAAAGCCCCTGCGAAGTCGATCTCTATACCGACAGCGTCTACGTCAAGGACGGCATCACCAAATGGATCTTCGGCTGGAAGAAGAACGGCTGGAAGACCGCCGACAAGAAGCCGGTGAAGAATGCCGAGCTGTGGCAGGCGCTGGACGAGGCCTATAACAGGCACCAGGTGACGCTGCACTGGGTCAAGGGGCATGCGGGACACCCGGAGAACGAGCGGGCCGACGAGTTGGCGCGCAAGGGCATGGAGCCTTTCAAGCGGAGGTAAGAGCGAAGATCCTTCGTTCTCGGCACAGACTTTTCACCAAAGGCTATTCCGGTTTCGGACTCTTATCGATGCTTTGCGCCGCACGATCAGAGCGGATAGTTCGAGTAGATCATCTTGAGATTTGGATCGTTGGCGATGCTGACGGGAGTCACGAGGCTCTGGTTGAGGATGTATCGATAGCACTGGTCGAAATCGTAGCCGCGTTCCGTGCATTCGCTGTCGCGCTTCCAGCGTGACTGAACGAGCTTTCTGACAAGGATATTGTCGATGTTTAGCTCCGATATTTTTTGCACCTTGCCAATCTCCAGACCTACCGCTTTGTAAGCGAGATAGGGCAGCTCGCTGCAATAGATCGCATCGTTGTTGAAGGAGAAGAAAAGATCGTAGGGTTTGCCGTAGAATGTGCGGGAATGCGATATGAGCTGTCGCGCCGTTTCAGGTGTGAGACGCTGATCGCGATAGATCGTAACCCGCTTCAGCAAGCCGCGATTGACCCAGGTTTCTAGCGGCGTTTCCTTGACCTTCTCTGCGGCCTCTATGACAGTGATGGTCCCGTGATCATTCTTGATGATGCCCATATGCGAAAAGGTGGAGCTGGTCGCGAATATGATGGCGCTTGATTGGTTGCTGGTCGATGTCTGAAAAATCAGGTCACCATCGTTAAGCGGAGGATAATCGCCACCAGCAGTGGCATAGAGTGTTCCTGCAACAAGGCAGGCCAATAGGATCGCGGCGGCTATCAGTTTCTTCATGCCATCCCCGGAACCAATTGAAAGTTCTTGATCAATTTATCTTCTTGAAAACACTTTTCGCGCTGAAAGATGGCATCTGGAAGGCTGGGCAACAAAACAGATGACGATGTGGCGGCAATTCCAGCGGGAGTCATCGAGCGGATACTTCCCGAAGGCAGGGATAAGGCAGGACTTGCCGCGCCGTACAAGGCGCGATCACCTCAGGATGTGATCGAGCGCGCTTCTTACACGCGGCCTTTCGGTTACGGAGAGCGGCAGGATCGGGCGCGGTGGATCAATCCGGCAAAGGTCGAGCGCTTCGGCAATCGCGTACATGACACGGAAGCTGCCGAACTCCTTGAACAGGCTCCATAGCGGCTGGAATTTTTGATCGAGCCGTTCCGTTTCGGCGGTGTCGCCGGCTTGGGCAGCCCGTGTGAGGGCCAGCGCTTCGGCGGGCAGGAGACCGGCGATCACGCTGTACCAGGCGTCACAACCCGCCAGTAGCCCGGCCGCGGCTCCCCAATCGCCGCTATAGCCGATGGAGAAATCCTTTGGCGTTTCCTGGCGCAGAAGTCCCATCTCTCCCTTGAAATCGCTCTCCGGCGGCAATGGCATCTTCACCGCCACGATGTTCGCCACCTTTGCCAGCCGGGCAATCAGCGCGTGGCTGAAGGTAAATCTCGTCGTGCCGGGATTGTTATAGATGCAGAGCGGCAGCTCGCCGGCCTCCGCGACGGCTGCGAAATGCTGGTAGACCTCTTCCTCCGTGAGTGGAGTATAGGACATGGGGGCAAGCAATAGCCCGTCCGCGCCGGCAGCCCTGGCGTCGCGCGCCAATGCCTGAGCCTCGTCGGTTCGCAGCGCTCCGACGCCGACGATGACGGGGATCTTGCCGCCGACACCTGTCATCGCGGCCTCAACGGCGCGCCGCCGCTCGTCGCGTGACAGAAAGGCGTAGCCGCCGGTGCTGCCGAGCAATCCAATGGAATCGGCGCCGGCCAGATGGATGCGTTCAAGCAGGCGTGTGAGCACTGCAATATCAACGTGTCCGGAAGCATCGGCCGGGGTAATGGGGAAGGCCGAAAGACCAGTAAAGAGCGTCATGATCGTCTTCATCCTTCCTTGAGCTCCGGACAACCGCGGCGATCGAAAACAGGCTGTTTGCCCATGAATACGCCGCGCAAGTCATATCCCGCTCAACAACTTGGTGGCAATCATCCACATGGTAAAAGCAATGAGCGTTTCCAGAATGCGCCAGGATGCGGGCTTCGCAAAGATCGGTCTCAGCCATCTCGCGCCAAAGCCAAGCGAAAAGAAGAACAGGAAGGAACCCGTCATGGCACCCGCCGCAAATGAAGCCTCGTTTCCCGGAAACCGGGTCGAGATCGTGCCAAGCAGCGCGACGGTATCGAGATAGACATGCGGGTTGAGCCAGGTGAGCGCCAGGCACATGGCGAGCGTCTGCCGGAAGCTCGCTGATTTCGCTTCTCCGGCGGCCAGCACCGCCGACGAACGCAAGGCGGAATAGAGGCTCCTTGCCCCATACCAGATGAGGAAGGCCGCTCCCGCATAGCGCATGACCGGATCGAGCCAGGGAAGCAGGGCGGCGATCTGGCGAAAGCTCGTCACCCCGAGCACGATGAGCGCGGCATCGGAGAGGGCGCAGGCGAGGCAGACGGCGAATACATGTTCGTTGCGAAGGCCCTGGCGCAGGACGAAGGCGTTTTGCGCACCGATCGCGACAATCAGGCTGAGGCCCATCGTGAGGCCTGTCAGGTAAATCGAAAAATTCATGCTCGAAGCAATTCCGGTAAAAGTGCGAAGCGGTTTTCGTCCGGAATTGCGCAAAAAAGAAAAGTTTTAGCGAAATGCTCCGAAATGAATGAGCCTTTCAGTATCGCCATATGTGGGTTTAGGCTAATTAATGTTGCTAACCCGGATTAAGAAAAACTAAGCTATGCTCGACTATTCAGCTCTCCGTGCCGTCTCAATGGTCGTGCAGACCGGCAGCTTCGAAAAGGCTGCGGGCATTCTGAACGTAACGCCGTCGGCCGTCTCGCAGCGGGTGAAACAGCTTGAGGAGCGCCTCGGCGTGGTTCTGATCGCCAGGAGCAACCCGTGCACCGCGACGGAAAAGGGCGAATGGCTCTGCCGCCATATGGAGAATGTCGGCATGCTCGAAGACGAGCTGTTCGGGCGCCTGCCGGCCCTCGCCGATCCGGGCGAGCCCCAGCAAAAGGTAATGCTTCGCATTGCCACGAATGCCGATAGCCTCGGGACGTGGTTCGTAGAGGCCATATCCGGCTTTGCCAAGCGCTCTCCCTATCTGCTGAATATCGCCATCGATGACCAGGATCATACCGCCGAATGGCTGCAGCGCGGGCGGGTGATCGCGGCCGTCACCAGCCTGGAAAAGCCGATCCAGGGATGCCGGCGCACATCCCTCGGTGCGCTCCGCTATCATGCGACTGCAAGCCCCGATTTCATGGCCCGGTATTTTAAAGCGGGCGTGACCCCGGAAGCGATCGTGAATGCGCCGGCCTTGACCTTTAACCAGAAGGACAGGCTTCAAAGCCAGTGGATACGCCAGACATTCGGAAAGGATTTTACCTATCCGAGCCACTGGCTGCCGTCGACACAGGGCTTCGTCGATGCCAGCCTCTCAGGCATGGGATGGGGCATGAATCCCATCCAGCTCGTACGGGAACATCTGCAGGCCGGGCGCTTGGTCGAGCTGATTCCCGATACCCCGCTGAACATCCCATTATATTGGCAGGTGAGCCGCCTCGCGGCCGATCGGCTTGCCGAATTAACGCGTGAGATCATCGCAACAGCCAAATACCATCTGTCGGCGTGAGCTGTGCTTCGAGCTGAGCAGTTTACAATTGGCTCCGCTGCCTGGAACGGAATGTTCGCGAATCGGCGCCTTGCCCCGCTGCCCTTTACCTCTATGCTGCTCCCGATTTCCAGGGAGACTGACTTATGATCCTGCATTGCGTTTTTCTTAGACTCAAATCCGCCCTGACACAGGAGGAGAAGAGGGCGCTCTTCGAATCCGTCGCCGCCTTGCAGAAGGTCATTCCGGGTATTGTCGACGTGAAATATGGGCCAAACGTCTCGCCCGAGGGCCTGCATGGCGGCTTCGCCGATGGATTTGTCGTCACTTTTGAAAGTGCCGAAGCGCGCGATGCCTATCTAGTGCATCCTGATCACGTCGCTGTCGGCGAACGGATCGTTTCGTCCACGGATGGCGGCCTGGCCGGCCTGATGATCTTCGATTTCAATCTTTAATGGAACGGGCGGCAGGCGCAGGCTTCGACCATGCTCATGCCGGCCGCCTGGGCGCGACGACCCGGAGGTTCATCTCGGAGCGCAAGCGGAAGCCCATTGCCCTGTAAAGCGAGATCGCAGGCGTGTTCGTGGCACGGGCGTGCAGGTAGACGGTTTCGTCTCTCGCCGAGATTTCGCCGGCAACGAAGCGGAAGAGCAGGGTGCCGAGGCCCCGTCCCTGAAAATCTGGATGGGTGCAAAGGCCGCTGAGTTCGGTAAAGCCAGGCTGGCGCATGCGCTGGCCGGCCATGGCAACGAGGCGGCCATCGATCTTCACACCCCAAAATGGGCCGAGACTTTGGGCGCGCAGCGTAAACGGGCCGGGTTCGGTCAGCGTGGCCAGGGCAAGCATCTCCGTTGCATCGGCTTCCGTCAGCGCTTCGATCCGGCTGTCGGAAATCCGCTGATAGGGCCGTTCCGCGATCATCTGCACCAACTTGCTTTCGGAGACGATCGTCAAGCCCTGGGGGAGTGGGAGAGGGTTGGCTTCCACGAGCGCCATGATCTCGCCGGCTGCCGGCAGACTCTGCAAAGCCTCCAGGCTTTCCGACGTATCATCGGCAGGCGCGGCGAAAGGCACGATGGAAGGTGGATAGCGGAGGGCATGCTCGCTGCCTTCGGCCAAGGTCGCGTGGGCGGTACGAAGCGCGCTCCAGGCCGGCCGGTCGAGAATATGGCTCATGGTTTCTGCTCCTTGTCGGGATTGCCCCGACGGGCAAGCGGCGCTTCGGCAAGCCCGTCCTCGATTGCGGCGAGTTGTTGCAGGATCGGCCTGGAACTCTCGCCGCAGAGCTCCGTTACCGCCTGTTCGATACGCGGCCAGACGAATCGTTTCGAATAATCGACGAGTTCCTGTCCTTGCGGGGTCAGCGAGACCAATCTTCGGCGCTGGTCTTCGGGCGAGGCCTGCATGTCGACATAACCCAATTCCAAAAGCTGAGAGATGGTGCGCGTGGCTCCCGGCTGGGTGATGCCGACAGCTTGCGCAAGTTCACCGATGGTAAGCGGACCAGCCCGATCGATTGCGGCCAGGAAGGGATATTGGGCAGATTGTAGCGAAACGCCAAGCTCCTCCATAATCTGCTGGGTGTCTGCCTGAAGTCGTTCGCCGATGCGACGAAAGCGGCTGCCGAGACAAAGGAATCCCAGCGATTTCACGATATCCTCGACCATGGCGATCCTCAACTCAATTTCATAACTAGTTATATAAATTGTTATGCAATTGCCGTCAAGTCATGAGTGCTGCAGCATGCTTGGGTTGGATATTGAGGTATGGGAGAAGCCGCGGGCATATGCCCGCGGCCATGCTTGTTCGGCTGCTTCAGCTCGACTTCGCCATCGCTGCAGCGAGTTGATCAACGTTATAACGGAACATTTTTTCATAAGTCGAAGCTGGCCCGTTGGCCTTTGACAGCGATTCGACATAGAGCTCACCGCCGGGTTCGGCGCCGGTTGCCTTGGCAACCTGCTTGACGAGGCGCGGGTCGTTTGAGTTTTCGAAGAAGTAAGTCTTCACATGCTCGGTCTTGATCTGCTCGATCAGCTGGGCGACCTTGGCAGCCGAGGCTTCCGTCTCTGTCGAAAAGCCAATCGGAGCAAGGAAGTTCACCTTATATTCGCGGCCGAAGTAGCCGAAGGCATCATGGCTCGTCAGCACTTTGCGGCGATCGTCCGGAATCTTGTCAAACTTGCTGTGCGCATAGGTGTCAAGCTCAGTCAGAACCTTCGTGTAGCGCTCGGCATTGGCCTTGAAATCGGCGGCGTCGGCCGGATCGGCGGCGGAAAGAGCCTTTTCGATATTGGCGACCCAGATCTTCACATTGATCGGGCTGTTCCAGACATGCGGATCGGTGACGGTCTTACCGTCATCCACCATGGTGCGGGTGTTGATGCCTTCGGAAGCGACAACAGGCGTTCCCTTGTAGCCGGATGCGCTGATCAGCCGGTCCATCCAGCCTTCCAGGCCTTCGCCGCTGACGAAGACGACCTTGGCAGCGTTCAGCGTCTTGGCATCGGCCGGAGACGGCTCGAATTCATGGGGGTCGCCGTTCGCGCCGACGAGGCTCGATACCTTCACGTGGTCACCGCCGACATGCTTGACGACATCGGCGAGCACGGTGAAGGACGCCACGACATTGAGCGTTTCGGCAGAAGCGGGTGCAGCGACGCCGAAGGCGACGAAGGCTGTTGCAGCCGCAGAGAGAAGCAGTCTCTGTTTGTTCATGCGAGTCTCCTTGTTCGGATTAGCCCCGGAGATGGGGACGGGGGAAGAACCGCCGGGCAAGGCCCGAGGGTGCGAAGAGAATGGAGAAGCCGTAGATCAGGCTGGCGGTGATGATGATCGTGGGGCCTGAAGCAAATTCGAGATGGTAGGAGGCAATAAGGCCGAGATAGCCTGAAGCCATCGCCGTGCCCGTTGCGATCGCCATCATGGCAGGCAGGCTGCGCGACCAGAGCTGCGCCACGGCGGCCGGCAGCATCATCAGCCCGACGGCCATCAGCGTGCCGAGCGCCTGGAAGCTTGCCACGAGATTAAGCACGACCAACAGCAGGAACAGGAAGTGATAGAGCGGTCCGCGTCCGCCGACCGCACGCAGGAAACCGGGATCGAAGCATTCCATCACAAGCGGCCGGTAGATGACGGCGAGCGCCAACAGCGTCACTGTGGTGATCGCGCCGATCTGGTAGAGGGCAGGCGCATCGATTGCAAGAATGGTGCCGAAGAGCACATGCAGAAGATCGATATTGGAGCCGCGCAGCGATACGATGAGAACGCCCAGCGCCAGCGAGGTCAGATAGAAGCTGGCAAAACTCGCATCCTCCTGCAGCACGGTCGTGCGGCTGACGAGGCCGGAGAGCAGCGCCACCGAAAGGCCGGCCACGAGCCCGCCAAGCCCCATGGCCGTCAGCGACAGCGAGCCGGCAATGAGATAGCCGATAGCAGCACCAGGCAGGACGGCGTGGCTCATCGCATCGCCCATCAGGCTCATGCGCCTGAGCATCAGGAAAACGCCGATAGGCCCGGAGCCGAGGCCGAGGCAGACGCAGGCAATCAGCGCGCGCCGCATGAAGCCGTAATCCGCGAAGGGCGCGAGGAAGATGTCGTAGACGGTCATTCGGCCGGCTCCCGCTTCGCGAGTTCGCCACTGTCATGCTCCTCTTCCGGCAGGCATGCTTCGGCCTCCTCGTCCCAGCTTTCGGCCATGGCGCGCGCCTTGATGAGGTTCGTTGGGCTCATGACATCTTCCGTCCTGCCCCATCCTACGAGTTCGCGGGCGATCAGCAGCGTTTCGGGGAAATAGCTTTGCACCTGCTCGAAATCGTGCAGCACAGCGATGACCGTGCGTCCCTCCCGGTTCCATCTCAGCACGAGGTCGAGAAGATCGCGTGTCGTGCGCTGGTCGATCGCGGTGAAAGGTTCATCCAGGAGAATGACACGGGCATCCTGCAGCAGCAGCCGCGCAAACAGTACCCGCTGGAACTGCCCGGCTGAAAGCGAGCCGATATGTCGGCTTTCGAAGCCTGACAGACCGACGATGCCGAGCGCATCGCGCGCCCGTTCGGCATCTTTGCGTGAAAATCGGCCGAAAGCACCGGCATTCTTCCAGGCGCCGAGCATGACAGTATCGGCGACCGAGATCGGGAAGAGGCGGTTCATATCGGCCGCTTGCGGCAGATAGCCGAAGTCGTTGCGCGTCAGCGGGCCGCGATCGACCGAGCCTTCCGCCGGCCGCAATTCGCCGACGATCGCTTTCAGCAGCGTCGACTTGCCGGCCCCGTTCGGCCCGGCAATCGCCGTCAGGCTGCCGGCGGCAAAGCCGCCCGAGATGTGGTGGACGGCCGGATGGCGCTCATAGGTGACGGTGAGATTGCTGAGGCGGATCAGATCGTTCATGCCAGCGCCACCGCCCAACCGATGGCGGCCCAGAGCACCGCAATGCCGATCGCCACATAGGCAAGGCGCATCAAGGCCGAGCGCCCCATGAGGGACGCTGCGAAAGGATCACGGTCAAAAGGCATTCCGGCGCTTTCAATTATGTAATAACATTACATGTTGTAGCCGATGAAATACGGCGAAAAAGAGGCGGAGAGTAGATTGGCAGTGGCCGAGCACCGGTAATTGGCGGCCTGCGTCAATAATGCTATAGATAGAGCATTATCTGTCATTCACTGGCCTGACGTTACGGGAGAGATGCTTATGAATGTTTCTATCGGTGAACGCTGGGAAAAATTCGTTGAGAAAACAGTGGAAGAGGGGCGTTACAGCTCCGCCAGTGAAGTTGTGCGCGAAGGTCTCCGGCTCGTAGAGGAGCGGGAGGCGAAAATAGCAGCGCTACGGCGTACTCTGGAGGCATCGATCGATCGCGGAGGCGATGTATCTGACGAGGAGCTTGGCGCCGCTTTGGAAGCCAAGGCGGCCGAACTGCCAAAAGAAAGCCGTTGAGTGCCTCGGCTTCGTTATACAGCCACAGCCCAGGATAACATCCTGGATATTCTTGTATTTATAACGCGTCAAAGCGGCAGCCCAAAAGTCGCTTTGGAATTTACTGGGCAATTACGCCGCAAGTGCGCAAATCTCGCCGCTTTGCCAGGTCACATGGGCCGCCTGCGGCCGGAGTTGAGAAACGACATGCGTAGCTTTGCATTTCGCGGATATGTGATCTTCTTCCGCTATATCGATGATGTTTTCGAGGTTGTGAATGTGCTCGAAGGACATCGCGATTTCGATGCCCATTTCCACGAGGACAAATAAAGAAAGAGCGCCTCTGAGGCGCTCTGCATTTTCCATCTGAATGATCTTAAAGCTGCTCGATCATCGCAGCCGCACCCGAAACCGTTGCCTGGCCGGGACTTTCCTCGATGTTCAGTGTCTTCACTACGCCGTCTTCCACCAGCATGGAATAACGCTTCGAGCGGATGCCGAGGCCGCCGGCGGAGAGGTCGACATCGAGGCCGAGCGCCTTGGTGAAGGAACCGTCCCAATCGGCAAGGAAATGAATCTTGCCCAGGCCGCCCGATGATTGTGCCCAGGCGCCCATGACATGCCAGTCATTGATGGCGACCACGGCGATGTCATCGACGCCCTTGGCGAGAATCGCGTCGCGGTTCTCGAGAAAGCCCGGCAGATGATTGAGCGAGCAGGTGGGCGTAAACGCGCCGGGAACGGCAAAGAGCACGACGCGCTTGCCGGCAAACAGCTGCTCGGTGGTGATCTCGACCGGGCCGTCGGCGGTCTTTTCCTTGAAGGTGGCGGCAGGCAGCGTGTCGCCGATGGCGATAGACATGGTTCTCTCCTCGGGTCGTGAATTCGGGGCGCTGCTGCGCCGCCGATGGTTTGAAGCGGGTGCAGGAAACTATAGAGCAATTCCAGGAAAAGTGCGCAGCGGTTTTCCGCCCGGATGCATAGATACAAATACTCCAGGTCCGGCCTATTCAAGCACAAGGCTGGTTTCCATCGCCCGATCGCCGTCGACGATCAGAATGCCCCAGCTCTTGCCTTTCGGATCATAATTCTTCGGCAGCTTGCCGATCTCAATATCGGTCGAGAAGGTGCTCCCATCCCGTTTTGCGTTCATTTGCTGGAAGAACACATAGCCCGATGGTCCCGTCACATAGATCGTTGGCGCATCGCCGGTTGCCTCCGGCAATGCCAGCTGCAGCGAAAGCGTCTTGGCATCGGCGGAGATTTTGTGGCTCTGAACAGCGAAATGGGATGAAGGGGCTTCCGGCAGCAGTGCTCTGGCAGCATCCAGCAGGGCGAGTTCATGTGTCGTCGGCTGCTCGCCGGCCGGCAGCGGCAACGAATAATCAGCTTGGAAGGGGATGCAGATCTCCTTGCACAGGCCTACGAAAGCGGTCAGCTTGAGTTCCGCCGGCGTCTTGCCGGTCACGCGAAAATCGAGCGGCAAGATCACCGGCGCATCATAGCCGATCTCCTTGATATTGCCGACCGTGATCTGCTTCGGCACAGGATAGCCGGCCTTTTCCAGCGTCACGCCGCTATCGGGTGCCGGCGTCACCTGAGGCGGAATTCCGCCCTGGCCCGGTTCGCGCCAATAGGTGATCCAGCCGGGCGCCGGTTCGATCTGCAGGGCGGCGCGGATATGTCCTTCCGCGCCAGGCGCAAGCGCTATCAGGCGCATGCGTCCACCTTGATTGTCCATCCATTCGCTCATGGCGGCATGGGCCGTTGCGGCGGTGAATAGAGAGGCGGCGAACAATGCCGAGAGGCGTATCGGAGTGCTTATTCCAATCATGAAACAAGGATTTAACGGATCGAATTGCCGGGGGCCAGCATGACGGAAGAGGGAAATGATCATTTTCAGTTGATTGATTTATGACATTGCCCCATCTTGATTAAAGGCGGTGCAGTTGGAGACTGCGGTCAGGAGGCACGATGTCCCTATCGACGCTGAAGAATAGACGCGAAAGAGGTTTTCTCGACGGTCAGTTCCTGATCGCCATGCCGGGCATGGAGGATCGGAACTTTCACCGGACGGTGGTTTATATCTGTGCCCATTCCGACGCAGGTGCCATGGGTTTCGTCATCAATCGGGCCCAGAAGCTGACATTCACCGATGTCCTCTTGCATCTCGAAATGATCAAGGACGACGATGCCATCGTGCTTCCGCAAGGCGCACGGGATTTTCCCATCCAGACCGGCGGTCCGGTTGAAAGCGGGCGCGGCTTCGTCTTGCATTCCGACGATTACATCAGCGACAGCAGCATTCCGGTCAGTGACGATATAAGCCTGACGGCGACGCTCGATATCGTCCGGGCTATTTCCAAGGGAAGCGGTCCGAAACGTGCGACGATGCTGCTCGGTTATGCCGGCTGGGGTGCCGGTCAGCTCGAGGCGGAGATCGGCAATAATGGCTGGCTGAACTGCCCGGCGAACGAAGAACTGATCTTCGACCGCAGCCTCGATAACAAATATGATCGGGCCTTGGCCCTCATGGGCATCAACGCCGCAATGCTGTCGCCGCACGCTGGCCACAGTTGAGCTGATTTGCGTTGTTTCGGAACGAAATAGCCGATGTGACGTTTCCCCGGCAGCGCAACGGCAATTCCGCCGTGCCAGCCAGGGAGGCGTCAGACATGAGCAGCACGACCGACAAGGTATCCGGTAAGGTGAACGAAATCGCCGGCAAGGCCAAGCAGATGACCGGCAAGGCGACCAACAACAAGGACATGCGCGCCAAGGGCGCTACGCAGGAAGCCAAGGGCAAGATGCAGACCGCCGTTGGCAAGGCCAAGGACAAGGTCAAAGGCGCGGTCGACCGGATGTGACCGGCTGTTGTATATTCCAATCCGTGCTCGCTGTTCCGTCTGAATTGACGTCGTAGCAGCGATGTTGGGAGGAAGAGCCTGTTACGGAAACGTGGCAGGCTCTTTGTTCTCGCCAATCTTGCATTTCCGAGGGGAGCATGCGGCTTTTCACCTGCGACCATTGCGGCCAGCCCGTCCATTTCGACAATAGGCAGTGCGTCCGCTGCGGCCATCAGCTCGGCTTCGTTCCCGATCGCCTGGCGATCTATGCACTCGACGCCGTCGACGATGTGACATGGCATCCTGTTTCCGAGCCTGAGAGGCCTGTGCGCTTCTGCGCCAATGCCGAGCTCGACATCTGCAACTGGCTCGTCGATACTGGCGATCCGCAGCCCTTTTGCGTCGCTTGCCGTCATAATCGGCTGGTACCGAATACCGATACGCAGCAGGGTATAGATCGCTGGCGGCGTATCGGTCAGGCGCAGAGGCATCTGTTCTATTCCTTGCTCCGCTGGAATTTGCCGCATCCCGATCGGCAGCAGGATCCGGATGGTGGCCTGGTTTTCGATTTCCTCGAGGATGAAGTGCAGGGCGGTACCGTCGTCCCGGCCATGACTGGCCACGAGGAAGGGTTGATCGCCATTCGCGCCGCCGAGGCGGATGATGTCACGCGAGAGCAGACGCGCGCCTCCATGAACGAGCCCTATCGCACCTTGCTCGGTCACTTCCGCCACGAGACGGGTCATTTCATCTGGAACAAGCTTGTTCGCGACCGCGGACGGTTCGACGGCTTCCGCGCTGTCTTCGGCGATGAGCGCGCCGATTATGGTGCGGCGCTTCAGGCCCATTACGACAATGGCCCTCCCGCGAACTGGCAGGAGAGTTTCATCAGCGCCTATGCTAGTGCGCATCCGTGGGAGGATTTTGCCGAGTGCTTCGCCCATTATCTGCATATCGTCGATACGCTGGAAACGGCGCGTTCCTTCGGACTGGCGATCGACCCCTATCGCTATCACGACATGGCCGCGGAGGTGGATTTCAATCCCTATGAGGCTGAAAGCGCCGAACAGCTCGTCAATGCCTGGATCCCGTTGAGCGTGGCGATCAATTCCATCCAGCGCAGCATGGGACAGCCGGATTCCTATCCCTTCATCCTCTCGCCGCCGGTGGTTGCGAAGCTCGACTATGTAAGGGAACTGATCGCCAGTGCCTGAGCGGCGCTGCGATCCATCGGCGCCGAGTAGGGGGAGGGACTAGGCGCGTTTCGTCAGCGGAAACCGTTCCTTCAACAGACGGAGCACCGAATCCGATCCCATCGGCGGGCCGAAGATGAAGCTCTGGCCGTAGGTGCAGCCGATCTTGGCCAGTTCCAGCGCATCCTCTTCGGATTCGATGCCTTCGGCGACCACGCGCATGTTGAGTTCGCGCGCCATGGAAATAACCGAACGCAGAAGAACAGCCTTCTTGTCGCTGTCGTCGCGGACCATCGCCTTGTCGAGCTTGATCGTGTCGAAGGGGAAGCGGGTGAGATAGGCGAGCGACGAATAGCCCGTGCCGAAATCGTCGAGCGCCAGACCGATGCCTGCGTCGCGCAGCTTGTCGAGCACGAGCCGCGCCTGTTCCGGATTCTCCATCACCTGCGATTCCGTCAGCTCCAGCTTGATACGGTTTGGGTCGCAATGGGTTTTGGCAAGCAGGGCACGGATATCGTCGTAAAGCTCGTTGTTGAGCAGCTGCACGCTGGAAAGGTTGATGGAGACGAACAGCGGCAGGTCGCCGGTCTGTCGCTGCCATGCCTTCAGGTCGTTGGTCGCCTGTTCGAGCGCGAACATGCCGAGCGGGCCGATGATGTCGGAAGCCTCCGCGATCGGAATGAATTCCGTTGGCGGAATATTGCCGCGCTTGGGATGCTCCCAGCGCATCAGCGCCTCGAAGCCTGCGACCTCGGCATCTTCCAGGCGGACGATCGGCTGATAGACCAGCGAAAGTTCCTTGCGCTCGACGGCGCGGCGCAGATCGGTTTCGAGCTGCAGCCGGTCGGTGCCGAAGCTGCGGAAAGCCGGCTGGAAAGGCTCGACGCGATTGCCGCCGGCGCGCTTGGCGCGATACATGGCGAGTTCCGCATCGCTCAGCATGCCGGCCGCATTTTCCTGCTGGTCGACCCACGACGTCAGCCCGACCGATGCCGTCAGGATGATTTCACGATTGGCGAAATTGATCGGCACCATGATCGCCTTGCTGATCGCGTCGGCAAAGTCGGCGACCTTGGCTGGATCGCGTTCGGAAACGAGGATGAGGCCGAACTGGTCACCGGAAAGACGCGCCAGCGTATCCTGCGGCTTCATCAGGCGGCGAAGGCGACGGGTCAGCGCGATCAGGATATTGTCGCCTGCGGCAAAGCCCAGCGTATCGTTGACGAGCTTGTAGCGATCGATGTCGATGACCATGACCGTCGGCCGCAATTGATTTCCATCGGAAGCCAGCGTCAGAACGGCCTGCAGGCGGTCGAGAAAGACCTGGCGGTTCGGCAATCCGGTGAGATTATCGTGGACGGCATCGTGCAGCAGCCGTTCGACTGAATTCTTCTGTTCGGTAATGTCGACGATCGTGCCGACGCAGCGGATGATCTCGCCGTTCGACCCCAGCACAGGCCGGGCGCGGATTGACAGCCAGTGGAAATGCCCGTCTTCGGCACGAATTCGGAATTCATGGTTCAGCCGGCCGCGCCGATGTTCCAGAAGCACGTCGAGTGTGGCGCGGAACCGATCGCGATCGTCGGGATGCAGCCGCGGCAGCCAGTTGCGCGCCGCGCCATGCATGGTGCCGGGCGAAAGGCCGAGCTTCATCGAGATATCGGGCGTCGTCACGACGCGGTCACGGGCGACGTCCCAGTCCCATACTGTATCGCCGGAGCCCGTCAGCGCCAGGGATTGCCGTTCCAGATCCGAGAACAGGCCCTGCTGGAAGGCGCCGCCGGCAAAGGCGTGCTGCATGACTGTGAAGCCGATCAGCAGAACGATGAGGACGAGGCCGCCGCCGAGCGCAGGCTGGATGATGTCGTTGTCGAGCTTGCCCATGACCGTCATCCAGGCTCCGAACAGCCAGACGAGGATCAGCGCCCAGGCGGGCACGAGCAGGATGGCACGATCATAGCGGCTGAAGCCGAGATAGATGATGAGCAGCAGACCCGCCGTTGCGGTCAGCGCCAGCGACAGCCGTGCAATGCCGGCCGCGATCGATGGATCGTAGATCGCCACGCCGAAGAGCAGGGCGAGGCCGAGAACCCAGGCGAGCGTCACGTAGCCGAGATGGGCATGCCAGCGATTGAGATTGAGATAGGTGAACAGGAAGATCACCAGGCTCGATGCAAGCGCCACCTCCGCACAGGCGCGCCATATTCGCTGGTCGCCGGAGGTTATGGTGATGAGCTTGCCGAGGAAGCCGAAATCCACGCAGATATAGCCGAGCACGGCCCAGGCGAGAGCCGCCGTCGCCGGCAGCATCGACGTGCCCTTGACCACGAAAAGGATGGTCAGGAACACCGCCAGCAGGCCGGCAATGCCGAGCACGATGCCGCGATAGAGCGTGAAGGCGTTGACTGTATCCTTGTAGGCGTTCGGTTCCCAGAGATAGAGCTGCGGCAGGTTCGGCGACGAAAGCTCGGCAACGAAGGTGACGACGGCACCAGGGTTCAGCGTGATGCGGAAGACATCGGCCTCGTCGCTCGGCTGTCGGTCGAGCGCGAAACCTTCGCTCGGCGTGATCGCGACGATGCGCTGCGAGCCGAGATCGGGCCAGAAGACCTTCGAATTCACCAGGCGGAAATGCGGAGCAACGATGACGCGCTCCAACTGCTCTTCGGAGACATTGGCGAGCGCGAAGACCGCCCAGTCGCCCTGGTGGTTCGGCGAGGAGGAGCGGACCTCGATGCGGCGCCGGATGCCATCGGCGCCGGCCGCCGTCGAAACCTGGAAGGCTTCACCTTGATTTCTGTAGATCTCCGTCGTCGCCGTCAGATCGAGAGCGGTATCGTCGCGCGAAATTTTTACGGGCTCTGCCGCATGCGCCATTCCGGCGATCAACAGCATCACGGTGGCCGCAAGCGTCGCGATAACAGCACATAGCCGCCGGGCCATCGTTCCCGTCTGCGTGAATCCGGCGATCATCGCTTGTCGAGGTTTCGGTTCGGGTTGGCGTCGGATGCCAACCTTGAAAACATCACATGGTCGCGCCACTGACCGTTGATTTTAAGATAACCGCGCAAATGACCTTCCCGCTGGAAACCGGCTTTTTGCAAAAGCCGCATGCTACGCTCATTGTCCGGAATACAGGCTGCTTCAATTCGGTGCAACTCAAGTCCGGAAAAGATATAGGGTATAACCAATTGAAGTGCGGCGAACATATGGCCCTGACCGGAATAACGCTCGCCCATCCAATATCCGATCATGCAGCTCTGCGCGGCACCGCGGCGAATATAGCCGATCGTAATCCCGCCAACCAGGGTCATGTTTTCCCGCAGGAAGATGAACAGCGGTATCGCCTGGCCGGAACTATATTCCTGCTTGCCGCGGATGATGCGGGCCCGATAGGCGCCCTCCGTCAGCTCGTCATGCCGCCAGGTCGGCTCCCAGGGTTCCAGGAAGCGGCGGCTCTCCGCCCGGAGCCTATGCCATTGGTTGAAATCGGAGTAGCGCGGCAGGCGCAGCAAATATGTATCGTTTTCGAGTTCAACCGCGTCCGAATGACGTGAGAGAAACCGAAAGACAGATTTTTGCATGCCGCCAAGCACTCCCCCGAGAATTGAACCCATAGGCTCGCGGCATGCCCTTAGCCGCTTGCGCTTTTGGAAGCAGGGGCCGGTGACGACAGTGACGTGACGATGTCTTCCATCGGCGCGAGCTGCTCCAGCGGCCCGATCGCCGAAAGCGTCGGTACTGTATCGAAGAACAGACGGCCGGCAAGATCCGTCAAACGATCGATGGTGATGCCTTCCAGGCGTTCCAGCATCTCCTGGTTCGGGATGGGGCGGCCGTAAAGCATCATCTGCCGGGCGACCTGACCGGCGCGGGCGGCCGGGCTTTCCTGGCCCATCAGCAGCTGAGCCCGGATCTGGGCGCGGGCGCGCTCGATTTCCTGCTGCTGGATATCATGAGACGACTTGTGCAGCTCGTCGATGATGACGGGCAGCAGTTCCGGCAGGTTCTCGCCGCCGGTCGCGGCATGGATGCCGAAGATGCCCGTGTCGGAGAAGCCCCAATGAAAGGCATAGACCGAATAACAGAGGCCGCGGAATTCGCGCACTTCCTGGAACAGGCGCGAGGACATGCCGCCGCCGAGGATGTTGGCGAGGATTTGCGAACAATAGAAATCGCGGGTGTGATAGGCGCGTCCCTCGAAGCCGAGCAGGATCTGCGCATCCATCAGGTCACGCGTTTCCCGGATATTGCCGCCGATATAGCGGGCAGGCTCGATAACGGGCGGAGCGGACGGTTTCGTCGGCAGGCTGGAGAAGCGTTCCTCGACCTGACGTACGAAGCTTTCATGATCCACAGCGCCGGCCGCCACGACGAACATGCGATCGGTCGTATAGTTGCGGCCGAGGTAATGGCGGATCTGTTCCGGCGAGAAGGAGACGACCGTCTCCGGCGTGCCGAGAATGGCGCGCCCGAGTGTCTGGCCGCGATAGGCGACTTCGGAAAACTTGTCGAAGACGACATCGTCGGGCGTGTCGTTCGCCGCATTGATTTCCTGCAGGATGACTTGCTTTTCGCGCGCCAGCTCTTCCTCGTCGAAGGCGGACTCCGTCAGGATATCGGCAAGGATATCGACGGCCAGCGGCACGTGATCCTTTAAAACGCGGGCATAATAGGATGTGGTTTCGGTCGAAGTGGCAGCGTTGACTTCGCCACCGACATTCTCGATTTCCTCGGCGATCTGCCGGGCGGAGCGCCGTCCCGTGCCCTTGAACGCCATGTGCTCGAGCAGATGCGCGATACCGTGTTCTGCTTCCGTCTCGTTACGCGAGCCCGATTTGATCCAAACGCCGAGTGCCACGCTTTCAAGGTGTGGCATCGATTGGGTTGCTACTGTCAGCCCGGACGCAAGCCGGGTGCACTCCACTGTCATCGCTTGTCTTTCCGCGTCTGTTACTCCCCGGCCCGGGCGTGCTTGCCGATAAAGCCTTCAACGGCTTTAAGTTCCGGATCGAGAATGTCGAAACGCTCCTCCCTGGTCATCAGACCAGCAAGCCACGTCGGAAGCGCCGGGTCAATACCGGATGCGGATTTTACTGCGGCGGGGAATTTTGCAGGATGCGCGGTGGCGAGCGTTACCATCGGGCTGCTGGGACGCTCGTTCTTCGCGGCGACGAAGGCTCCGATCGCCGTATGCGGATCGAGCAGATAGCCCGTGTCGGCAAGGGTTTTGCGGATCGTTTCGGCCACCTGCTTCTCGCTGGCGCGACCGGCGCGGAAGTCCTTCTTGATGAACTTCAGGACCTCTTCGCTGATCGAAAAGCCGTTCGACTGCTTCAGGCTCTCCATGGCGGCGCGCACCTTGGATGCATCGCGGCCGTTGGCTTCGAACAGCAGCCGTTCGAAGTTGGAGGAAATCTGGATATCCATCGACGGAGAGGTGGTTGCCTTGACGGAACGCATCTCGTAGCGGCCTGTCTTCAGCGTGCGTGCCAGGATATCGTTCTCGTTGGTGGCGATGACCAGGCGCTCGATTGGAAGGCCCATGCGCTTAGCGACATAGCCGGCGAAAATATCGCCGAAATTGCCTGTCGGCACGGTGAAGGAAATCTTCCTGTCCGGGCCGCCAAGAGCGACCGCGGTGGTGAAATAATAGACCACCTGCGCCATGATTCGCGCCCAGTTGATGGAATTGACGCCGGAAAGCTTGACCTTGTCGCGGAAGGCGGCGTCGTTGAACATGGCTTTGACGAGGTTCTGGCAATCGTCGAAATTGCCCTTGATCGCCAATGCATGCACATTCGCCGCCGTCGAGGTGGTCATCTGCCGCTGCTGCACCGGCGAGACCTTCCCATGCGGAAAGAGGATGAAGATGTCGGTACGCTCGCGCCCGGCAAAGGCGTCGATCGCCGCACCACCGGTATCGCCCGAGGTGGCGCCGACGATGGTCGCCCGCTGGCCCCGCTTCTCCAGCGCGTAATCCATCAGCCGCGCCAGCAGCTGCATGGCGACATCCTTGAAGGCGAGTGTGGTGCCGTGGAAGAGTTCCATGACGAAGCTGTTTGGCCCGGTCTGGACGAGCGGCGCCACCGCGGGATGCCGGAAAGTGGCGTAGGCATCGTCGATCATGCCGCGAAAGACGTCGGCGGGGATCTCGCCGTTGGTGAAGGGCGAGAGGACCGCGAAAGCGACCTCCTGATAGCTCTTGCCGCGAAAGGCGCGGATTTCCTTCTTCGTCAGGACAGGCCACTCACGGGGAACGTAAAGCCCGCCGTCACGGGCAAGGCCGGCCAGAAGAGCGTCACAGAAGCCAAGGGCAGGGGCTTCTCCCCGCGTTGAGATGTAATCCACGGTCTTAGAATTCCTTTGGTCGCAAAATTGCCTGAGTGATCGATTGAGAGGGTAATGGAACGAAGCGACGGCGGCCTGTCTTTTTGCGTCGGATCAGCCGCGTGGTTTTCGCGTTTGCGCAAGGCGCGTGAGAACGGCGCCATGCGGCGGCTGTCTATGGCAATGTGTCGATCTCGAAAAGTGAGCCAAAACGGTGTCTACCCAATCGATTTTTCGCTGCGTCGCTGGTATAGACCATCGCCAAGTGTCATAAAAGGCCCGTTTGACAGGCTGCAGGCCGATAATGTGAAATATATGGAGAGGGTGGAATAATAGTGTTTGGCAAGGTTTCGCGTCGTCTTTTCTCCGCTTCGCTTCTGACATTGCTGACGGGTTGCAGCACTCTCGGTATTGGCGGCAATAGTGAAAAACAGCCGGCAACGGACGTCACGGTGGCACCGCAAGCGAGTGCCGCGACGGCGGCTCCGACCGGTGGTCAGACCTATGTTGCCGGCAAATGCCCGCAGGCCGTCATCCGCGACGAGGATTCGGTCTATCGCACCTACGCCAAGGGCGCCAAGGACGATCCGAACCAGCTAGTCTATCAGGCTTCGCTGGCGCAGGCGACCCGCCAGTGCACCAGCGACGGCGCC
Source organism: Rhizobium aureum (assembly GCF_030182495.1). Taxonomy (NCBI): domain Bacteria; kingdom Pseudomonadati; phylum Pseudomonadota; class Alphaproteobacteria; order Hyphomicrobiales; family Rhizobiaceae; genus Rhizobium; species Rhizobium aureum. The sequence continues at coordinate 86,459 of NZ_JAQJCI010000011.1, read as the reverse complement.
AGCCTCGGCATTCATGTCGTCGCGCAAGGGCGCCTGGTTGCCGGGCCGATGGGCAGCTCCGGCAAGGTCACCTTGCCGATCCATGTCGCCGTCATGGACAATGACAATGCGCTCTATAGCAAGACCATCATGTATACTGCGGAGATTCCGCCGGGCGAAACCACGGCGCAGTTCCTCTTCACCGACGACGATATCCAGGTTGCCGGCGGTTCCGGCGGCTTCACCATCGTCCAGATCGGTTTCGATCAAGGCCCGCAGAAGCCGGCAAAGGGCGAGAAGCCAGCGCGCAAGAAGCGTCACTAAGGTTGGAGTCAAGCGGTAGGCAGTAGGCAGTAGGCAGTAGGCAGTAGGCAGTAGGCAGTAGGCAGTAGGAAAAGATCACCTTGTCCTTGCTGCCGCCGGCACTATAGCCGCAACATTTATTGCCTATTGCCTCAGAGCACGCCGTCCCATTCGGCGAGCGCCATGACGACGCCCGGCAAGTCGGCCATGCGGCTGACGACGGTTTCGGCGCCGGCGTCGGTCAGCCGATCGGCGTGAGACGGATAGGTGTGCGATGCGCCGGTGAAGCCGATGACGCGCATGCCGGCGGCACGCGCCGCCTGAACGCCGTGAACCGAATCCTCGACGACGATCGTATTGGCCGGGCTGACATTCATCTGCTTGGCGCCATGCAGGAAGATGTCCGGCTTGGGCTTGACGCGGTCGGCGCCGAGATCCTTGGCGGAAAAGATATTAGGAGCAAACAGCTTGAAGTAGCCGACCTTCGTCAGCATCATCTCAAGCCGTTCGGAGCTGGAATTCGAGCAGATGCAGCGCGGCATCGGCAGGCGCGACAGCGCCAGCGGAACGCCAGGGATAGGCTGAACGTCGCTGGCAAGCGCCAGGTCGAGCAGCTTTTCCGATTTGTCGAGCAGCGAAGCGGAGAGGGGGATGCTGGCCTCGCGCTCGACTTCGAACAGGATGTTGCGCCAGGTCATGCCGGCGAAGCGCTCGCCCATTTCCTCGGTGCTGATCGGATAGCCCGCATCGGTCAGCAGTTTGGATTCGACTTGTGCCGCGATGATTTCCGAATCGACCAGAACGCCGTCGCAGTCGAAGATGATGAGGTCGAAGCCGTTGCTCATGAGAGGTACTGCCTTTGATATGGGCTGGATTCGGCATGCTTCAGGGAAGGCCGTCGATGGTTCGGAGCATGCTCTGGAAAATGACGGTCGGGCTTTACACGATCTGCCCGCAAAGCTCAACCAATTGGCGGGCATGGCTGCGCTGCAGTGAGCGAAAGGGTCGAAATGCGCAAAAGAGGTGATGACGATTTCTTGTCGCTCGACATCGGCACTCGACATCGGCCCTCGACATCGGATTGACCCGCCTTTAAGGATCGGCCATGGCCAAGGAGCGCGACGACACCATTGCCAGCCGCATCAGCCGGGTGCTTGCCGACCGCATCATCCGCGGTGAGATCGCGCCCGATGCCCGCCTGCGGCAGGATCACATCGCCGAGGAGTTCGGCACCAGTCATGTGCCCGTGCGCGAAGCGTTCCGGCGGCTCGAGGCGCAAGGACTGGCGATCAGCCTTCCGCGTCGCGGCGTGCGCGTCGCCTCCTTCGATCTCAAGGAAGTCCGCGAGGTCGCGGAGATGCGGGCGGCCCTTGAAGGCCTTGCACTCAGGCATGCGGCCCCGCATCTGACGCCTGCCATTTTGGACGAGGCCGAGCAGGCGACGCGTGACGGCGATGCCGCCGGCGATGTCCACGCCTGGGAGGAGGCCAATCGCCGCTTCCACCGGCTGATCCTGGCACCCTGCGGCATGGCGCGCCTGCTGGCTGCCATCGATGACCTGCATGCCGCCAGCGCTCGCTTTCTCTTCTCAGCCTGGCAATCCGGCTGGGAAAAACGCACCGATCACGACCATCGCGCCATTCTAGCCGTGCTTCGCCAGGGGCGGGCCGACGAGGCTGCCGCAATCCTCCAGAAGCATGTGCAGTGGATCGGCCGCGCGCCGGTCCGCACGCCTTCCGGATCGACGCGCGAAGCTTTCGCAATCGTTGGCTGAAAATTATAGATAATTTTAAGGCGGAGGGTCGAAGCTTCTTGGACGACGACTCTCACAGAGAATGTCCGCCATCCTGGCATCGCTGCATTTCGTTCGACGCCCGGCTGTGGTCCCCTGTGCTTTCTGATTTTTATTCGCCTTATTTTTCAACGCACTCCCGAGCTTTACCGGAATTTGGTGTCGCTGCCACTTGCCTGATTTCGCGATCTCTCTCATAAAATAGATGAGACTAAAAATTATCTATAATTTTGAAAGGAGAGCCTATGTCCCTGTTGCAGCATCAAGATGAAGTCGCTTTCGATCCGCTTCGCCTTGGTCAGCGTTCGCTTGTTACCAAGGCTGTGTTCGTTCTCGCCGGAACGTTGATCCTGGCTTTGGCATCGCAAATCGCAGTGCCGATGGTGCCGGTGCCGATCACCATGCAGACATTCGCGATTACCATGATCGGTGCGCTTTATGGCTGGCGTCTTGGTGCGGTCACCGTTCTCGCGTGGCTGGGCGAAGCTGCGATCGGCTTTCCGGTGCTCGCCGGCGGGGCAGGCGGCATTGCGTCCTTCATGGGTCCGACGGCGGGTTATCTCGCATCCTTCCCGATCATTGCCGCCCTCGTCGGCTGGCTTGCCGAGCGAGGTTGGAGCGGCAATCGCGTCGTGCGTAGCTTCCTTGCGCATCTCTCGGCCAACATTCTCTGCCTCGCGATCGGCGGCGCATGGCTTGCAACGCTGATCGGTGCGGAAAAAGGCTGGCTGCTTGGCGTCGCGCCCTTTGTCCTCGGCGCCGTTCTCAAGTCCGCGCTTGCAGCGACGGTGCTGAAGACCATCCAGGTCTATAGCGGCAAGGCGCGTCTGAATTGACCGTCAGGCTTCGCGCCCACCATCTGCTCTGCATGCTGACCTTCGTCGGTGAAGGCTATACCTCGGCCTTCACCGACAATTATCGCCGCATCGCCGAGCGGCTGTCGGAAGGGGAGGAGATCAAACTCGTCTCCGGCCCCGATGACATCTGCGCTCCGCTCCTGAACGGGGAGGAGCCGCACTGCTTCAAGGCTTCCGTCGTCGAGCGGGATACGGCTGCCCTTGCCGATGTCGCGGCCTTGTTAGGCGAAGAGATCGGTATAGGCGCGGTGCTGGTGCCTGATGCCGTCCTGCTTTCTAAGCTCCGTCGCAATTTCGCCAGCGGTGAAATCCGCCATGCCTGCATCGGCTGTGAATGGGGTGAGCTCTGCAGCCGCATTGCTGCAAGCAATTTCAGCGGTGTCCTGATCAAGGCAGCCTAAGGCGTGTTAGTCAGCCCTGGCTGCGAGGCCTCTGGCTGCCGGGCGCCATCGCTCAACTCAAGTGGAAAGAGCGCCAGAAAGCGGCGCTCGCCCTCGGGCGTGAAGAAGATCGAGCGGCTGTTTTCGGTGCGCCGCGCCCATCCCTTGTCCAGGAAATTCGAAAGCAGCGCCTTCCCAAGGCTGCCGGCGAGATGCGCGCGCCGCTCGCTCCAGTCCAGGCAGGATCGGCAAAGCGGGCGGCGGCTTGAGCGCAATCCGGAAACGTCGATGCCGATCGATCCCAAATGCTTCTCGCCGATGGCTGTCAGGCTCAGACCTTCGCCCACGGCGAAGATCGACCCTGCCTCGATCAGGCTGTCGAGCATGCGTACGCCGTAGTCGCCGGCCAGATGGTCGTAGCAGATGCGCGCCTTGCGCAGCGCCGGCTCCTTCGGGCCGGGACGATGGCGCAAATGGCCGCGGCTGGCTGCAAAACCCATGATGCCCTCGAGCAGCTTGCCGACCCGATCATCCGCTAGCGTGAAATAGCGATGACGGCCCTGCTTGCGCTGTGCCAGCAGGCCGCCCGCTTCGAGCTTGGAAAGATGGGCGCTGGCGGTCTGCAACGTCACGCCGGCAGCCGCCGCCAGTTCCGTTGCCGTCAACGCCCGGCCGCCCATCAGCGCCGTCAGTATATTCGCTCGCGCGGGATCGCCGATCAGCGAGCCGATCTGTGCTATGTCTGGACCTTCCTTCATACTTCGATCGTAACCGAACCATCTCCGTCCTGCAATGTGCGAGAACAGTGCCATCAGCAAAGGAGAAAGCCAATGATCACTTGTTTCATCCGCTATCAGATCGATCCGTTCAAGCAGGACGCCTTCGCAGAGTATGGCAAAGCCTGGGGCCAGGTCATCCCGCGCAACGGCGCGGACCTGATCGGCTATTTCGCCCCGCATGAGGGGTCACTGACGACCGCCTACGGCATCTACAACATCGAAAATCTCGCCGCCTACGAGGCCTATCGCAAGAGCCTCGCCACCGATCCGCTGGCGCAGGCAAATTTCGATTTTGCCCGACGCGAGCGCTTCATCTTGCAGGAAGACCGCATTTTCGTGAAGAATGTCTCGCTGCCGCATGCTCCGAGGATATCGCCATGATCGCAGTTATTTTCGAAGTCGTTCCCCATCCCGACGAACGTCAGCACTACCTCGACATCGCGGCAAGGCTGCGCTCCGAACTCGAAACCATCGAAGGCTTCGTCTCCATCGAGCGCTTCGAAAGCCTCACTCAACCGGGTAAGATCCTGTCGCTGTCCTTCTGGCGCGACGAGGCGGCCGTTCGTGAATGGCGAAACCGCGAGGCCCATCGCGCCGCCCAGAAAGCGGGGCGCAAGACGGTCTTTGCCGATTATCGCTTGCGTGTCGCGCAGGTGCTTCGCGATTACGGTATGACGGAACGAGCAGAAGCACCCGACGACAGTCACGCAGTCCACGATATTTAGGGCTTTCAACGCGATAGCGCCTTTCGACAAGGCCTGCATACCCGGCGGTTTCGTCGGGAATGCAGAAAATATGACGCCGCTTTAGCCTTTGGTAACCAAGTTAGGTAACCATAACACTCAGTTAAGAGCACCGAGTAAGTGTAACAGCGAGTATCACATGGCGTCAGTTTTCCCGCTTGCCGACCTCAGGACTTCAGCCGTTCCGGGGTCCTGGATCGACACGATCATCAAGGGCGATTGCGTGGCCGCTCTTGAGGCACTGCCCAATCAATCCGTCGACGTCATCTTCGCCGACCCGCCGTACAATCTCCAGCTTGGCGGCACGCTGCATCGTCCGGACCAGTCGCTGGTCGACGCCGTCGATGACGAGTGGGACCAGTTCGCCTCCTTCGAAGCTTATGACGCCTTCACCCGCGCCTGGCTGCTCGCCTGCCGCCGCGTGTTGAAGCCGACGGGCACGATCTGGGTCATCGGCTCCTATCACAATATCTTCCGCGTCGGCGCGACATTGCAGGATCTGAACTTCTGGATCCTCAACGACATCGTCTGGCGCAAGACCAATCCGATGCCGAATTTCAAGGGCCGCCGCTTCCAGAACGCGCATGAGACGATGATCTGGGCAAGCCCGAACGCCAAGGCGAAGGGTTATACCTTCAATTACGACGCAATGAAGGCCGCCAACGACGACGTGCAGATGCGCTCCGACTGGCTGTTTCCGATCTGCAGCGGCAACGAGCGGCTGAAGGGTGACGACGGCAAGAAGGTTCATCCGACACAGAAGCCGGAAGCGCTGCTTGCCCGGGTCATCATGGCCTCGTCTAAGCCCGGCGACATCATTCTCGATCCCTTCTTCGGATCGGGCACGACCGGCGCCGTTGCCAAGCGCCTCGGCCGCCACTTCGTCGGCATCGAGCGCGAGCAGGATTATATCGATGCGGCCAGCGCCCGTATCGCCGCCGTCGAGCCGCTCGGCAAGGCGGAACTGACCGTCATGACCGGCAAGAAGGCGGAAGTGCGGGTTGCCTTCAATACGCTCATCGAAAGCGGCCTCGTCAAGCCCGGCCAGGTGCTGACCGATGCGAAGCGCCGCTATAGCGCCATCGTGCGGGCCGACGGCACGGTTGCTTCCGGCGGTGAGGCCGGTTCCATTCATCGCCTCGGCGCGAAGGTCCAGGGCCTTGATGCCTGCAACGGGTGGATGTTCTGGCATTTCGACGACGGCCGTTCCCTGCGTCCGATCGACGAACTCAGAGCCATCATCCGCAGTGACCTGGCGAAGGTGGAGTAGCCTCAGCCATCTCCGGCAAACATATCCGCCTTCTTCCGCCGTGTACCTCCAGTCAGGGAAGAAGGTGAAATGCGCAGGGCCTTGCCGGACGATCTATCCGGCAAGGCCTTGCGCGTCTTTAGCTTCAGATTTTAGAAGTCCTGGTAATCCGTGACATCGACGCGCACGACGCGGCCGTCCTCATCGAAGGTGATCGTTTCCTCGCCCTCGCGGATCAGCGGCTTGCCCGTCTTGCTGTTGGTGGCGCGAACCGACCAGACCGCACGGCCCGAAAGCGGCGTCAACGTCTCCACCAGGGAATTGGACGCGGTCTGGTCCGGATAAGTATCGAAATAGCCGCGGAAGGCTTCCATGATCGCAGCGCGGCCGGCGAGGCTGCCGACGCCGTTCGAAACATAGGTGGCATCCTCTGCGAAGAAATTCTCGATCGCCTCATAGTCGAGGCGATTGATTGCGTCATGGAACAGATCGATACGTTCTGCAGGGTCAAAGATCATCGGCTCAAACCTTTATGCCATGGGCGGCGAGATCGCTATGCAGCTTCTCGGCACCGGTGAAGTGAACTGCATGCCAGCCGGCAGCCCGCGCACCTTCGACGTTCGGATAGGAATCATCGATGAAGATCGTTGAGGCCGGGTCGAGACCGAAGCTCTTGGCGTGGGTATCATAGATCGCGACATCCGGCTTGATCAGGCCTATATCGCCGGAAACCGTCACGCCGCGCGGCTTCTTGAGGAAGGGATAGCGCTCCTGCGCCTCGCGAAAGGTGTCGGAGGCAAAATTGGTCAGCATGGTGACGTCGCGACCTTCCGCGATCAACTGTTCCAGAATGGAAACGCTGTCGTCATAGGCATGCGGAACCATCTCATGCCAATATTTACGGAAGCTGCGGATTTGTTCTTCCCGTTCGGGATGATCGGCGATCAGCAGGGCCTCGGCGTCTGCCCAGGTGCGGCCGCGATCCTGCTCGAGGTTCCATTCATGAGTGCAGAGATTGGCGAAAAACCATTCGCGCTCGGCATCGTCCGGAATGATCCGGCTGTAGGGAAGGTTTGGATCATAGTGGATGAGAACCTTGCCGATATCGAAAACGATATGCCGTATTTCCGTCGTCATAAATGAATTCCTGCATCTGATTTAAAGGCTTTTTGCGAACGCATTGGGAATAGCCTGCGCGATCGCTTTTTTCATGACTGTTGGCAGTGCCTGGTCTTCAAGATTTGTAACCGGCGCCCACCATCCGTCATGGTTGTCACTCTGCGACACCGACTTGGCACGCCAGATCGACAATCTCAGTTCGAAATGCGTGAAGACATGTGTCACCATGCCCGCGGGCTGCCAATCGGCGGGGAAGGGGGCGGCCCCGATGCCGGTCTCGCCGTCGATCCGCGCCGTCCATCCCGTTGTCGGAACCTCGGTCATCCCTCCGAGCAACCCGCTTTCAATGCGACGGCGCAGGAAGATCTCACCCTCGTCATTGACGGCGACGAAGGCCGCGCCCTGGCGCACCGGCTTTTCCTTCTTGGCCGCCTTGACCGGGAAACGTTCGGGATCATGCCCGGCCAGCGCCTGACAAGCGCCGTTGAAGGGACAGAGCGAACAGACCGGGCGTTTGGGCGTGCAAATCGTCGCGCCGAGATCCATCATCGCCTGAGCAAAATCGCCCGGCCGGTCGGCGGGCGTCAGCAGCGCTACCTTCTGCTTCATCATCGGCTTGGCGCCCGGCAGCGGCGCCGAAATCGCGTAGAGACGGGAAATTACCCGCTCGACATTGCCGTCCATCACGGCTGCCTGGCGATTGAACGCGATCGCGGCGACGGCGGCAGCGGTGTAGTCGCCGATGCCGGGAAGCGCGCGCAAGCCATCCTCGGTATCGGGAAAGCGGCCACCATGATCGGCGGAAACGGCTTCGGCACATTTCTTCAGGTTGCGGGCGCGCGCGTAGTAGCCGAGCCCGGCCCAGGCGGCCATCACGTCGTCGTTCGCGGCGGCTGCGAGATCATCAACCGTCGGCCAGCGCTCGAGGAACTTCGCGAAATAGGCTTTGACCGCCGGCACGGTCGTCTGCTGCAGCATCACTTCCGACAACCAGATGCGATAGGGGTCCGGCTTGACGCCGCGCGCGGCCATCGGCGGCGAGACCCGCCAGGGCAGGTCACGGTGGTGTCGGTCGTACCAGGCAAGCAGCGATGCGGCCGTGGGGGATTCTAAAGTCGTGGTCATGATTTGCCGCGTCGAGGGGAAGTGCTCTATACTTGGCCAAGCTGCGTCGGGCGATCAAGGTGCCTGACGCATAAAGCCTGTGTAGAGACCCGGTTGAAATGAGTTATCCCCGAAAAGGCGAAAAGCAGATTTCCGAGCTGACCAACGGCATCGTCGATCCGGTGCTGGCAAAGCGCGCGGGCATCAACACGACGCTGCTTGGCTGTTGGGACGAGATCGCCGGCGAGGATTTTGCCGACTGCACGCGGCCGGAAAAGATCGCCTGGGCAAAGCGAACAGGCCCCGGCATAGATGACCGGTTTCAGCCAGGTGTCTTGACGATCGCCTGCGAAGGCGCCCGCGCGCTCTTCCTGACCCATGCGCAAGGCGAACTCATCCAGCGCATCAACAGCTTCTTCGGCTTCTATGCCGTCAATCAGATCCGCATCGTGCAGAAGCCGGTCTCAGTCGCATCCAAGCGTTCGCGCACACCGCCGCCGCTGAAGGGCGAGGCGGCCCGCAAGCTGGCTGACATGATGGACGGCATCGAGGATGAGAAGATCAGAGCTGCCGTTCAGCGCCTGGGCACGGCGATGGCCTGGAAGCGGCGATAGGGGATAATCCGGGCTTGCCTTTCTGGTAATGACACTGTCATACTCAAGGCGAAATGTCTACGAGGAGCTGGATATGCGAAGAAGCAAGCCGATCACGGTTACACTGGGTAACCAGCAGCGTAGTGTGGATGCCCGGCTGGAATCGGGCGCTTACGATTCCGCCAGTGAAGTTCTACGCGCTGCTTTGAGGGCATTGGACCGTGAAGAAGAAGTCATCAATCAACTAATGCGTGCAAAGATCCGGGAGGCGCTCGATGACCCGAGACCTGGCAGAGATGCGGATGAGGTTTTTGATAAAGTTGAAAGAATTCATGCCGAGCGAATGAAAGCCGCCGGTCGTGACATATAAGGTCTCTTTCAGTGCTCTTGCCGAAGAAGACGTTATTGGCATCTATGAGTTCATTGCGAAAGATAGTCCGAGCCGCGCGTTGTCATTTATCCGAAGGCTTCGGGAGCAGTGCGAAACACTTAAGACAATGGCGGCCCGAGGGCCTCAACGCGAGGGTTTAGGTCCAGGTGTTCGTATTATGGTATTTGAGCGGCGGGTTACCGCCGCTTATCACATAAAGAACGAGCAGGTCGTTATTCTACGTCTCTTTTATGCTGGGCAAAATATCCCATCGATCTTGCTCGACGAACACTGAATTCTCATACATCCGCATCGATTCCGAAGGCAATTTCAGCTTTTTGTCTTTCCCAGGTCACAATTCTTTGAAGAAAGTTGGCCAACCGTGCCTTGTTAGCGGCAAGCTGCCGTTATATCGCATGAAACATTCGAAGACCTCTTTCAACGACGGGTGACTCTATGCCGATGTCCGACATGCTCTTGACCAAACGCCACCTGCTGGGCGGCTCTGCCGTTGCAGCCCTCTCCGTGGCGTTTTCTGCCGTTGCAGGCACCGCATCCGCCGCAACTGCAGAAGATGAAGTGCCGCCTTCGGATGGCAATGTCGACATGAACGAAGTGCTGAAACCCGGCCCGCTGCCGGAGATCGCACTCGGCAAGGAAGATGCGCCCGTCAAGATCGTCGAATATATGTCGCTGACCTGCCCGCACTGCGCGCATTTTGCCGTCACGACCTTCGACACGATCAAGCAGAAATACGTCGATACGGGCAAGGTTCGCTTCATCATCCGCGAATTCCCGTTCGATCCGCGCGCTGCCGCAGCCTTCATGCTGGCCCGCTGCGCCCCGCAGGAACAGTACATGCCGATGGTCGAAATGCTGTTCAAGCAGCAGATCGCCTGGGCCTCGCCTGACGTCGATGGCCGCGCTGCACTGCTGCAGATGTCGAAACTCGCTGGTTTTACTGAGGATAGCTTCACGAAATGCTTGACGAACCAGAAGCTTCTGGATGATGTCAACTCAGTACGGGAACGCGCAGCCAAGGATTTCGGCGTCAATGCCACGCCGACCTTCCTGATCAATGGCAAGCGCTACGCAGGGGACATGTCTGTTGGTGCCATGTCGAAGCTTATCGACAGCCTGCTCTGATCCGCGCCTTTTTCGATCACAGGCGGGCGGCCGAGGTCGCGCGCCTGCTTTCTATTACCTCCCCCTTGAGGAGGGAGGTCGCGCGGAACGCGCGGGTGGGGGTGATTTCTGGGGTGAACGCATGATCACTCCACTCCGGACCTTAGGTCCGACCCTCCTCTTCGTGAGGAGGGTGGAGATCAGTCCATGAAATTCAACAGACTGAGACTTGTCGGCTTCAAATCCTTCGTCGAACCGGCAGAATTCGTCATCGAGCGCGGCCTGACCGGCGTCGTCGGCCCCAACGGCTGCGGCAAGTCCAATCTTGTCGAAGCGCTGCGCTGGGTGATGGGCGAGAATTCCTACAAGAACATGCGCGCTTCCGGCATGGATGACGTGATCTTCTCCGGCTCCGGCAACCGCCCGGCCCGCAACACCGCCGAAGTGGGTCTCTACCTCGACAATAGCGATCGCACCGCCCCCGCCGGCTTCAACGATAGCGACGAAATCCAGGTGACGCGCCGCATCGAGCGTGAGCAGGGCTCCGTCTATCGCATCAACGGCAAGGAAGCGCGCGCCAAGGATGTGCAGCTGCTGTTTGCCGATGCCTCCACCGGCGCCCGCTCGCCGTCCATGGTTGGGCAGGGCCGTATCGGCGAGCTGATTCAGGCAAAGCCCCAGGCGAGACGCCAGCTGCTCGAAGAGGCGGCGGGCATTTCCGGCCTGCATTCGCGCCGGCATGAAGCCGAGCTGCGCCTGCGCGCTGCCGAAAGCAACCTCGAGCGGCTTGACGATGTGACGTCGCAGCTCGAAAGCCAGATCGAAAGCCTGAAGCGTCAGGCGCGGCAGGCCAACCGCTTCAAGATGCTCTCGGCCGATATTCGCGCCCGCGAAGCCATGCTGCTGCATATCCGCTGGGTGCAGGCCAAGGAAGCCGAAGCCGAGGCCGAAAGCGCGCTCAACCAGGCAACCGCGCTCGTCGCCGAAAAGGCGCAGATCCAGATGGAGGCGGCAAAGGCGCAGGGCATCGCCAGCTTCAAGCTGCCGGAACTGCGCGACGATGAGGCGAAGGCCGCCGCTGCTCTTCAGCGCCTGCAGATCGCCCGCTCGCAGCTGGAAGAGGATGTCAACCGCATCCTGCGGCGGCGCGACGAATTGATCCGTCGCCTGGCACAATTGGCTGAGGATATCAGCCGCGAGCAGCGGCTTGTCTCTGATAATGCCGCGATCCTGGCAAAGCTCGATGCCGAAGAGGCCGATCTCGCCGATATTCTCGCTGATTCCGGCAGGCTTGCCGAGGAAACGCGCGTCGCTTTCGAAGAGGCGGCCGCCAAGCTCGCCGACAGCGAGCGCATCTTTACCGCTCTGACCGCGGAACGCGCCGAAGCCGCGGCCGCCCGTAACCAGCTGGAGCGCGCCATCCGCGATCTGGCCGATCGCAAGATGCGGCTTGAGCGCCAGGCTGACGAAGCGAACGGCGAGCTTGCCGCCATTGACGAAAAGATGGCTGATCTCCCCGACCCCAGCGAAAAACGCGATATGGTCGAGGCGGCAGAAAACGTCGTTGCGGATGCGGAAAGCGAGATCCAGCGCGTTGAAGCTGTTCTTGCCAAGGCGCGTGAAACCGAGGCGCTGTCGCGTGGCCCTGTCGAGCAGGCGCGGGCGCGTCTGAATGCGCTCGAAACCGAGGCGCGGACCATTTCCAAGATGCTGGCGGCGGGTGATACGTCCGGCGCCTTTTCGCCGGTTGCCGAAGAGCTGCGCGTCGACCGCGGTTTTGAGACGGCACTGGGCGCAGCGCTCGGGGATGACCTGGAATCCTCGCTCGATTCCGAGGCCCCAGTCTATTGGTCCGATAATGGCAGCGGCGCCACCGATCCGGCTCTGCCGGAAGGCGTCGCGCCCCTGATCACCCATGTCGGCGCGCCGGCGGCACTGACGCGGCGCCTGCGCCAGATCGGCATCGTTTCGGCCGAAGATGCCTTGCGGCTCATGCCGGACCTGAAGCCGGGACAGCGGCTGGTCACCAAGGACGGTGCGGTTTTCCGCTGGGATGGCCATGTGACCGGCGCCGATGCACCGAGTGCCGCTGCGTTGCGGCTGGCGCAGAAGAACCGTCTCTCCGAGCTGGAAGCGGAATCCGAGCTTGCGCGTGATGTGCTTGCCGAGGCCGAAAAGCGTCTGTCGGCCGCAGCCGAGGCAATCCAGGCCGAAGAGGGACAGCTGGCGACCGCCCGGGACGCCAGCCGGCTTGCGGCCCGGCATCTGGCCGAAGCGCGTGAAGCGCTCGCTGCCGCCGAGCGAGCCTCCGGCGATCTCATTCGCCGCCGCGACGTCATCGCCGAGGCGGTCAGCCGGTTGCGGGAGCAGCTGGAAGACGTGGCCATGCAGGATGAAAATGCTCGCATCGAACTGGAAGACGCACCGGATCTCGACGCTATCGATCTGAAGCTGCGCAACCAGCAGGCGGAGGTCGCGACGGATCGCGGCGCCCTTGCGGAAGCGCGTGCTCGCCATGAAGGCCTGAACCGGGAAAACGAGGCGCGGCAACGTCGTATCCTCGCGATCCGCCAGGAGCGCGATACCTGGCGCCAGCGCGCTGCCAGTGCCGAGGAACACATTCAGACGCTGCGCGACCGTGAAGAGGAAGCGCGCGAAGAGGCGGCCGAACTTGATCTCGCCCCCGATGAATTCGACGACAAGCGCCGCGCCTTGATGAATGAGCTGCAGAAGGCCGAGGAGGCACGCCGACAGGCCGCCGACCGTCTCGCCGAAGCGGAGGTCGTTCAGCGCGAGGCCGATCGCCATGCGACGACGGCCCTCTCGCAACTGGCAGAAAGCCGGGAAAAGCGCGGCCGCGTCGAGGAGCGGCTGGTGTCTGCTCGTGAACGCCGGCAGGAGAGCGAACTGCGCATTCGTCAGGCGCTCAATGTCGAGCCGCACGAGGCCATGCGCCTGACCGGCGTTTCGGCAGTGCAGACCATACCCGACCTCCGCGAGGTCGAACGCGAGCTGGAACGGCTCAAGATCGAACGCGAGCGCCTTGGTGCCGTCAATCTGCGCGCCGAGGAGGAGAGCAAAGAGCTGACGGAGCGGCTGCAGGCACTGATCAAGGAGCGCGATGATGTCATCGACGCCATCCGGAAGCTGCGCGGCGCGATCCAGAGCCTCAACCGCGAGGGCCGAGAACGTCTGATCGTCGCCTTCGATATCGTCAATGCGCAGTTTCAGCGCCTGTTCACCCATCTTTTCGGCGGCGGCACCGCCGAGCTGCAGCTCATCGAGTCGGACGATCCGCTGGAGGCGGGCCTCGAAATTCTCGCCCGCCCGCCGGGCAAGAAGCCGCAGACCATGACCCTGCTTTCCGGCGGCGAGCAGGCACTGACGGCCATGGCGCTGATCTTCGCCGTGTTCCTCACCAATCCCGCGCCGATCTGCGTTCTGGACGAAGTGGACGCGCCGCTCGATGACCACAATGTCGAGCGCTACTGCAACCTCATGGACGAGATGGCGGCCTCCACAGAGACTCGCTTCGTGGTCATCACCCATAATCCGATCACCATGGCCCGCATGAACCGGCTCTTCGGCGTGACCATGGCGGAGCAGGGCGTCTCCCAGCTCGTGTCCGTCGATCTGCAGACCGCCGAACGGCTGCGCGAAATCGCTTGAGCACTGTCCCCCGTCAGGATTGAGAAAACTGTTCCCGTTTCGACAAGAAATTGCTGCGTCGGCTGCCGTGCGTCATGAAAGCGTGCTAGTTTCGTTTTTCGATCAACAACATGGGCGCTGATCCGCCCGGAAGGGAAGTATGTCTGGTTCGACTGGCGGTATTTTCGACATCCTCGGAATACTTGCCGTATTGCTGCTCGTCGCCGCCAACGGCTTTTTCGTTGCCGCCGAGTTCTCTCTGGTTTCCGTCCGCCGCAGCCGTGTGACGGAACTCGTTGCCGAAGGGCGCATGAACGCCAAGGCGCTGCAGAAGGCAGTCGATAATCTCGATGCCAATCTGGCGGCGACACAGCTCGGCATCACCATTTCGTCGCTCGCCCTTGGTTGGGTCGGCGAACCCGCTCTTGCTCATCTGCTGGAGCCTCTGCTCGATTTTCTTCCCGGAACATGGGCCGCAGCTGGATCGCATGCGATCGCCGTCGCCATTTCCTTCATCATCATCACCGCGCTTCATATCGTCCTTGGCGAGCTTGCGCCGAAGAGCCTGGCCTTGCAGCGCAGCGAGGGCACTGCGCTCGGTGTCGTGCGGCCGCTCGGCCTGTTCCTCTTCCTGTTGCGCCCGGCCATCACCGTGCTTAACGGCCTCGGCAATCTCGTCCTTCGCCTCTTCGGGCTGCGCCCGGGGGCGGGCGAGGGCTCGCTGCATTCGCCGGCCGAGATCAAGCTCCTGATCGCCGAAAGCCAGGAGGCCGGCCTGCTGGAACAAGCGCAGCAGGATCTGGTCGAGCGCGTCTTCAATATCGGCGACCGCGATGTCTCCGATATCATGACGCCGCGGCTGGAGGTCGAATGGATCGATGCCGACGACCCGCCGGAGGAAATGCAGAAAACCATTCGCGAAAGCCGGTTCGAGCAGCTTCTCGTCGGACGCGGATCGATCGATGAGCCGATCGGCATGATCCTGAAGAAGGATCTGCTTGACCAGCTTCTGAACGGCGAACCGCTGAACCCGATGGCCGTCATCCGCCAGCCGCTGGTCGTTCACGAGTCCACAGCCGTCTTCAAGGTGCTTGAAAACTTCAAGCGCGCCCCCGTCCGCCTCGCCATGGTCATCGACGAGTATGGCAGTCTGGAAGGCATCGTCACGCAGACGGATCTGCTGGAGGCGATCGCCGGCGATCTGCCTGATATGGACAATGACACGCCCGACGTCATCGAGCGAGCCGATGGATCGTTGCTGATGGAAGGCATGATGCCGGTCTACGACGCCTTTGCGCGGCTGGGGCTGCGCTTCGGCGAAGAGGACGTCAATTTCCATACGCTTGCGGGCTTCGCCCTCTACCAGCTCGGCCATCTGCCCGAAGTGGGCGAAAGCTTTACCTTCGGCGGCTGGCATTTCGAGATCGTCGATCTCGACGGCATGCGGATCGACAAGATTCTGGCACAGCGTGAGCCGCAGGCTTAGCCGTTAGGAGCGCTGAAGTGATCCGGAGGCTCCCGGTTTTCGATCAATCGATTGAAATCGGGAGGTTCCGGATCATATTTATTGTGCAGCGCAACATTTTGCCGCATTTGTCGATTTTCATTTGTGGCTCAATGAATTAAGTTCAACCGGAGGAGTTGGACGGAGACGATGACGAAGTGGGTCTATACATTCGGCGGCGGCAAGGCCGAGGGGGGCGCCGGTGATTTTGAACGGCTCGGCGGCAAGGGCGCTAACCTTGCTGAAATGTGCAATCTCGGCCTGCCAGTTCCGCCGGGGCTGACGATCGTCAGCGACGTCTGCGCTTTCTACTACAAGAATGGCCGTAACATCCCCGAAGAGCTGAAGCCGCAGGTCATGCAGGGCTTGCAGCGGATGGAGGCCATTACCGGGCGCAAGTTCGGCGATACCGTGCGGCCGTTGCTGGTTTCCGTGCGTTCGGGCGGCCGTGCATCCATGCCGGGCATGATGGACACCGTCCTCAATCTCGGCCTCAACGATGCCACGGTGCAGGCGCTCGGCCATGATGCCGGTGACGCCCGCTTCGCCTGGGACAGCTATCGCCGCTTCATCCAGATGTATGCCGATGTTGTCATGGGCCTGGACAACGAGGTCTTCGAAGAGATTCTGGAGGATGAGAAGGCGCGGTTCGGCCACGAGTTCGATACTGACCTTACCGCCGTCGAATGGCAGCATGTCGTCTCGATCTACAAGACAGTCATCGAGGAAGAATTGGGCGAAGCCTTCCCGCAGGAGCCGGAAGTGCAGCTCTGGGGTGCCGTCGGCGCGGTCTTTGCCAGCTGGATGAACGCCCGCGCCGTCACCTACCGGCAATTGCACAATATTCCCGAGGGTTGGGGAACCGCCGTCAACATTCAGGCGATGGTGTTCGGCAATCTCGGCAATTCTTCCGCTACCGGCGTCGCCTTCACCCGCAATCCGTCGACCGGCGAGAAGGAGCTTTATGGCGAATTCCTTGTCAATGCGCAAGGAGAGGATGTCGTTGCCGGCATCCGCACGCCCCAGAGCATCACGGAAGTCGCCCGCATCGCGTCGGGCTATGACAAGCCGTCGATGGAAAAGCTGATGCCTGAGGCCTTTGCCGAGTTTCGGAGCATCTGCGCGCAGCTGGAATCGCACTACCGCGAGGTCCAGGATCTGGAATTCACCATCGAGCGCGGCAAGCTCTGGATGCTGCAGACCCGAAATGCCAAGCGAACTACCAAGGCGGCGATGAAGATCGCCGTCGACATGGTCGATGAAGGGCTGATCTCGGAAGACGAAGCGGTTTCCCGCATCGAGCCGACGACGCTGGACCAGCTGCTGCACCCGACGATCGACCCGCGCGTCCACCGCGAGGTTATCGGCTCCGGTCTCCCTGCATCGCCTGGTGCTGCCACCGGCGAGATCGTCTTCACCGCAGAAGAGGCAATTATCGCTGAAGAGGAGGGCCGCAAAGCCATCCTCGTGCGCATCGAAACGAGCCCGGAAGACATTCACGGCATGCATGCCGCCGAGGCGATCCTGACCACACGCGGCGGCATGACCAGCCATGCGGCGGTGGTTGCCCGCGGCATGGGCATTCCCTGCGTCGTCGGCGCCGGCACCATGCGCATCGATATGCGCAATGAGAAGCTGATCGGCATCGGCGTCACCTTGAAGAAGGGCGATATCGTCACGATCGATGGATCCACCGGTCAGGTCCTGAAGGGCGAAGTGCCGATGATCCAGCCGGAACTGTCGGGCGATTTCGGGCGAATCATGGCCTGGGCGGACCGCTCGCGGCGTATGACGGTGCGCACCAATGCCGACACACCTGCCGATGCGCGCGCCGCCCGTTCCTTCGGCGCCGAGGGCATCGGCCTTTGCCGTACTGAGCACATGTTCTTCGAGGGCGATCGCATCCATGTCATGCGCGAGATGATCCTCGCCGAAGACGAAAAGGGGCGCCGGGCCGCCCTTGCCAAGCTCATGCCGATGCAACGCCTTGATTTCACCGGCCTCTTCACCATCATGCATGGCCTGCCGGTGACCATCCGCCTGCTCGATCCGCCGCTGCACGAATTCCTGCCGAAAACGGATGAGGAGATCGTCGAAGTGGCCGGGATCATGGGCATGGAGTCAGCCGCGCTGCGCCAGCGGGTCGATGCGCTGCACGAGTTTAATCCCATGCTCGGCCATCGTGGCTGCCGCTTGGCGATTTCCTATCCGGAGATCGTCGAAATGCAGGCACGCGCAATTTTCGAGGCGGCGGTTCTGGCCGCGCGCGAGACGGGGGCTGCCGTCGTGCCGGAAATCATGGTGCCGCTGGTCGGCTTGCGCTCGGAGCTTGATTACGTCAAGGCCTGCATCGATGAGGTGGCGCGTGCCGTCATGACCGAAGCGAAGATGAAGATCGACTATCTCGTCGGCACGATGATCGAGCTGCCGCGCGCAGCCTTGCGTGCCCATATCATCGCCGAAGCGGCCGAGTTCTTCTCCTTCGGCACGAACGACCTGACGCAGACGACATTCGGCATGTCGCGCGATGACGCCGCCGCCTTCATCCCGACATACCAGCGCAAGGGCATCATCGAGCATGATCCTTTCATATCGCTCGATTTCGACGGGGTCGGCGAGCTCATTCGCATCGCGTCGGAGCGTGGCCGCCGTACCCGCAACGACATGAAGCTCGGCATTTGCGGTGAGCATGGTGGCGATCCCGCGTCCATCCACTTCTGCGAGGATATTGGGTTGGACTACGTATCCTGCTCACCGTTCCGCGTGCCGATCGCGCGGCTTGCGGCGGCGCAGGCGGCGATCAAAGGGCGAGCTTGATTTCCTTAAGGTCAGCGGCGCCAGTAGCCACGGTGATATACCGGGCCACCGACCACGATCGTCGGCCCCCAGAAGAAATCATCATTGCTTTCCATGAAGGCTCTTTGATCTGCTCGCCGGCTAAGATCCTGGTTCATCAGGCAGTTGGCAAAATTCTCCGACCCACGCCTGAAGCCGTAGCCGCTGCACCTCGCCTCGTCGGCCGCCCGGATTTCCTCGGCCGTCTGGCAGGAGGAAAGCACGAGGGTGATGGTGAGGAAGGAAAGGAGGGAAGCGGCTATACGCATGACTTTGTGTCCTGAATGCTGATGTGCAGACACGAACTATAGCGCCGCGCGGCATGGCGCGAAAGGCACATCGGACCGTAGGCGGGATCGCCTATGCGGCTTCCTTCGGCTTTGCCGGCAATCGCCGCAGCACATCGACGAAGGCATCGGCAAACTGCAAAAGGTGCTCGGTTTCACTATCCGGTTGCAGCAACCGGATTTCCGTGCCGTCTTCGTCGAGCGCGGCAAAGAGAGTGCGCATCGTCGCATCGCCTTCGGGAATGCGGATGACCGCCAGCCTGCGGCAATCGGGGATCAAGCCCGCGGCCGGAAGGTCGAACAGGAAGTCGCCGCGCGCCGCCGAAGCGGCGTTTCGCACGGCTTCGCAGAAGCCAGGCTCTCCGCCGGAAAAGCCTTCGAGCGAAAGCTCCAGTTCCAGGAGTTCCAGCGGCAGGATCGGATCGGCCGCGTCGCCCCGGGCAATGGCCGCTGCCGGCAACGGTTTGGCGGCGGCGTCTTGAGAAACTATCGGTTCCATCTCACCAAGTCCTTTCACAGCCTCGATAAAACGCTGAAGAATGGCCTTTTTTGGGAATTTAAGCAAGCGCTCACGTTTTTGGTCTAGGCGTTACTGGTTTCTGCCTTGACGAAACATGGGGCGTTGATGTCGTGACATTCGATTTATTTTCGCCGTTTCTTGATCTAAACATAAGTCGCTTTCCGGGATTCGGTGCATCCGCCTTCCGATCCGACGCGCCGACGAGCCCTTGATGACCATCCGCTTCGACCGTCCCGTTTCACATGCCGCCCGCGCCGCGCGTTTGATCGCTTCATTTGCCCTGGTGCTCTGCGGGGTGACGCTGATCGGCTATCGTTTCGGGCCTCTGGAAACGCCTTATTTCGTGCTGCTGCTGCTGATTTCGGCCGGCTGCGCCGTGCTATCGGTGTTGCTGGCGCTGGTCGGCCTTGCCCAGCTTTGGCAGAACGCCGCCATCGGCGGCGTCTCCGCCGTCAAGGCGCTCGTCTATGCCGCCTTGCCGCTTGCCATTTTCGGCTTCGGCGCCGAGCGCTATTGGAGCCGGCCGCCGATCTACGAGATTTCGACCGATCTCAACGAGCCGCCGGAATGGCTGGCAGCGCCGGACGCCAGGCAGCTGTGGCTGCCGCCGCGCCATCTGGTGACGCAGCAGGAGCGTGAGGCGCAGTTCGATGCCTATCCTGCTTTGATCAGCCGGCGCTACGAGGGGGCTTCCGACCGCGTGCTGGAAGCGGTGCGCAAGGTCGCTCGTGACCGTCACATTACCATCGTCAAGGCGGATGGCGCCGACGTGGCCGACCCGAACGGCAATGCGAAGCCGAAGCGCCGCACCCGCCCGCAGACCGTCAATCCCGCGCAGAATGACAGTGCGGCGGGCGACGTGCCCGATATCGTCCCGGTGCCGACGCCGCGTCCCTTCCGTGATGGTGTGGCGGAACTCATCCGCCAGAATACCGACGTCGTCCTGCAGGGAGAAACCCGCACCCGCATCTTCGGCCTGCCATGCGACATGTTGATCCGCATCCGCGAGGAGGCGGAAACCACGCTGGTCGATATCCGGGTCGCCTCCCGCTACGGCCAGAGCGATCTCGGCGTCAGCGCCGACCTGGCTGATGGCTATCTGAAGGCGCTGGATGCCGAGTTGCTCGGCATCGCCGGAAGCTGAGCCTCGCCAGCCCTTCTTGGGGCGGGCAATCGTATGTGCGGCATGTCGGCGCCGTAAGCTCCTTCTCCCCTTGGGGAGAAGGTGGACCGAAGGGTCGGATGAGGGGGTTATCTATTTGAATTCATGGATTTTGATGGTCTTGGCGGGCACCCCCTCATCCGCCTGGCGGCACCTTCTCCCGCTGGGGAGAAGGGGGACAGCGGCAATCTCCGCTCATATGCGATACCCCTCTCCCCGACGGGAGAGGGGACCGTGCCTGCCATCAAACTTCTGAAATCGCCGATAGTCACCCGTCTCAGCTCAAGCCGGGCGATAGGCCCCGAAAAGCGCCGGCGGTCCATCGGTTTCCACCTGGCCTTTCTCGACCAGATCTTCCAGATGCGCCAGCACCGAAAGGGCGGCAGCTCCATGTAGGCGCGGGTCCGTATCGCGATAGATGGCCTTCACCATGTCGGGGATCAGCCGGTCCCCGGCCTTGATGCGTTCCAGCACGGCGCGCTCGCGCATCCGCCGGTGGGTCCGCAATCCTCGCATGAAGGAGGCTGGCTCCTTCACCGGCCCGCCGTGTCCGGGCAGAAACAGCCGGTCTTCCCGGGCAAGAAGCCGCTCCAGCGAAGCCATGTAATCCGCCATGGAGCCGTCAGGCGGCGCCACGATCGAGGTCGCCCAGGCCATGACGTGGTCGGCCGAGAAGACGATGCCCGTGCCCTCGAGCGCGAAGCAGGCGTGATTGGCCGTATGCCCCGGCGTTAGCAGTGCCGTCATCGTCCAACCGTCTCCGGAGACGCTTTCGCCATCACCAAGCACGATATCCGGCTGAAACTCCATGTCGGAGCTTTCGGCAAAAGGATTGACCTCGCCCTGATGGAGCGGCCGCGCGGCCCGATGCGGCCCTTCGCCGACAGTCAGCGCTCCCGTCGCCTCCTTCAGCCTTTTCGCCAGCGGCGAGTGATCGCGGTGGGTATGGCTGACGAAGATATGCGTGACCTCGCGCCCTTTGAGCGCCGCCATCAGGGCAGCGAAATGTTCGTCATTCTCCGGACCGGGATCGATGACCGCGACCGATGAGCTGCCGACGATATAGCTGTTGGTGCCGTGAAACGTGAAGGCGCTGGGATTGTTGACCGTCATCCGCTCGATGCCGGGCGCGACTGGTACGGCGCGGCCATAGGCGGGTTCGAATGCAAGGTCGAAGTCAGGCGTGCTCATGATTGCTTGTATTCGATTTCGATGAATGACATCGGCTCGGAGCCGGCATTGACGACATTGTGTTCGACGCCGGCCTCGCGTCGATAGGCGGCGCCCTTGGCGATATCGACACGCCTGATGCCGCCGGGCTCCTCCAGCAGAAACTGGCAATCCGTCATCGGCACCACGACATAACCGAGACCATGAACATGATGGCCGGTATCGGCGCCGGGCTCGAAATCCCAACGCGTGATGCGGCAGACGGCATCATCGAGAAGCACGGTGGGCACGGCCGGTGGACGGGCGCGAAACTGGCTCATCGGATCTCCTCATGCACAATGCAGTGCAGCAAGACCTACCATAGCCGCCCGAAAAGCACACAGAAATATGCGTCCGCGCATCACTTAGTCATTGTAGCGCGATGCGACCTTTGCTAATCAGACGCCGATTTGGCTGGTATGACAGCCATTTCCTCTGTTGGGGCGTCGCCAAGCGGTAAGGCACCGGTTTTTGGTACCGGCATTCCCAGGTTCGAATCCTGGCGCCCCAGCCAAGCAATTATGGGTCCGTTCTGGACACATAGGTTACGGTTTATTCCTGAGACATAGGTAACACCTTTGGGCCGAAGGGGTTCGGCAGTGGTTCGAGCCTGCATGTCTCGTCATCGAAATATCCCAGATCGTAATCCATGAAGCTTGCGAGCCAGATATGGTCTTCGACCTGTTTGATTCCAACGGCCTGTCCGGCAAAAACCAGACTGAAATTGATCTTCTTTCGTTTGTAACAGATGCGGCCGCATGTTGTGACGGTCACGGTCTGGTCGTGGAACGGATAGTCGAGCTCCGGCAGGCCGTGATAAGGTCGTGATGAAGCGTGGTAGCGCTCTGCCGGGCAAGCCATATTGAGGGCCTGGTGTGGCCGCTCGGTGTTAAATTCTTCGACGAAGTCGTCAAAGCGGGCCTGCTGCTGCAGGAAATTGGCGCCGGCCGGCTTGGTGGTTTCCAGCTTGAGTGTGAGATGCATGCGTTCGTGGCGGCCGTTCTGCTGCGGATTGCCTGGCTTGATGCGTTCGATGTCGATACCGAGCCGGAGCCACCAGACCGCCAGTCGCGACAGATTGAACAAGCCGTTGGGACTGGCGAAGGGGACGCCATTGTCGGTTCTGATCGCTCCGGGCAGGCCGAACTCCTTGAAGACGCTCTCGAACACGGTGAAGGCGTAAACTTCCTTCGTCGTGTGCAGCGCTTCGCAAGCCAGGAGATAGCGGCTAGCGAAGTCGGTGATCGTCAAGGGATAGCAGTAGCGCTTGTCGGCGAGCATGAACTCGCCCTTGTAATCGGCGCACCACAGGTCGTTGGCCTGGCGGGGTTGGGAGAGCGGCGTGCCTTCCGCCCTGTTGCGCCGTCGCTTGCGGTGCTGGACCAGCCCGTTGCGGTCGAGCACCGCATGCACGGTCGAGATCGCCGGCGTTTGCACGTCCGGATAAAGCCGCGCCAGTCGTTCCCTGATCTTCGGTGCGCCCCAGTTCGGCTTCTCCTGCTTGGCACGCACAATCAGCTTCTCGATTTGGAAAGGAAGCTGATTGGCGTGCCGGTAGGGACGCCGCGAGCGATCCGTCAGTCCTTCCAGCCCGCAGGCATTATAGCGGCTGATGATCTTGTGGCCGGTCTTGCGGGAGATGCCGAACTCGCGGCATAGCGCCGCGATCTTCTCGCCATCCAGAACCCGCGCAACGAATTTGAGACGCTCGTCCATGCGGTTACACTCCTGCCAAGGCACCTTCGCTCTCCTCGCAAAGGCCAAAAGTGTAACCCATGTCTCCGGTATGAACTGTCACCCTTCTCTCGGGAAGGACATATTGCGCAATGAAATCAAGCGGTTAGCACATCAGAGAATTCGAAAACGGAACACTTTTTCGGTGCATAATTCCGGATCAGCGGCTGGGCGTCCCATCAGCACGCGGTTGCTTTCCTTGTTGCCGCACTCGCATCGGACTTGCTACGGGCTTACAGCCATCATGAATTTCCGCCCCACATCAGTGAACCGCAGTTCCTTAAACATACGAATGCCCGTCTGAATGCTGTTGCCGTGCTCATCTTTGTCAAAGATCGGCTCTTGATTTGTGGCGTCATAGAATGCGGTGACACCCAGTGCATACAAGTGTTGCCCGTAAAACTCGATATTCTCCGGGAAGACGAGACCGTCGCGCGGTATCTCATCAATCTCCATCGCGACGGGACCAAAGCGGTTCGATTTCCGGTCGTAGTCTTGAGTGAATTGCTGGCGGAAAGAACGCCCCTCCCTCTTCTGAAGCGCCCACATGGCATTGAGCAAGGCCGCTTCGTCCGGCGATAGCTGCTTTATGATCTGCGAAAAGGCGGGGTGCGCATCATGAGCGCGCGTCTGATCCATGCTCGTGCTTAAAAGCTGCGAGAACATTTCAGATATCGGGCTGTCCTCTGGTTCATACCGTATGCCTTCAAGGATCGGCCCTAAGATCTGCGGGGGAGGAGGAAGCCGGTTATCTTCCGCAACGCGACCAACAGACTTGTCGAGGAAAGGGCGGAGCTTATCTTGTAGCGCCGCCGCGATCTGAAACGGCGCAAAGACAAGCCGAATGGTTTTCGCGATATCTTCCGCAAGCATTCCAATTTGCCGGGCGGCGGGCTTTGCTAGGTCGTCGTAGGTATCTCTAACTGGGATTTGCTTAGCAACTTCAATGGCTATCGCTGTCGCAAGGTCTATCTCTTCTGCCATCGCCGTCTATCCTGATTCGCGGATGAAGCTACTGTAGCAATAAGCCCGTCTATCTTCACCGGCGAGATCATGTTCATGCCTCCCGCTGGAACTTCGGTTTCCAGCCACGCACTAGGCCGTTACCTATGAGCAGGGAGGCTGTCTCAAGCTGATCATGAAGGAAGGCGGCATCGGCGATCACACTGCGCAGCGCAGCCAGGGCATCCCCGCCGTGAGCATCGAGAATGGCTTGTACGAAGTCTTCTTGGCCGGATGTTATTTCGATGCGCTGGGCCGTTGGTATAGGGGCACTCCTGAGGATAGA
Source organism: Rhizobium aureum (assembly GCF_030182495.1). Taxonomy (NCBI): domain Bacteria; kingdom Pseudomonadati; phylum Pseudomonadota; class Alphaproteobacteria; order Hyphomicrobiales; family Rhizobiaceae; genus Rhizobium; species Rhizobium aureum. The sequence continues at coordinate 61,879 of NZ_JAQJCI010000011.1, read as the reverse complement.
ATAAGTTCCTATTTTGTTCTCGTTGCCGGGCGAGTCAAGCCCGTCGCATAAAAGTCGTTTGATAGCCGCCATTTGCTCGCGCCATCATCCAAAATCGCAGATGGAGGTGATTCGATGAAGCAAAATTACAGTCTAAAGCATGAACCATTTGCTTTGAAAATGTGAGCGGCGATACCCTTGCAGACGCGCGTAAATCGAACGAAGGATGCCATGGAAAATAGCCAAGATAACAAGGGTCAACGCGTGAACAGAGTTATTCCACTGATATCACTCATACTTATCCCGTTCTTGACGATATTTTTTTCTCACTTCCTTGAGACAGGTAAAGATGACTTCGAACGCTTTCGATATGCTAGCGAAATATTATCAAATGACAAATCTACGACAGAGTTGAAGAATTGGGCGTTGTCCGAGGTATTATCTTATATGGAGAAAAATAACTCCCCTAAGGCAGACATGGATGCCGAGAAGGCAAAGCTATATGCATTAATTGTTGGCCCTATCTTAAACAAAAATAAGGGGATGTATTGCTATAATATTAGCTCTGCGCTTGATCAGATGAAAACCGAAAATCCCAATTTAGCGAATAAGCGAAAAGATTTCATAGATACAGTAAAGTTAGATAATATTAACGTTAAGCAGTCGGACGCGTTGAGAAAATACATAAAAGATTCTATTCAACAAACCAATGATCAAGTTGATTTTGTGATTTCTTCTGTTAAATTGTCATGCGAACAGGTCGATCAAGGTATTGATGATCTAGCAAAGAGACCACCCAATCCGGACAAAAATCACGGAAGATGATGACTGTTTATCTGTTTGAGGTATGTAAACGCCCGCCGATCTCCCCTGGCGGGCATTGTGCCGTTAAGTGACTGGCTTCCTCCAAGTATTGTCTGAGAAAACTCTGCCGCGGCGATTGTTATTCCAACACTTAAATATTGTTTGACCTTTTTCCTCCATCTTGTTCGCCATCATCTCGATACAGGCGATCATGAACCACGCTTCCCAGGAACTGCTGCTTTCCATCGTTGCCCCCTGCCACAATGAGGAGGAGGGGCTCGGGGAATTTTGCCGACGGGCGGTGGCGACGGCGCGGGGGATTGCCGGTGAGGCCTTTGAGATCATCCTGGTGGATGACGGATCGACCGACGGCACCTGGGAGGTGATTGCCTCGGCCGCGGCTGAGACGCCGCAGGTGCTGGGCGTGCGCCTGATGCGCAATCACGGTCATCAGCTTGCGGCGACCGCCGGTCTTGCCGCCTCGCGCGGCGAGCGGGTGCTGTTGATCGATGCCGATCTGCAGGATCCGCCGGAACTGTTGCTGATGATGATGCCGATCATGGATCGCGACGCGGATGTCGTCTATGGCCAGCGTGTGCGCCGGCAGGGGGAGAGCTGGTTCAAGCTCGCTTCGGCTTCGCTCTTTTATCGGCTGCTGTCGCGGCTCGCCTCGGTGGCGATCCCGCGCGATGTCGGTGATTTCAGGCTGATGCGCCGCCGCGTCGTCGATATTCTGCTCGCGATGCCGGAGCGGGATCGCTTCATCCGCGGCATGGTAAGCTGGATCGGCGGCAAGCAGGTGGCACTGCCCTATGAGCGCGATGCGCGCTTTGCCGGCACGACCAAATATCCGCTGCGCAAGATGATCAATTTCGCGCTCGACGCCATCACCAGCTTCTCCACCGTACCCCTGCGCATCAGCACCTGGCTCGGCCTTGCCAGCGCCGGCTGCGCGGCCCTGCTGCTCGTCTATACGCTTATCCGCTGGTTCGCCGGCGAGACGATCGTCGGCTGGTCGAGCATCATGGCGGCAATCACGGCCTTCAGCGCCATCCAGCTCATCTGTATCGGTATCATCGGCGAATATGTCGGCCGCCTGGTGCAGGAAAACAAGCGGCGCCCAATGTTCATGATCGAAAGCCTGCTGCAGGGTGGCCGCTCGCTTGAAATCCCCAGCGACTTCTCCGATCTGGACGCAGCGGGCAAGCGGCGCGCGCTTGACCGTGCCTTGAGCGGCTCCGGCGAGATGGCTGACAATGCGGAGCAGGTGAGGGCGGTCCGCTGATGCCGCAGCCACCGGAAAATGCGGCTGTTTCCGCGACCATGCGCGAAACAGCCGATACGGATGCCGCCATCGTCAGGCAGAGGCCGGGTCTGGCGATTTCAGCCTTTCTGATTCTGGTCGCGATTTTCGTCACCGTTTTCAAATTCCCGCCGATCCTCGATTATCCCAATCATTATGCTCGCATGTGGCTGCTCGCCGGCGGCATCGACACGCCGCCATTTCATCAGATCTATGCGCTCGATTGGAACAGGACCTTCACCAATGTCGGCATCGATCTCGCCGCCTATTGGCTGGGGCCGCTGATCGGCGTTTCGCTGCTGGCGCGCAGCCTTCTTTTCCTGGCGATCGTTCTGCCGCCGCTCGGCGCGATCGCCCTGCACCGGCGCCTGCATGGCGGCGGCTATTATTGGCAGATCGGCATATTATATTTCGCCTGGTGCGCGACGCTGATCGGCGGCTTCATCAATTTCCAGATCGGACTCGGCATGGCGCTGCTTTTCGCAAACGCCGACCACGCCCTGCAATCGCGCAATCCGGCCGTGCTGTTCGTTTGGCGCCTGTTCGCCGGCCTGCTGCTGACGGTCATGCATATCTTTTCGCTGGGCTTCTACATGGCGCTCGTCTGCGGTCTCGAATTCTCGCCGACGGCGGCGGCCTTGAGATCACCCGGTACATTCCTGCGCCTGGGGGGCAGGCTTCTGATCGCGATGCTCGCCTGCACGCTGCCGGCGATCTGCCTGTTTCTCTACCAGCCCGTCTTGCCGGATGGCGGCGGCGGCCTGGATGCCTCCTGGAACGATTCACTCGTGCTGATCCTGGCCAACCTGATGTCCGCGCTGTGGAGCTATGCGCTGCTGGCCGACATGCTGCTCCTGATACCGCTGATCCTCCTCTGCACCTATGCGATGCGCACGCGCCGTCTGACTATTCATGTTGGCATGGCGATCGCCGCCGCCGGCCTGCTGCTTCTGTCCTGCATCGCGCCGCGCCACATGCTCGGCACCGGCTGGATCAGCTGGCGCTTCCCGATCATGACGGCGCTTGCGGCCATGGTGATGATCTGCCCCTTGCCGCGTCTGCCGCGCCGCCAGGCTTTGATCGTCATGCTCGTGCTCTCGACGGTCGTGCTCGGCCGAACCGCCTGGATCGGCTTCAACTGGTGGCAGGGGGATGCAGATGCGGCCGCCGTTCGGGCTGTGCTGGCGTCGGTGCCGGAAGGCGCGGCGGTCCTGCCGGTCATGCGGCAGCCGGATGGGCACGGTTTTGCGGATCATCGCTACTTCGCCTGGAATCAGGATACGTTCCGGCATCTGCCGACGCTTGCCGTCCCCTACGCCCATGCCTTCGTGCCGACGGTCTTCACTGCTAAAGGCAAGCAGCCGTTGACGGTCTTGCCGCCCTGGAGCGGCATCGCCGTACCGGAAGGCAATCTATTCTCCATAGGCCTGCTGGATTGCCCCGATGAAGTCAGGGCCGTCAGCGCCATCGCGCCCTATCTCGGCGATTGGCGGCAGCATTTCGATTTCATTCTGCTCGTCAATGCGGATGTTAGGGATCGCTTCGGCGGTGCCGTGCCGCAAGGCGTGAAGCTCGCCGCCGAAACGCCCTTTGCGAAACTCTATGCCATCGATAGGGCCTTCACGCCGGTGGCAGATGCACCACCGCGCAAAAGCTGCGCCGAGCTTGCCGCAGCACACGGATAAAGCCTCAAAACGCAGACGGGCGGCCCTCTCAGGGCCGCCCGCTGGCATCGTCTCGTGATGAAGCTTTACAGCACCGCGCGTTTCAAGACGCGCCGAGATCGCTGTAATACTTTGAAATGCTGCATAATTGTCCCTTAAATCGATTCCGGTTCAAGGAGTTATGCGGCAGCCTCAGCTTTCCGCTGCTTCTGCCTTTTCCGGCGGAGCCAGAAGCTCGGTGCAATAGGACGAGCCGTTGACACCCGGCTGGTCGCCGAGAATCTTGACCGAGCGGATCTCGTAGCTCTGGTTGGTGACGATATCGGCCTTGCAGCTGAGGGAGCGCTTGCCGGCCTTCTTGCCATCCTTGTTGACGATAGTCACGTTCTTGTAGCCGCCGCGCCAGGTGTAGACGCGGTTGCCGCCTTCGTCGCGGTCGGAGATCGGCGGGCCATAGGCCGCGAAGAAGCGGCCTGCGGATTGGCCCTGCCAGCGATCCTGAACGGGGTTCTTCGCAAGCAGCGGAAGGGCTGCCGTCGTTGTCGTCGTCGTGGTGCTGCAACCGGCGAGCGCCAGCAACAGTCCAGCCGCGGTGATCATGCGGATATTCATCGTGTCGTCCTTGAGCTTCTGTCACGCATAAGGTTGCGGAAAGGCCGCTGTCCCACGGCATTTTCCACCTGTCCCGCTTAGGGCTTTAGCGCCAAAGCCGGCAAAAGAAAATTCCCATCCGCGTGTACAAGCGGGATTTTACTTGATCTGTTGCGTCTTTTGCACGCCGGCAATTCCGTGCCTCGTTTCCTGCCGATTTTCTAGGCAGACGCAGCTGTAATTTTTTCGTCAAAAATCAAAAGGTTTTTTGAGATTGGTGCTTGTGCATCAAAAATGGCTGGTCTATAGAAGCGCCGCTGGTCACGGAGTGTAGCGCAGTCTGGTAGCGCACCACGTTCGGGACGTGGGGGTCGAGTGTTCGAATCACTCCACTCCGACCAGCTTAAAACACTGATCTTCCTCCCGAAAAAATCTCCCACAAAAATGTAATCTGAAATCTTGCCCGAAGGCCGCGTGGCTATCGTCTGATATAGACTTGCTCCTTCTGTTCCGCGACATGCGGCCTGGAGATCGGCTTGCCTGAGATCATCTTCAGCCGCCGCACGGCTGGCTTGGAGCCTGGACATGCGCCTCCGTCTGCATTGCGGCTAACATCAATCCACGCATCAGGCCTGCTTTTGTAAAACCGGCTCTTTTTGTCGCCCGAAGCACTATATACAAGGAAGAGGGACGTGCATCCGACTCGGGCAAGAGTTCGGCTGGCGGTGCTGAAGCGGAGTGACGGAATGGATCTTGTTGACGGGGCGGCCCGAGTGGCCGGGGAGAAATTTGCAGGTAAGCAAAGGCGCCGTGCCGTGGGCTCGGGCGCCATGGGGCGGAGAATGGGGATAGCTACGGGCCTCGGCGTATTGGCGCTGAGCGCGGTGTTTCTCCTCGGCCCCAGCACCAATTCGCTGCGTGCCGCCGATTGCGGGAATGTCGCAGCACCGGGCCTTGATTGGAGCGGCTGCAGCAAGACCAACATCATGCTGCCGAGCAGCGATCTGCATGGCGCCAATCTCGCGGGCGCCCATTTCGACAGCACCGATCTGAGCGATGCCAACCTGACTTCCGCCAATCTCGAAAAGGCGACGCTGGTGCGCGCCTGGCTGAAGAATGCCAAGGCCGACGGCGCGAACTTCGCGAAGATCGAAGCCTATCGCTCCGATTTCACCAACGCCTCCGCCAGTGGCGCTTCCTTTGCCAATGCCGAATTGCAGCGAGCCGAATTTGCCGGTGCGCAGCTCAACAATGCCGATTTTCAGAAGGCCGAGCTCGGACGCGCCGATTTCGACAAGGCTGTGCTGACGGGCGCGAATTTCTCTTTCGCCAATCTATCCCGGGCGACGCTGAACGGCGCCGTGATTGATGGCGCGACCTCCTTCAGCGGAGCCTTCATGTATCTCACCCGCGTTGAGGGGCTCGATCTGTCGAAGGCAAGCGGCTTGCAGCAGGCGCAGATCAATCTGGCCTGCGGGAACAATACGACCATATTGCCCTCATGGCTGAAGGCGCCGTCCAGCTGGCCTTGCCCGCCGGACGAGAAGGACTGACATTTCTCCAAACGGCATCTTCGAAAGGCCAGTTCATGTTCGTGGAAAAAGCGATCCGAAACGACAGCAAGACCGAATTCTATCGCGAGCTTGCCGATCAGCTGAAGGCTTTGCTGGATGGCGAGCAGGATCCGATCGCCAACGCCGCCAATACTTCCGCGCTGATCTTCCAGATGCTGCCGGATCTCAACTGGGCGGGATTTTATTTTCTGCAGCGGGAAGACGAGCTGGTGCTCGGGCCGTTCCAGGGCAAGCCGGCTTGCGTGCGCATTGCGGTCGGCCGCGGCGTCTGCGGGACGGCGCTCGAAAGGGCGCAGTCGATCCTCGTCGAGGATGTGCACGCCTTTCCCGGTCACATCGCCTGCGATGCGGCCTCGCGATCGGAGCTGGTCGTGCCGCTCTTCCGCCATGGAAAAGTCTTCGGCGTCATCGACCTCGACAGCCCGCTTCCAGGCCGTTTCGACAGTGACGATCAGGCTGGCATCGAGGCGCTGGCTGCAATTTATGTCGCTTCATGCAAGGGGAATGGCTGAGGCCGGGAAAGGCCGAACGTCACGCCGTCGTGATCGATATGGCAAATCGCTCATGCGATGCCTATATTGGCTCTGCAAACACTCCCTTAGCGCTGATCGAGCTTCATCCGGCCTTCTCGCGTCCCCTAGAGGACCCGGCCCAGCTCGGAATGCGTGCCGAGGGACATGGAGAACAACAATGGGCAAATACAGCAAGACGGCAGAGGCCATCGCCAAGCTTACCCCTGAACAATATCGCGTGACGCAGCAGAGCGGCACGGAACGTCCCGGCTCCGGTGAATATCTCTATAACAAGCAGCCGGGTATCTATGTCGATATCGTCTCCGGCGAGCCGCTTTTTGCCTCTGCGGACAAGTTCGATTCCGGCTGCGGCTGGCCGAGCTTTACCAAGCCGATCGAACCCGCCAATGTCAGCGAATTGACCGACATGTCGCATGGCATGGTGCGCGTCGAAGTGCGCTCGGCCAATGGTGACAGCCATCTGGGTCATGTTTTCCCGGATGGACCGATCGACCGCGGCGGCCTGCGCTACTGCATCAATTCGGCTTCCCTCCGCTTCGTGCCGCGTGACCGCATGGAGGCAGAGGGCTATGGTGCCTATATCGATCAAGTGGAGGATGTAAGATGACAACGGAACGTGCAGTTCTCGCCGGCGGTTGCTTCTGGGGCATGCAGGATCTTATCCGCCGTTACAATGGCGTCATCTCGACGCGCGTCGGCTATAGCGGCGGCGATGTTCCTAATGCCACCTACCGCAACCACGGCACCCATGCCGAGGCGATCGAGATCATCTTCGATCCGCAGAAGATCAGCTATCGCGATCTGCTGGAATTCTTCTTCCAGATCCACGATCCGTCCACGCGCAACCGCCAGGGCAACGATGTCGGCTTGAGCTATCGCTCGGCGATCTTCTACACCAGCGAAGAACAGAAGCAGGTCGCGCTCGATACGATCGCCGATGTCGACGCTTCCGGCCTGTGGCCTGGCAAGGTCGTCACCGAGGTCGCGCCGGCCGGCGATTTCTGGCAGGCAGAGCCGGAGCACCAGGATTATCTGGAGCGCTATCCGAACGGCTATACGTGCCATTTCGTCCGGCCGGGCTGGAAGTTGCCGCGCCGGCAGGCTGACGCAGCGCAGCGCGCGGCCTCCTGATGGAAGGATCGGCCGGCATCGGCCGGCTGAACCTCTATCTCGGCACATGGGAGGTGAAGCGGCGGATCATCGACCGCTTCAATCGCTCCGTGATTACATTCGAGGGGCAGGCGTTCGTGACGCCTGTCCAGTTCGAGGAACATGGCGATACGCGAAGCGAGCACGCGACGCTGAGAAGCAGCCGCACCTATCGGCTCGATGACGCGCACGACGATCTCGTCGTGCGTTTTCCCAATCTTTCGGAATTCATTCGCCTCGGTGAGGGTGCGTCACAACGCGTCATTCATCTTTGCGGTCCCGATCTTTATCGAGGCCGTTTCTTCTTTCGGACATCCGATGCCTGGGCGGAGATGTGGCATGTGCGCGGGCCCAGAAAAAACTATCTGAGCCTCGCACACTATTGCCGTGTTTGAGCCGAGTTAACGTACCCGTCGCCGTGCCTGAACGGCCTTTGCCAGATCTTCCAGCGTGCGCACCGAACTCGGCCAGTCGATGCAGCCATCGGTGATGCTCTGGCCATAGACCAGGGGCTTGCCCGGCACGAGGTCCTGGCGGCCGGCAACGAGATTGCTCTCCATCATCATGCCTTTGATCCGCCGGTCGCCGGCTGCGACCTGTTCCGCGACTGACGTGACGACGAGCGGCTGGTTTTCCGGGTTCTTGCTGCTGTTGGCATGGCTTGCATCGATGATGATGCGCGGCTCGAGCCCGACCTTGAGGGATTGCTCCGCCGTCGACTGCACGCTGGCTGCGTCATAATTGGGCTCTTTGCCGCCACGCAGGATGATGTGGCAATCCTCATTGCCGCGCGTCGAGGCGATCGCCGCCAGGCCTTCCTTGGTCACCGCCGGGAAGTGATGCGGTTGCGATGCCGCGACGATCGCGTCGAGCGCGATTCGCACATCACCATTCGTGCCGTTCTTGAAGCCGACGGGGCAGGAGAGGCCTGATGCCAGCTGCCGGTGCACCTGGCTTTCCGTCGTCCTTGCGCCGATCGCACCCCAACTCACCAGGTCGGAAATATATTGCGGCGTGATCGTATCGAGATATTCGCAGCCTGCCGGCAGGCCGATCTCATTGACGTCGAACAGCAGCTTGCGGGCGATGCGCAGCCCTTCCTCGATGCGGTAGCTGCCGTCGAGATGCGGGTCGTTGATCAGGCCCTTCCATCCCACTGTGGTGCGCGGCTTCTCGAAATAGACGCGCATGATGATTTCGAGATCATCGGCAAAGCGATCCCGTTGTTCCTTCAGCCGCGCGGCATAATCGAGCGCTGCGACCGGATCATGAATGGAGCAGGGGCCGATGACGACGATCAGCCGGTCGTCTTCGTCGCGCAGGATGTTGTGGACGGCGTTGCGCGCCCCGGTGACGGTCGCCGTCACCGCCTCGTCGCGGGGGATTTCGTCAATGATCCGAGAGGGCGGCGTCAGCGCCGTGATCTCGACAATGCGCAAGTCATCAGTGGAATTCAACACGGTATCGGTTCCTTTAAGGGTCATACCGTAGCGACAAAAAAGCCGCCAGGTAGACTAGCGGCTGTTCGGGTCTTTGCTGTCGTGTCTTTTCTAACTACGCACAGGCCCGCCTCCGCTGAGAGCAGCGGTACGAATAAAATCGCGAGGCATATGCATGGGCGAACGACATGGGATGTCTCTACGACAAAAAATGCTGGATGTCGATGCGTTGATGATAGGGAAATCCGGGCAATTGGCAGCGCGGTTATTCGCTCGGCAATCGATGCGCCCGCGCATGGCGGCCGACGCACGCCATCCGCAAATGAATCGACCCCTTCTCGGGAAGACCGGCCCGACTTCGCTGGAAGTCGGACCGGTCCCCATCCGATCAGGGGTCAAGTCAGATCAGATCTCAGTAAAGTGGTATTAGAAGCTACGCTGGAAGCGCAGGACACCAGCCCACTGGTCCTGATTGATGGAGTCCCAGTTGGTGTAGGAAACTTCCGGGGTGATCTGGAGGTTCTTGACCGGGTTCCAGCGGACGTTTGCGGTTGCCGCGAAGATCTTCGAGTCGGTGTAGGCAACCTGAGCGTTAGCCTGCAGCTTTTCGTTGATCGGAACGGTGACGCCGCCCCAGACAGCCCAGTCGCCCCAGCCGATACCCTTGGCAGCGCCGCCGCCGTTGGCGTTTGCGTACTTGTTCAGCTTGTCGCCGTCGGTGTTCCAGCCGCCCATCACGAAGGCCTTGAGGACGCCGAAGTCGGCATCGACGCGAGCCTTGATGGCGCCTTCTTCGACGATCGAGTCATAACCGCCGACGATCTTGAAGCCGAAGTTGCCAGCCTTGTAACCAGCACCGGCAACGACGTCCGGAGCATAGTGGTCGGAGCTGTCTTCGCCGTTGACGCCCGTAGCGCCCGAACCGGAGTTCGTGTCTTCAACCGAGATCACAGCCGTGAAGCCGTTGCCCGCGTCGTAGTTGTAGGTCAACTGGTTGAGTTCGTACGGACCGTCATTGACCACGTCGTCGTTGATGACGTTGCCGGCGTAACCGATGTACGAGTTGTACTGGGAGTCAGCCTTACCGACGAGGAAGCCGCCGAGGCTGATGTTTGCGAACAGCAGCTTCGTGGTGGTCGCGCCGCCTTCCTGCCAGTCCCAACGGATGACCGTGTTGGTCTTCAGCGGGCCGTATTCGGTGTCGGTCGCAGTGTCGAGGCTCAGATGAGCGCGCGTGTGCCACAGCGTGCCGTTCCGGCTGGTCGGGTTGTAGGCATCGTACCACTTGCCTTCGGTACGGACATAGCCGCCGATCTTGAGGCAGGTTTCCGTGCCCGGAATGAAGAAGTAGCCAGCGCCATATGCGTCGCAGATGCGGACATATTCGAGCGGTTCCGGCTCAGCAGCAACGATAGCGTCAGCCGCGTGAGCGCCAGAAACTGCTGCCAGAGCAGCAGCGGAGCCGAGAAGAAGGCTCTTGATGTTCATAAAAACTCCAATCCAATATAGATTGGGCATAGGCTATCGCGCCGAAAAATCGACGTGCCTTTCCCTATCCCTGTTTAAAAACCCCGACTCGGGAGAAACGGGCCCCACCCGCTTCTGGTCCTTATTAGAGACGAATTCCTATAAAGTTATATGATATATTTTTCTCAAAATGCCTTTTCCGTGGTTTTTAAATTTCAGTTGCAGGAAAGCCACATTTGCAAATGCAGATAGTAAGTAACGCATAATATTGGCTGCGTAATAATCATTTCGAGGTACGAAATGGCCGCCATCGTGATTTCAGTCTTCTTGCGGATACTATGAGATGAGATCGGACGGCAGCGGCTAGTGGCCATTTTGCGTTTTGGCCGCGGCAATTATACTCGACCAGCAGCAGAAAGTGCTCCGTCGAAAGAACCGTTGGTTGTTTCAGGAGGATGCAGGCCGCTTCGAGGCGGAAACGATCAGCCTGCTGAGTGCAGAGCCGATCATGATGCCCCAGAGCCCGCTGGTCATCCCGACGATGATATCGAATGTCGAGCCATAGTTGCCGTCTGCCACGAAATGCGACACGGAAAGCGCAAGCACGCTGCCGATCATCAGAAGGCATGTGAAGGAGGGGGATTGCGGGTAGGCGAGGCGGGCAAGCATGCCCGCTATGCAGAGAGCGCCGGCACGAAAGATATCGAACGGATTGCCAAATGCGGCCTGCCAATTGAAATGCGCAAGCGTTACGCCGATGAGCGCCGCTATGTAGGTCCAGGCAATAGTTTTCAAAAACCGGTCTGATATCATGGGGATATCATATAGCAGCAGCGTATATGAACGCCAGTCTCGTGCCGTTCGGCCGATTGTCCGAGTGCCGATTCGGCGCGCACATTTTATGTGGCGACGAAACATAATGTTGCGTCGCTCCATGGTGTTCGATCCTTGTCGGCCTTTGATTTGCCGCCTTGCTGTGCCGCGATCGCCGGCCGGATCGCCGGGACCGAAGCCCCGGGCCGGTTGCTGATGCTGCCTTACCCTTTCGATGCGCGAAGCATCTCTTCGTCCTCTTGCAATTGATCCGTGTCTTCAGTGCTGACGGCCGATGACGTCCGGCCGAGGAAAGAAAAGACGACGATTGCAGTGATGAGGGTGATGGCCGTCAGCAGCCAGAGCAGTGCGCTGAAGGCGTGGCCATAGTCTTGAATGAGGACGTCATGCCCGATCGCCGGCACATTCGAGGCCGCCGCCGCCAGATTGCCGGTGACGAGCTGTTGCGCCGCGGCCGAAGCATGCTCTGCTGCCGAGGCCCCGAGTTTCGATTGGATAAGAGCGGACAGAACGGCGCTGACGACCGCGAGTGCCACGCCTTCGCCGGCGACGCGGGTGGTGCTGAAGATGCCGGTTGCCATGCCGGCACGCTCCTTGGGAACGACGCTGACGGCAAGTCCATCCATCAGGCCCCAAGGCAGGCTGATGCCGACGCCGATCGCAAGCAGCGGACCGATGAGCGCGGAAGGAGCCGAACCCGCCGTGACATGGCTGAGCCAGAACAGACCTGAGGCCGAGATGACAAGGCCGGTGCCGCAGATCGTTGCCGGGCTGAACCAGCGGGTCAGAAGCCCGGCGACGATCGGCAGGATGAGCAGCGGCGCTGATAGCGCGACCATCATCCGGCCTGCTGCGATCTCGCTCATGCCTTCGATGCCGACGAACCGCACGGGCAAAAGGATCAGCAGCACGACGAAGGCATAGGCGGGTGCCGCCGCCAGCAGCTGCACGCCGACGAAGCGCGGATAGCGAAACAGGCTGAGATCCAGCATGGGCCGCTTCACGATGCGCTCGATGATACCGAAGGCCAGGAAAAGCAACGCCGCACCAATCAGCAGGCCGATGACGAGCGGATCGCTCCAGCCGGTTTCGGGTGCGCGCAGGACACCATAGGTGAACAGCGTCAAGGCAAGGGTGAAGCTCAGCGCACCGGGCCAATCCAGTCCCGCCGCATCCGGATCACGTGATTCGCGCAGAAAATAGGCGCCAAGTCCGAGGGCGAGCAATGCCAGGGCAACCACGAGAACGAAGATCGATGACCAGCCGAAGGCATCGATCATCAAGCCGGAGGCGATCGGCCCGAAAGCCAGCCCGACGCCAAAGCTGGAGCCGACGATGCTGAAGGCCCGCATGCGCGCCGTCCCGTCGAATTCCTGGGCGAGCGAGGCCATGCCGCCGGAAAAAGCGGCGGCGGCACCAAGGCCCTGCAATGCCCGCAATATGTCGAACCAGACGATGTTACCGGCGAGCGCCAGTCCGGCTGAGAACAGCGCGAAGCAGGCGACGCCGGTCAGGAAGATGCGGCGCCGGCCAAAACTGTCCGCCAGCGCGCCTGATGCCATCAGGCAGCTGCCGAAGGTCAGCATGAAGGCATTGGTGACCCAGTTAAGCGCAATCGGGCTGCCGCCGAGCGTTCGGCTGATGGCGGGGAGGGCGACGGCCGGGCCGGTGAATGTGAGCGGCATTGCCGCTGCGGCGCAGCAGACGGCGACGAGCACGAAGAATTTCTCGGTCGCGCTTGCGACCTTTGTCTGAGATGAAATCATCGGATTACCATTGGGTTCGAGCAAGGAGAAGGCCGCGGGCTATGCTGGGAGTGATGCTGGCCGGAAAGGCCGCCCACGAACCTGAAATGACCCAAAGAGGATAGTTTTGCTGCAATCGAATGATAATACCGCTATAGCTCCATATATACCGGAATAAAACTCTCGAATGAGGATATACCTATGGATCGCTTGAGCGGATTGACGGCCTTCGTTCGCACGGCGGATCTCGGCAGCTTCGCGGCCGCCGGGCGTGTGCTCGGCCTTTCTGCATCGGCCGTCGGCAAGGCGGTCAGCAATCTGGAGCGCCAGCTCGGCGTTCGGCTGCTGCAGCGCTCTACCCGCAGCATCCGGCTGACCGAGGAGGGGCGTCTCTTTCATGAGCGCTGCCGGCGCGTGCTCGACGATCTCGACGATGCGCAGGCATCGCTCGCTCAAGCTATTGCCGTTCCGCGCGGACGGCTGCGCGTCAGCGTGCCGATCGTCAGCTATCATTTCCTGCTGCCCGTTGTGCCGGAATTCGTCGCCCGCTACCAGGATGTAGAACTCGACATCGATTTCAACGACCGCATCGTCGACATGATCGAGGAAGGGGTCGATGTCGCGATCCGCAGCGGCCAGCTGCCCGACTCGCGGCTGATCTCGCGGACATTGCGGCCGTTTCAGATGCTGCTCTGTGCCGCGCCCAGCTATCTTGAACGCTTCGGCATTCCCGATTGTCCGCGCGCGCTCAACGAGCATCTGGCCGTCAGGTTTCGCTTCCCCAACAGCGGCAAGCTGCAGGATTGGCCGCTGACCATGCCGGAAGGCGAGCCGGAGTTGCGCATGCGAACGGCCTTTTCCTGCAACAATATGGAGGCTGTGCGCGGCGCGACGATCGCCGGCCTCGGCATCGGCTGCATGCCCGATTTCCTCGTGCGCAGCACGCTTGCGGAAGGAAAGCTCAAAACGGTTCTCGACGATTTCATCGATGAACCCGGCCATTTCCATCTGCTCTGGCCGTCCAATCGCCATATGTCGCCCAAGGTTCGGGTTTTCGTCGATTTCCTGAGCGAGCGGCTTTTCGCGAAAAGCTGCGATGTTTTGCCGGCCACGGCTGCTGTTTGAAAAAGAGGCCCGGCAGCCGGTTTGAAGCCTGCATGCTGGCCAGGCGGTATATTTCCCCGAATTGCCGTCGAAACGGTTGTCGGCGGCATTCGATTTTGCAACGGTAGACATCTACGTTTTAATTTGCCGCGCCGATTTAAGGATTGGCGGCCGCCAAATTTGGAAATCACGATGAGCCGTTTCTGGAGCCCCATTGTTCACACCCTGACCCCCTATGTCGCCGGCGAGCAGCCGACGATGGGCGGCATGATCAAGCTGAACACCAATGAAAGCCCTTACGGGCCTTCTCCGCTTGCGCTGGAGGCAATTTCGAAGGCGACGTCCGACAGGCTTCGGCTCTATCCCGATCCGACGGCGCGGGAGTTGCGCAGCGTGATCGCCGAAAGCTTCGGGATCGACAAGGACGAGGTCTTCGTCGGCAACGGATCGGACGAGGTTCTGGCCCATACGTTCCAGGCACTGCTGAATCATGAGGAGCCACTGCTTTTCCCCGACATCAGCTACAGCTTCTATCCGACCTATTGCCGCCTTTACGGAATCGAGTTCCGGCGGGTTCCGGTCGATGCCGAAATGTGCGTCCGCATTGACGATTATCGCCAGCCCTGCGGCGCAATCATTCTGCCCAATCCCAATGCGCCGACAGGGATTGGCCTGCCTCTAGTCGATATCGAAAATCTTCTTAGGAATCATCCCGATCAGGTCGTCGTCATCGATGAAGCCTATGTCGATTTCGGCGGCGAGAGCGCCGTCCCGCTTGTCCGGACATACCCAAACCTCTTGGTGATCCAGACCCTGTCGAAGTCCCGCGGGCTTGCCGGCTTGCGAGTGGGCTTCGCCGTCGGGCAAAGGCCGCTGATCGAGGCCTTGGAAAGGGTGAAGGACAGCTTCAATTCCTACCCCCTCGATCAGCTTGCGCAGGCAGGTGCTGTAGCCGCCTGGAAAGACCGGGACTGGTTCGAGCGTCATCGCGCCTTGATCATTGCCAGCCGTGAGCGCCTGGCCGTCGGGCTCAAGGAACTCGGCTTCCACGTCCTCCCGTCCTCCACGAATTTTCTGTTCGCACGGCATCCGAGCCGTTCAGGCGCGGAACTGGCGGCAGAGCTGCGGAGCAGGAACATTCTGGTACGACGGTTTTCCGGCGAGCGTATCGACGATTTCCTGCGTATTACCATCGGTACGGATGATGAGTGCGATCGGCTGGTAGCGGTTCTCGGTGAAATATTGCAGTAACACTGGCTGTCTCGGAAGAATTTGCTTCAGGGCCTTAAAAAGACCAGGAGCTGCCTCAACCGCAGTCGTGCTGTCACCGCAAAGCGGCAAATGAAAAAGGCGGCGGAGCCAAGCCCGCCGCCTTCTGTCATCACATGCGATAGCGATCAGATGTCGCTTGCCGCGTTTGCCCAAATTTCCGCTGCCTGTGCGGCGGTGACGCGGCGCACATCCGTTTCATCGCGGCGGTTGGCGAAGAGTTCGCTTGCCATGATCTGCTCGGCAAGATCGGCCGGCAGCGACAGGAGAACGCGCTGGCCATCCTTGTGGATGCCGCCGACATCGGAACGCTTGCCGGTGATCATGCCGCCCGCAACCGTGTTGTTGCTTTCCGGATCGATCAGGATGAAGGAGCCGGTCGAGCGGTTTTGCTCATAGGGATCGAAGATGGCACTCTCGTCGAAGGTCAGGCGAACCTTGCCGATAGCATTCATCCACAGCGCCTGCGCCGGAGCCCAGGCGCCGGTCTTCAGCTCAAGCTGCGCGATCGGCTGTACCTGAACACGCTGGCGGCGGCTGCCGCTCTTCAACCAGTAGCGCTTGCCGGGTTCGATGCCTTCCGGCTGCAGCGCGACGATCTGGGCATCGAAGGAAAGGCCCGTCTGCGGCTGGCTGTCGATGGCGACGATCATGTCGCCGCGCGACACGTCCACCTGGCGGTCGAGGACGAGCGTGATGGCGTCGCCTGCGACCGCGGCATTGCGCACGAGATCGAAGGTGACGATCTTCGAGACATTGGCCACCATGCCCGACGGCAGGATCATGACGCTGTCCCCCGGCTTCACCGAGCCGCCGGCAACCGTACCCTGATAGCCGCGGAAGCTTTCGCCGGGGCGGGAGACGCGTTGCACCGAAAGACGGAAGCCGACCGTCTGCGCGGAGCGAACGGTCGCCAGTTCCAGCGTTTCGACCAGCGTCGGGCCGGTATACCACGGCATGGCAGCCTGGCCGGAATAGACGACGTTTTCACCCTTCAGCGCCGACATCGGGATGGCCGTGATCTGCTTGACGCCGAGCGAAAGGGCGAATTCGCGGAAGTCGTTGGAGATCTTCTCGAAGCCGGCACGGTCGTAGTTCGTCAGGTCGATCTTGTTGACTGCGAGCACGAACTGCTTGATGCCGAGCAGCGACGCGATTGTGGCGTGGCGGCGGGTCTGCTCGAGGATGCCCATGCGCGCATCGACCAGCAACACGGCGAGATCGGCGGTAGAGGCACCGGTTGCCATGTTGCGGGTGTACTGCTCGTGACCGGGCGTGTCGGCGACGATGAACGAGCGCTTGTCCGTCGAGAAATAGCGATAGGCGACATCGATGGTGATGCCCTGTTCGCGCTCGGCCTGCAGACCGTCGAGCAGCAGTGCGAAGTCGGGCAGGCCGAGGTCATTCTGCTTGCCGGTGGAATCGCGCTGCAGCGTGGCGGCTTGGTCTTCCTTGACCGCTTTGGTATCCCAGAGGAGACGGCCGATCAGCGTGGACTTGCCGTCATCGACACTGCCGCAGGTGATCAGGCGAAGCGGGCGCGAATCGCGGAGAGCCTTGGCCGGTTCGGCGGCAGACCCAACAGCGGGCCCCACAACAGGCATCGTGACGACGTTGGCGTTTGCGGTCATCTCAGAAATATCCTTCACGCTTCTTCTTTTCCATGGAGCCGGACTGGTCGCGGTCGATAGCGCGTCCCTGACGTTCGGAAACCGTGGCGATTTCCAGCTCTGCAATGATGTCTTCAAGGGTCGTGGCGGTGGAGCGGATGGCCCCGGTCAACGGGAAGCAGCCGAGGGTGCGGAAGCGGATCACTTCCTCGCGCTTGGTTTCGCCCGGCAGCAATTCCAGCCGCGGGTCCGCGGCCATGATCATCATGCCATCGCGCTCGACAACCGGGCGCTTGGCCGCGAAATAGAGCGGCACGATCGGGATTTCCTCGGCCTGGATGTAGCGCCAGATATCCACTTCGGTCCAGTTGGAAAGCGGAAAGACGCGAACGCTTTCGCCCTTGCGGATCTGGCCGTTATAGATGTTCCAGAGTTCCGGGCGCTGGTTGCGCGGATCCCAGCGATGGTCCGGCGTGCGGAAGGAATAGATGCGCTCCTTGGCACGCGAGGCTTCCTCGTCGCGTCGAGCGCCGCCGAAAGCGGCGTCGAACTGGCCGGCATCGAGCGCATGGCGCAGCGCTTCGGTCTTCATGATGTCGGTATAGCGGGCCGAGCCATAGGTGAAGGGCGTGATATTCTCCGCCTTGCCGCGTGGATTGATGTGCTCGATCAGGTCGAGATCATACTTCTTCACGATCTCGTCGCGGAAGGTGATCATCTCGGCAAATTTCCAGCCGGTGTTCACATGCAGGAGCGGGAAGGGGACGCGGCCGGGATAGAAGGCCTTGCGCGCCAGATGCAGCAGTACCGACGAATCCTTGCCGATCGAATAGAGCATGACAGGACGCTCGAATTCGGCGGCAACTTCGCGGAAGATATGAATCGCCTCGTTTTCGAGTGCCTTCAGATGCGGATCGAGGGGCGGCTTGACGCTTTGCGGATTGGAGATTTCCGTATCCGGACGGCTATCGGGCATTGATGACTCCAGAACTTTCAAATGTGCCGGCCGGAATATGGACCGGAAAGAATGGATGCTTTGGCTCCCTAGATATCGGCGGCGTAGGAAACGCGCCTTGGATCGAAAGCCGGGAGCCGGCGGGTATTTTACTGTGCGGCGGCTGTGATCTCTTCATGAACGTGCAGACCGCATTCGCGCTTTTCGTCGTTTTCCCACCACCAGCGGCCGGCCCGCTCGGGCTCGCCCGGCTTGATCGCCCGCGTGCAGGGCTCACAGCCGATCGAGGGATAGCCGCGGGCATGCAGCGGGTTCACCGGAACGCTGTTATCGGCGACATAGGCGCGGATGGCATCGATGTCCCAGTCTGCGAGCGGGTTGATCTTGATCAGGTTGCGCTCGGGGTCGAATTCGGCGAAGGGCGTATCGGCGCGGTTGGCGGACTGGCCGCGGCGCAGGCCGGTGATCCAGATGGTGGCGCCCGAGAGTGCCCGCGCAAGCGGCTTCAGCTTGCGCACGCCGCAACAGGCGTGCCTGGCTTCGACGCTCTCATAGAAACCGTTCAGACCGTATTTTTCCGCATAGGCATCGATATCGGCCTGTTCCGGCTCGTAACGGACGATGTTGATATCGTATTGGCTTTCGGTCTCGCCGATCAGGGCGAGCGTTTCCGGGAAGAGACGACCTGTCTGCAGGGTCGCCACTTCGATCGGCAGACGGTGATTGCCGATCTCCGCCGTGATCACCTGATCCTCGATCCCGAGCGACGTCGTGAACACGGTGCGACCTCCGAGGCCGGCCACGAGAGACAGACGGCCAGCAAGATCGAGCGATGCGAGTTGGCTGTTGAGCGTCGCGGCGTCTTCAATGGATGTAATGGCAGTCATGGGGGATCCTGTCCTGATATTGGCAGGAGTATCGCAGCTCGTGACGTTTGCGGACAGAAAAATAGATTTCGAAAGGGAGCGGCTGGAGAGTAAATATCTCCATGAAGCAGCACCGATAAGGAAAAGCGACCGCCCCGGCTGTTAACCAAGGCGATTTGCCGCGGGAAGCGGCCCTTCGGAAGCACTTGATATGGCGAGCCATGTTTAAGTGCTTGCTTTAATGTCTATAGAAATAGTAGAGTTACACATAGCTTGTCAAATGGAAATCGGAAGTGATGCCCAAAATGATGCGCTGCGGTGGATTTTGCGCTAAACTATTGGCATAGCGACAAAGAATGACAACAAGTCTGGGTTGCTAACGTTTCCTGGCCGTGCGCCAAGGGTGTGAGTGCTTCGAAATTGCCCCGGGGACGAGGGCTGAGGAGTTCTGTAGCGGACCGGGCGAATCGCTCGACCGGACGTATCGCATGTGTGTGTGAAGCGGTTCGAAATGATTACTCAGAAAGCAAAATATGCGCTGCGGGCGCTGTCTGCCTTGGCCCAATCCGAGGCGGGCGAGCCGATGATGATTTCCGACATCGCCGCCCAGCAGAAGATTCCGAAGAAGTTCCTCGAACAGATCCTTCTCGACCTGAAGCATCAGGGTATCGTCATAAGCCGTCGTGGCAAGCAGGGCGGTTATCTCCTGCGCAAGCCGGCAGACGAAATCACCTTCGGCGAAATCCTGCGGGTCATCGATGGGCCTCTGGCGCCGCTGCCCTGTCTGTCATTGACAGCCTATCGCCGCTGCGACGATTGCGACGGTGAGCAAAACTGCGAAATCCGCCATGTCTTCGCCCGGGTGGCGGATGCGACCCGCAAGGTGTTGTTCTCGACGACGATCGCCGATGCCATTGCTCAGCCCGATGGGGCTGAGGTCACGAGGTTGATGGCCTAATCAAGAATCGGAATGGCAGGCCCTGGGCCTCAACCGGCGGCATGCTCCTCGCTGCCTTCCTTCTCCATGGCCCGCCGGGCGCGGATGGCCGCTGCGATGAAGACGCGCGACAGGCCGTGATAAAGCGGCTCGCGCGAGAGCAGCCGGGACGTCACATAGCCGATCATCGATACCGCCATGATCGGGATGACGGCCTGATGATCGCCCGTCATTTCCAGGATGATGACGAAGGCCGTCATCGGCGCCTGCACCACGCCGGCGAAATAACCGGCCATGCCGAGGATCGCAGCGAGTGCGATGCTGCCGCCGACCAGCGTGCCGACTGTGCTGCCGAAACCAGCGCCGACAGCAAGCGATGGGGCAAAGATGCCGCCGGGAATGCCTGAAATCATAGAAAGGAAGCTTGCCAGTAGCTTCTCGACGAAGAAGAGCAGGGGCAGGGCATGTCCTTCCACCGCTCCGCGGGCTTGCTCGTAACCGGTGCCGAAGGTTTGGCCGCCGGAGAGCACCCCGACGGCGGCAACGACAAGACCGCAGAGACCGGCCAGGATCAGCATGCGTTTCAACGGCTGCGGTTGTGCCCAGCGGCGGATACGGATGCCGGCATAGAGCGCCAACCCGCTGAAAGTGGCGCCAAGCGCGCCGCCGCCGACACCGCAGATCAGCATGACGATCCAGTCCCGAAGCATCGTCGGCGCGGCGTCGGCCGTGCCGAAATAATTGTAGCTGCCGGAAAGGCCGAGTGCGGCAAGGCCGGAGAGGATGACGGCCGTCAATACCAGGCCATTGGCGCGGGACTCGTAGGTGCGGCTCATCTCCTCGATGGCAAAGACGATACCCGCAAGCGGCGTGTTGAAGGCGGCCGCGATGCCCGCAGCAGAGCCGGCGAGGATCAGCCCCTTGGCCTGCGCCATGCCGCCGAAGCGGGCAACGGCCAGCATGAAGGAGGCGCCGACCTGCACCGTCGGCCCCTCGCGGCCGATCGAGGCGCCACTCAAAAGGCCCAATATGGTCAGCACGATCTTGCCGAAGGCGAGCCGCAGCGACAACAGCTTGGTGCGATCCTCTTCATGATGCAGATGTCGCGCGGCAATCGCCTGCGGGATGCCGCTCCCCTGCGAATTGGGAAACAGCGTCGCTGCGAGATAGGCAGATAGCACGAAGCCGAGTGGCGTCAGCAGGAGCGGCAGCAGCCACATCCATTCGCCGGATTGCGTCACGCCGGTAAAAGCCCGCTGCGCCAGATCGGCAAGCTTGGCGAAGCCGACGCTGATGACGCCGATCGCCAGGGCACCTGTCCAGAACACCAAACGCGGTCGCCAGAGATTGAAAGACCCCCAGAAAACACGGGAACGGCGGAGCAGCTTGGACTTGCGGTAGATAGGGGGCATGGGACGTGTGACCGTTATGCTGGCCGGCATGCCCTTTGGAGGCATTTTCCGGGCCGCTCACCTCGTGGGGAGAATTGCGATATCGATCTTTCTTACAGAATTTCCTTTTGCGGCCAAGGCTTAATCCACGTGTTGACCGTTTCGAGCCATCGAATAGAATGTATCGCAATTGCAATGCAAAGGAGCCGATGAATGAAATCCGCTTCCATACCCCCCTTGAGGGTTGATCCCGCCTTGCGCGCCGCTGCTGAAAGCGTGCTGCGAGAGGGTGAGTCATTGTCAGCATTTGTGGAAAGTTCGCTGCGTGCGCAGATTGAACACCGCCGAACGAGGGCCGAATTCATCGCTCGCGGCCTTGCTGCGCGGGAGGATGCGAGGAAAACAGGCGTGTATCATATCGCTGACGACGTGCTGGGAATGCTGAAGCGCAAACTTGAAGCTGCAAAAGCGTCCGGACGAAAATGACCTTTGTAGTGCGTTACACCCAAGGCGCGCTCGATGATCTCGAACGACTCTATGACTATCTCTTGGTAAGAGACATCGAGCTTGCGGAAAAAGCCTATCAGGCGATCGCCAAGGCAACGGAGTTTCTGGAGAATTTTCCGTTCAGTTGCCGCAAAGCGTCGGCGGACGACGCATTTCTCCGCGAACTCGTCATTCCTTTCGGCTCGTCAGGTTATGTCGCTCTATTCGAAATCGAGGATAGCGAGACGGTGACGATACTAGCGATCAGGCATCAGCGAGAGGAGGATTACCACTGATGCGCGCCCATCCTACCGATCGCTCGTCTCCCATCGCGGATTGATCCAGGGCTCTTGGTTCGAGCGTGCCAGCCTCGGCTTGCCAAGGATGTGGTCGGCCGCCTTTTCGCCTGTCATGATCGAAGGACCGTTCAGGTTGCCGTAGGTGACATGCGGGAAGATCGAGCTGTCGGCGACACGCAGGCCGTCGACGCCGATGACGCGCGTGTCGGGATCGACCACCGCCATCGGATCGTCTTTCGAACCCATCTTGCAGGTGCCGCAGGGATGATAGGCGCTTTCCAGATGTTCGCGCAGGAAGGCGTCGATCTCATCATCGGTCTGAACGTTCGGTCCGGGCTGGATTTCCGGTCCCCGATATTCGTCGAAAGCTTTCTGCCCGAAGATTTCGCGGGTAAGGCGCACGCAGTGGCGGAATTTCTCCCAGTCTTCCGGATGGCTCATGTAGTTGAAGCGGATAACGGGATCCGCCTTCGGATCGGGGGAGCGCAGCGTGACGTTGCCGCGCGATTTCGAGAGGTTGTAGCCGACATGCACCTGGAAGCCATGGCTCTTGGCGGCCGCCTTGCCGTCATAGCTGATGGCGACGGGAAGGAAGTGGTACTGGATATCGGGCTGTTTGACGCCGGGTGCGGAGCGCAGGAAGGCGCAGGCTTCGAACTGGTTGGAGGTGCCGAGGCCCTTCTTGAAGAACAGCCATTGCGCGCCGACGATCCCCTGCATGTACCAGGGCAGCCAGGAATAGAGCGATACCGGCTTCAGGCTCGTCTGCTGGAAATAGAACTCCATATGGTCCTGCAGGTTGGCGCCGACGCCCGGCCGGTCGGCCTTCACCTCGATCCCCATGTCGCGCAGATGTTGCCCAGGCCCGATGCCGGACAGCATCAGCAGCTTCGGAGAATTGAACGAGGAGGCGGAGATGATGACCTCGCGGTTTGCCTTAATGATCTCGATCTTGCCGTCCCGCTCGACTTCGACGCCGGTCGCGCGGCCGTTTTCGATAATGACCTTGCGGGCGAAGCAGCGGATGAGGTTTACGTTCGGCCGCTTCAGCGCAGGCTTGAGATAGGCTGTCGCCGCAGACCAGCGTCGGCCCATCCATGTCGTCTGCTCCATCAGGCCGAAGCCTTCCTGCTTGCTGCCGTTATAATCCTCCGTCGCCTCGAAGCCCGCCTGCTTGCCGGCCTCGATGAAGGCGTGGAACAGCGGGTTGCGGGCATCGCCCCGGCGCACATGCAACGGACCATCCTTGCCACGCCAGCCCTCTTCACCGCCATGCGAATGCTCCATCCGCTTGAAGTAGGGCAGTACGTCGGCATAGGCCCAGCCCTGCGCACCGAGCGCCTCCCAGCGGTTGAAGTCTTCCGCATGGCCGCGCACATAGACCATGCCGTTGATCGAGGAGGAACCGCCGATCACCTTGCCGCGCGGCGCGGTGATGCGTCGGTTGTTGAGCTGCGGTTCAGGCTCGGAAAGATAGCCCCAATTGTAACGGTCCATGCTCATCGGCCAGGCAAGGGCCGCCGGCATCTGGATGAATGGGCCGAAATCGCTGCCGCCAAATTCCAGAACGATGACCGAATGCTTGCCGTCCTCCGACAGGCGGTAAGCCATGGCGGAGCCGGCCGAACCCGAGCCAACGACGACGAAATCTGCTTGCATGACGATGTGCTCCAGGTGGAAAGGGGCGTAAATCGAAGGGTCTACACCCTCCCTTGAGGGGGAGGGTCGACCGCAGGCCGGGGTGGGGCGATTGCTGCTATACGCGTTGCGGCTGGTCACCCCCACCCGCCGCTTTGCGGCGACCTCCCCCTCAAAGGGGAGGTGGATCAATAAGGCGCCTGTACCGGCCCCATGCCGACATAGACGGTCTTCAGTTCTGAATAATGCTCCAGCGCCGCCAGCGAGTTCTCGCGGCCGAAGCCGGATTGCTTGGAGCCGCCGAAGGGGATTTCGACCGGGCAGAGATTGTAGGTGTTGATCCAGAGCGTGCCGGCTTCGAGCTGATCGACGACGCGGTGGGCGCGGGTAAGGTCGGCGGTGAAGACGCCGCCGGAAAGGCCGAATTCGGTGGCATTGGCGCGGGTAATCACCTCGGCCTCGTCATCGAAATCGAGAACGCACATGACCGGCCCGAAAATCTCCTCGCGGGCGATCGTCATCTCGTCGGTGACGTCGGCAAACACGGTAGGCTGGATATAGTAGCCTTCGCCGGAGACATTGTTCGGGATGCCGCCGCCAGTTACGAGCGTTGCGCCCTCAGCCTTGCCCTTTTCGATGTAGGACAGTACCTTCTCACGCTGCGCCCAGGAGACCATCGGGCCGATCTGCGTTGCCTCGTCCATCGGGTCGCCGATGAGCATGGCGTCTGTGCGGGCCTTCAGGCGCTTCAGGAATTCGGGCTTGATCTTGCTGTTGACGAAGACGCGCGTGCCGTTCGAGCAGACCTGGCCGGTCGAATAGAAATTGCCGAGCATGGCCCCGCCGACCGCGCTATCGATATCGGCGTCGTCGAAGACGATCAGCGGCGACTTGCCACCGAGTTCCATGGTGACATGCTTGAGGGTGCCGGCCGCCGAAGCCGCCACCTTGCGGCCGGTCGGCACCGAGCCGGTCAGCGATACCTTCGCCACATCCGGATGGTTGATCAGCAGCGGCCCGGTTTCGCGGTCGCCCTGGATGATGTTGTAGAGACCCTTCGGCAGGCCTGCCTCAATAAGGATTTCGGCGATCTTCAGCGCGCCGAGCGGCGTGTTTTCCGAAGGCTTAAACACCATGGCGTTGCCGGCGACGAGGGCCGGTGCACCCTTCCAGCAGGCGATCTGCTGCGGATAGTTCCATGCGCCGATGCCGACGCAGACGCCGAGCGGCACGCGCTTGGTATAGGCGAAATCACCGCCGAGCGGGATGTAGGAGCCGTTGAGACCGGCCGCCGCGATGCCGCCGAAGAATTCGAAGCTGTCGGCCCCGGAGGTCGGGTCGGCCACGATGGTTTCCTGGATCGGCTTGCCTGTATCCAGCGTTTCCAGTTCCGAAAGCTCGCGGTTACGTTCGCGCATGATCTCGGCCGCTCGCTTCAGGATGCGGCCGCGCGCCGTTGGGCTCATGGCCGCCCATTCCGGCTGCGCACGCTTGGCACTGGCGATCGCCTTTTCGACGATGGCAGGCGTTGCCGCGTGCAAACGGGCGATCACCTCGCCGGTCGCCGGATAGATGCTTTCGATAAGAGTGCCGTCGGTGTCCTCGACATATTCCCCGTCGATGAAATGCGAGGCTTTCGGTTGTGCGCGCATTATAGAACCCTCAATTCTTCGTAGGACACCATGACATGCTCTTGAAAAGCAGGCCGCTCGGTGAGGTTTTCGTAATAGCGCTGCAGCCGTGGATGGGCGGGGCGCTGGATGTCTATGTCGAAATAGCGATGGAGCGCATGGCCGAACTGTATGTCGGCCAGCGTCAGATTATCGCCGGCTAGGAAGCGATGCCGTCCGAACTGCGACTCGGCGATGTCAAGCTTCGCACCGAGGGCAGTTATAGCCGTAGCGATCACCTTCTCATCGCGCAGGGCAGGGGCAGTCCGCACCGCACGCCAGAATACCGGGCCGGTGAAATTCAAGGCGATGTTGATCTTGGCCCATTCGGCCCATTTGTCGATCTGGGCGCGATGGCGCGCATTCTTCGGCCAAAAGGCATCCTCGCCATATTGCGTGGCGAGATAGCGCAGGATGGCGCCGGTTTCCCAGAGCGGCTCGTCGTCGCCGTCGCGCAGCACCGGAACGGTGCCGTTCGGGTTCATCGCCAGGAATTCAGGAGTGTCGTTGACGCCATAGGTGAAGCCCGCATCGATGCGCTCATAGGCAAGACCGAGTTCGCCGATGCACCACATCAGCGCCTGCACATTCGATGACGATTTGCGGCCCCAAACGGTCAGCATGGCTTCAGCCTTTCAACGCGTTGAGATGGGTCGTCAGGTAATCTTCCGTCAGCGCGATCGAGGCCTCGGTGCTGATCGGCGCGGAGCGAAGGCCTTGGCGGATATAGAGCCCGTCGATCATGGCAGCCGCGCCCTCGGCGATCCGCCCAGCGTCGCCGGCCGGGCACAGAGCCTTGAGATTGGCGACCAGATTCGAATGCAGGCGGCGTGCGTAGATGACGAGAAAGCGCCGCGTCTCTTCCGAGCGCTGCGCCTCGGCATAGAAGGCGAGCCATGCAGCGATCGTTTCCGGCGCGAACTGGTCGGCCTGGAAGCTGACGCGGATGACGGCCGAGAGCTTTTCGCGCGGCGTTTTCGCGGCTTGCAGCGCCGTCACGACGCCGTCGCGCAGCCGCTGTAGATGCACGCGGACGGTCTCGATCAGCAGCTGTTCCTTGCTGCCGAAATAGTGATGCGCAAGGGCAGGAGAAACGCCGGCCTGCTTGGCGATTTCGGACATGGTGACGGTCAGCGAGCCGTGATCGCCGATCACGCGCATCGCGGCATCCACCAGCGCCTTGCGGCGCACGGGTTCCATTCCGACTTTCGGCATGCGTCAAACTCCAGTCTGGGAACTAGAGTGTATTTTTGATTGACTGATCAATCAATAAAAAAATTACACGAAAAGCGTTCCATGGCAAAAAATCCGCAACCTCTTTCCGCCAAGCATTTCTGTGCCATACTTCCTCTTAGGAGGAGGTGCAGTCATGGTCGATATTCTTGATGAAGTCCCGTCATCCGCAATGCGTAACAAATGGGGCTGGTTTGTCGGGCTCGGCATATTGCTTCTGATCTGTGGCGGCATCGCGCTCGGCAATCTGTTCCTGGCCACCGTCGCCTCGGTCTATTATGTCGGCATGCTGATGCTGATCGGCGGCATTGTGCATCTGGCCCATGCCTTTCAGGTGCGGGGCTGGGAGCACATCCTGTTCTGGGTTCTCAGCGGCCTGCTCTATACGATTGCCGGCGTGCTTGCTTTCGCCAATCCGCTGTTGGCCTCGGAAGCTTTGACGCTGTTCCTCGCCATCGCGCTGCTCATTGCCGGAACGTTTCGTGTCTGGGTCGGCCGCAAGCTGAAGCCGGAGCGCGGCTGGGTCTGGATCGTCATCAGCGGCCTTGCGACCGCCGCCGCCGGCATCGCCATCGCGGTCGGCTGGCCGGTCAACAGCCTCTGGATCCTCGGCCTTTTCCTGGCCCTCGATCTGATCTTCCAAGGCTGGACGCTGGTGGCCTTCGGTCTTGTGCTCAGGCGGTAGGCGATCTTCCAAAAGGGGTAACGAACTGCTACTTTTTGACAAGGAGCGTGAGCGGCGCTACTCTTTGTCCCTCCGCTAATAAGGCGGAGCGGCGTTGAGTTATTGTGACGGCGGTACCTTCATTTGGAAACACGCATGTCCGGGACATGCCCTGAAGGCACTGTCGAGGCCGCGGAACATGCTTTCAGCCAAGTTTCCGCATAACAACGTCAAGGGAGGAATATCATGCCAATGGTAACGGTTTCCATCTCCCCGCTTCAGGCTGCCGGCATCCGTGCAGCGGTCGATACCGGCACCTATGCCTCAAGCAGTGAAGTCGTGCGGGAAGCTTTGCGCATGTGGGATGCAGCCCGCAAACGCGATGACATTTGCGACGTGCCGCATGCGGCCAACGATGGCGGAGACACGGCAAAAGGCAGCCGTTGCGTCGCCGATATGTTTGCCGATTACGACGCGGAACGGCACACGCACAATTAGTTCACAAGCTGCTGGCGATAGCAGCGGCGCGTGCCGGCGCACCGTCTGCCTCCCGTCCTGACGAATGGTTAACATTGCTTTACCATTCATGAAACTTTCACATGCGGGAAAGGTTTCGTTGACGCTTATGGCGCATCTTGGGGCGAAAACGCGGTAAATCCAAAGTTTTACTTAAATAAATTAGAACAGAATCCGCAAGTGGAGATGGGCATGTCACTGACTGCCGCGGTCGAGCCGGGCGTATTGCGCCGATATGCCAGCGACCAGATTGTCACTCTCGCCAAGCTCGTTATCGAGAATGCATTTCAGCCGATCGTCGAGGCGGGCACCGGCGCCGTTTTCGGTTACGAGTCCCTCATGCGCGGACAGGAACGCATCGGTTTTGCGAGCCCGGTCGATATCCTCGACGAGGCCGAGCGCACTGGCCAGCTTCTCGGTTTGGAGCAGATGGTCACCAGCCGGGCGCTGGCGAAGTTCGCCACTTTGCCCAATATCGCTGCCGCTACCCTTTTTCTCAATCTGGATGTCCGGTTGATCCCGCAAGGTGCAGCATTGATGGATGGCCTGCTGCAGCACATGCGGAAGGCCGGGATCGCGCCTTCGTCCGTCTGCTTCGAATTCTCCGAGCGCTTCGACAACACCATCGTACCCGGGTTTCGCGATCTGGTCGCCCGGATGCGAAATGCCGGCTTCAAGCTGGCGATCGACGATTTCGGTGTCGGCCACGGCGAAATGAAGCTCCTATCCGATTACCCGATCGACTATCTGAAGATCGACCGGCACTTCATTGTCGGAATCGACCGCAGCGCCCGCAAGCGCCATATTCTCCGGCATCTCGTCAATATCGCCCATGTGCTCGGCACGCGCGTTATCGCCGAGGGTATCGAGACCGAGGCGGAATTCCTGACCTGCCGCGAATTCGGTGTCGATCTCGTCCAGGGCTGGTTCATTGCCCGCCCGACAGTGCTCGTCAACGAGCTCAAGCCAAGCTTTCCGCATCTGCAGGAGCTCGGTAAGGTCGCCCGCAACAGTCAGTCGCTCGATGAAATCCTCATCCGCAAGCAGATCGAAGTGCTGCCGACCATCCGCGAGAGCGACAGCATCGACAGCGTCTTCGAGCTTTTTCGCCGCAATCCGCGCCGGGCCTATTTTCCGGTCGTGAATGCCAATGACGAGCCGCGCGGCATCATCCATGAATATCAGCTGAAGGAATATATCTATCAGCCCTTCGGCCGCGATCTCTTGAAGAACAAGGTCTATGAGCGTTCGATCTCGCATTTCGTCGAAATGGCGCCGATCGTCGGCCTCGATTCCGATGCCGATACGCTGATGGCGATCTTCGCCAACATGGAAAGCAGCGATTGCCTGATCGTCACCGAAGGCACGCATTATGCCGGTATCGTCTCGGCCGCCTCGCTCATCAAGGTCATCAACGAGAAGCAGCTGAAGATCGCTCAGGATCAGAACCCGCTGACCGGCCTGCCGGGTAACCGGGCGATCCACGATTTCATGCAGAGCGCCGGCCGCGATGGCGATGAGATCAGGCATTTCTGCTATTGCGACTTCGACAATTTCAAGCCGTTCAACGATGCCTACGGCTTCCATCTCGGCGACCATGCCATTTCCTTGTTCGCGGCACTGATGCGCCGCTATTTCTTTGCCGAGCGCCATTTCCTCGGTCATGTCGGCGGCGACGATTTCTTCATCGGCGTCACCGGCTGGAGCATGCAGGAGCTGCGCGAGGTTCTGGATCGGCTTCTTGTCGATTTTCATGCCGACGTCCTCGATCTTTACTCGGCCGAGGATCGGGCGGCCGGCCGCATTCGCGGGCATGACCGCAGCGGCGCCAAGGCGGAATTCCCGCTGATGCGTTGCTCCATCGGTATCCTGCAATTGCCCGAGGGACTGGTGATCGACAATATCAACCGCGTCAGCACCTCCATTGCCGGCATCAAGACGAAGGCAAAGGAAAGCGATATCGGCATCGCATTTCTCGGTCTGGCCGAGACGAATTGACGCCCTCCCATGACAGCTCCTTTTCAAGCGCTCTGCGCTAAACTATCTCCACTGCTTTGCTGGGAGAGGAGATAGCGCCATGCCCTTGCCATCTGAAATGCGTTTCGTGGATTTGCCATCCTTTGGCGGACCGGAGGTCATGACCATCGGCCGCCGGCCTTTGCCGGTCCTGAAACCGGGCGAGATCCTCGTCCGTGTCGAGGCTGCCGGTGTAAACCGCCCGGATGTGGCGCAACGGCAGGGCATTTATCCGCCGCCGAAGGATGCAAGCCCCATCCTGGGTCTCGAAATATCAGGCGAAGTGGTCGACGTCGCGCCGGGCGTGACGGAGTTTGCCATCGGCAACAAGGTCTGCGGCGTCGCCAATGGCGGCGGCTATGCCGAATATTGCGTCCTGCCCGCCGGCCAGGCGCTTCGTTTCCCGAATGGCTATGACGCCGTGCGTGCAGCGGCTTTGCCTGAGACGTTCTTCACGGTCTGGGCCAATCTCTTCCAGATGGCCGGCCTGACGGAAGGTGAAAGCGTGCTGATCCATGGTGGCTCCAGCGGCATCGGCACGACGGCAATCCAGCTTGCCCGCGCCTTCGGCGCGACGGTCTACACCACGGCCGGTTCTAAGGAAAAATGCGAGGCCTGCGAGAAGCTCGGCGCCAAGCTGGCGATCAATTATAGAGAAGAGGATTTCGCCGAGGTCATCAGGGCCGAGACGGAACATGGCGTCGATATCATCCTCGACATGATCGGCGCCGCCTATCTGGAAAAGAACCTCGCTTCGCTTGCCCGTGACGGCTGCCTTTCCATTATTGCCTTCCTTGGCGGTGCGGTGGCGGAGAAGGCCAACCTTGCGCCGATCATGGTCAAGCGGTTGACCGTGACCGGTTCGACCATGCGTCCGCGCACGGCCGAGGAAAAGCGTGCCATCCGCGACGACCTTCTCTCCCAGGTCTGGCCGCTGCTGGACGAAGGCACCGTCGCCCCGGTCATTTATCGGACCTTCTCTTTCGACGACGTGGTCGAGGCGCATCGCTTGATGGAAAGCAGCGACCACATCGGCAAGATCATGCTGAAGCTGGCTTGATCGTCAGCGACAGGGCGATGGCGACGAGGCCAGGTATGGCCATCAGCGTATAGAGCCATGTTGCGGCAGAGAGGCCGCCGGCAATGCCACCCGGATGGGTCAGGCCTGCGCCATTGACAATGACGCCCGCGAGCGCGGCACCGAATGCGCCGCCCAGCGACTGCGTCATCGAGATCGCCGCCGAGGCCTTGTCCTGTTCGGTCCTGCGAGCGATGCCGATGATTCTGGTCACGAGATGCGCCCATCCCAAGCCGACGCCGAAGCCCATCAGGAACATGGCGATCACGGCCGGCGTGAATTCCGTGAGTTCGGAGAAAGGCATTGTGGTCGCCAGGAATGGGATCAGCGATGCCGTGGCTGCGGTTTCCAGAAGGCAGCCGGCAATGATGGCGACCGCCGCTGGCCTCCCCGAGAAGGAGTTGCTGAAGAAGGCCGCAATGGTCCAGCCGAGCGCCACCAGCGCCACGAGATAGCCCGAGACCAGCGGCGTTACGCCATGGAGCGTCTGCAGGAAGTAGGGGATATAGATGTCGCTCGTCAGCACCAGCATCATCGTGAATATCGTCAGATAGAGCCGCGCGATGGGGTTGCTGAGCATGACTGCCCCATAGGGCAGGAGGCGCACCTCGCTCTTGCGCTCGATCAGCACCATCGTTGCAACAAGAGCGACCGAAACCGCAATCAGCGTGGCCTTGTAGGATCCATGTTCGATCGTGCCGGCAATGCTGACGAATAAAACTGCGGCAAGCAGAAGTATGATCTGGATCAGCGGCGTTCTGGTGTCGATCCGATCGTCCGCGACATCGGGCAGCAGCCAGCGCCCCGAGAGCGCCATGAGGACAGCCACCGGCACGAGGATGAGAAAGGCCTCCCGCCAGGCGCTCCCCGCGGCGAAGAGGCCGCCGAGCGTCGGTCCAAGTACCGTCGCTACGCCCCAGATGGCGGCGTAGAGCGTCGAGGCCCTGCGCCACAGGGGTTCCGGATAGATGAAGCGGATGAAAGCATAGGCAAGTCCGGACAACATGCCGGAGCCGTAGCCCTGAACGGCGCGCCCGATCAGCAGCACGGGCATGGTGGGCGCGATAGCGCAAGCGAGGCTGCCGACGCCAAAGGCGAGTGCCGCTGCAACATAGACGGCGCGCAAGCCTATTCCCTTCGGCCTGGTCGCAACCGTGATGGAGCCAAGCACGCCTGCGGCGACGAAAAGCGTCGTCATCCATGAGAATAATTCGAGGCCGCCGATGTCGCGCACGATCGAGGGGGCGATCGTGGCGGTGATGTAGGATTCAACGGCATAAAGCGTGACGCCCCCGCCCAGCATCAGTGTCGCAGGCAGAAGTCTTGGCGAGAACAGCGTGAAGATGGAGGCTGATTTGAGGGGAACAGTGGTTTCGATGCTGGACATCGGGCGATCCTCGGTATTTCCCTAGCGGTTGATTATTTTCCAAGTTATAATTTGGAAATTACATCCTCGCCAGATTAAAACAAGAGAAAACTTGGAAAAATGCGTCAGTCACCCGCCAATCGAATTCTGATCCTGTTGAAAACCGAC
This sequence comes from Rhizobium aureum, assembly GCF_030182495.1. Taxonomy (NCBI): domain Bacteria; kingdom Pseudomonadati; phylum Pseudomonadota; class Alphaproteobacteria; order Hyphomicrobiales; family Rhizobiaceae; genus Rhizobium; species Rhizobium aureum. The sequence goes on along the minus strand of NZ_JAQJCI010000011.1, from coordinate 29,531 downwards.
GGGCCGCAGCTGGCAGCCGCCATCGGCGATGCGCTCGGCATATCGTCGGAGGCGGCCCGTCAGCAGCTAACGAAGATGGCGGAGGAGGGACTGGTCGAGCCGGTGGCGGAGGCGGCAGCCGGCAGGGGCAGACCGCGCCAGCTCTGGCATCTGACGGCTGACGGCAACAAGCGATTTCCCGATGGCCACGCGGATCTGACCGCCACGTTGCTTGCGACCATGGCCAGCCAGTTGGGACAGGGCGCCGTCGACACCGTCATCTCCGCCCGCGAAACGGAAACGCTTCGGCGCTACCGCAGCGAGATCGATATGGCGGCCAATCTGCCGTCGCGCGTCGCAAGCCTCGTAGCTATCCGCACGCGGGAAGGCTATATGGCCGATCACTGGCAGGACGAGGACGGTTCGCTGGTGCTGGTGGAGAACCATTGCCCCATCTGCGCGGCCGCATCTGCCTGTGCCGGCTTCTGCCGATCCGAGCTGGAGACTTTTCGCATGGTGCTCGGCGCTGATGTCGAACGGGAGGAGCATATTCTGCTCGGCGCCCGGCGTTGCGCCTACAGGATCCGCGACGCGGCCTGAGAGATCGCTTTTTGATGCTGGCCGCCGGCATCGGCGATTGGCAATCAATGGTGCAGCGGCTATCACTGCCCGTCTGGCAAATTAAAGGCAGCTTCCATCATGTCCAATCCCGTCTGCGTCGATGTCACCCGTGGCAACCAGGTCGAAAGCCATCACCGTGGCTCGGTCGTTGTCGTCGATGGCGATGGAAAGCTGGTCTTCTCGCTCGGCGATATCGAAAGCGGCGTCTTTCCGCGTTCTGCCTGCAAGGCGATGCAGGCGCTTCCGTTGGTCGAAAGCGGTGCCGCGGATGCCTATGGCTTTGGTGACAAGGAATTGGCACTCGCCTGCTCATCCCACAATGGCGAGGACGAGCATGTGGCGCTCGCCGCCTCGATGCTGGCGCGAGCCGGTCGCGATGTCGGCACGCTCGAATGCGGCGCCCATTGGTCCTTCGACCAGAAGACCCTCATCCATCAGGCCCGCACCATCGACAAGCCGACGGCGCTGCATAACAATTGCTCCGGCAAACACGCCGGCTTCGTCTGCGCCTGCTGCCATCAGGATATCGATCCCAGGGGCTATGTCGGCTACGATCACCCGCTGCAGCAGCAGATCCGCGACACCATGCGGAGCCTGACCGGCACCGTTCTTGCCCATGACAATTGCGGCACGGACGGCTGCTCGATCCCGACCTATGCGGTGCCGCTAAAGGGACTGGCACATGGCTTTGCCAGGATGGCGACGGGCGCCGGCCTGGAGCCGCTGCGCGCCAAGGCGTCCCGCCGGCTGTTGGAGGCCTGCATGGCCGAACCGTTTTACGTCGCCGGCACCGATCGCGCCTGCACCAAACTCATGCAGATCGCTCCCGGCCGTATTTTCGCCAAGACCGGCGCCGAAGGCGTGTTTTGTGCCGCGATCCCCGAGCAGGGTATTGCCATCGCGCTCAAATGCGACGATGGCACGACTCGTGCCGCGGAGGTCATGGTCGCGGCGGTGCTGGCCCGTTTCTTCGAGAAAGACGACGCAGTACATGCCGGCCTCATGGCGATGGCCGACAGGTCTTTCAGGAACTGGAACGGCATCCATGTCGGCAATATCATGCCGGCAGCTGCATTGACTGCCTAGAGCGGTTCACGGAATCCCCGAACCGCTCTATCTCTTTGTTTTCACGCAATTCCGGACGGAAAACCGCTGCGCACTTTTCCTGGAATTGCTCTAGCCTCCGTTCTTCGGTTCAGCCGATCGTCTGCCGGGCGGGCGCATGCTGCCGGACGATCCTGTATTCCTTCCAGATCAGGATCATCACCACCAGGTCGAAGACGGTGAGAATGACAAGCCCGATCCCGTGCGTTTCGGTGAAGCGGTAGAGCTGGTAGACGATGAAAAGCCCCAGGGCGACCAGTGAAGCCGGATAGGCCCACATCTTGCCCTTGAGCAGCCCGATGACGAGCAGCACCTTCACCAGCCCGTGGCTGAGCAGATAATAGGCATAGAAGTCCTTTGTGCCGACCGAGAAATCCTGCGCCCACGCGAGCAAGTGTGTCGCGATAAAGTCCTTGGGATCGTTGAGCAGCTCGGGCTGCGTGATCCTGTTTGCCAGGCGAAGGATGGACTCGGTGCTGACGAGCGCAAGCACGATGCCGCCGATGCATTCGATCAAGGCATGCGCGCCCTTCAGGAGAACACTGATTTCGAAGAGCTGATGAATGCGGCGTTCGTTCACGGGCGATCTCTTGGGCATGGTGATGCAGGCTTGATCGGCAACAACGGCAAGGCAGGCCGATGTGTGAGCGGCATAGGATCAATCTTCGGCCGTATGATGATGATAATGCAAATTGCGTAAAGCGGACTCGCAACCGACGTCAGGCCAGCAAGAGTGCAAGCTCGGTCTCCCGATAGGGTGCCAGGCTTTCTTCCGCAATATCGGACGGCACAACGAGGCCTGACACATCCTTCATCGGCAGGATCTGGTATGGGGAGGCCGCATCAAGCTTTTCGCCCGTCGCCAGTACATAGGTTTCGGCCGAGCAATGGGCGATATGCCGCTTGATAGCCGCCTCCTCGAAATCGCCGGTCGAAAAGCCGCGGGCGGGATGGATAGCTGTGACCCCCAGAAAGAAGATGTCAGCCCTTATGGAGGCGATCATCGCCATGGCGGCCGCACCCGTCGCCACCATCGAATGCTTGTAGAGCTTGCCGCCAATGAGGATCACCTCGGCGGCGGGATGATGCTCCAGTTCGCCAGCGATCGTCGGGCTGTGGGTGACGATGGTGGCGGCAAGATCCTTCGGGAGCTGACGAGCGATCTCGGCATTGGTGGTGCCGCCATCGAGAAACACCGTCTGGCCCGGCTGGATCATCTTGGCCGCATAGGTGCCGAGCCGTCGCTTCGCATCGGAGGAGACTGTCTGCCGAGCGGTGAAATCGGGTAGCTCAGGTGACAGCGGCAGTGCGCCGCCATGCACGCGCTTCAGCAGCTTCTCCGCTGCCATCTCTCGCAGATCCCGGCGGATCGTGTCTTCGGACAGATCGAGTTCATCGGCCAGAACCTTGGCGATCACTTGGCCGTCCCAGCGCAATCTGTCGAGGATGAGGGCTTTGCGTTGGCTGGTCAGCATGTCCATCTCTGCACGATATATCACGAATGATCACGAATTTATCAGAATCGATTCGACATTCAAGGAAATATGCGCATATTCGTGCAAATTCCTGCAGGAAGCAGGTGTTCAGAATGGAGACATGACATGTTGATCCTGATTGCAGGCCCGTATCGCTCCGGCACCGGCGATGATCCGAAAAAGATGGCAGAAAACCTCAAGCGCCTAGAGGAGCCGTCCTATGCTCTGTTCAAGGCAGGCCATCTTCCCATGATCGGCGAGTGGGTTGCGCTGCCGGTCTGGCACGCCGCCGGCGGCAAGCGCGTCGGGGACGATCTCTATGAAGAGATCTTCCACCCGACAGCTGGCCGCCTGCTGCAGCTTTGCGAGGGTGTGCTGAGATTGCCCGGCGACTCCAAGGGCGCCGACAATGATGTCCGTATCGCCCGCGAGCGCGGCATTCCCGTCTGGCACAGGCTGGAAGACGTGCCCGGCTGCGCCTGAACGCGAGCCGCCCATCCCCATTGAGCCAGCCCATGGGGATGGGCGTGCATGGCCGATCGATCAAAACCTTTTGTGGCGCCCATCAGCATCACCCACTTCCGTATCGGCCGGGTTCGCTTTAGCTTCCTCGCGGAATTCAATCGAGGAACGGAACATGCTGACATTCTATTTTGCGCCCGGAAGCTGCGCGCTCGCCAGTCTCATCGCCCTGGAAGAATCTGGTCTCGCATATGAGCACCGTCGCCTCAACCTCGCCAATGGCGATCAGCGCCAGCCGGACTATCTGGCCATCAATCCCAAAGGTCGCGTTCCGGCCCTGGTGACCGACAGAGGCGTCATCACCGAGAATATCGCGATCATGGCCTATATCGCCCAGATCGCACCGGCCGCCAAGCTGGCACCGCTCGACGATCCCTTCGAATTCGCGCAGATGCAATCCTTCAACAGCTATATCGCGACCACCGTTCACGTGAACCATTCACACAAGGGACGCGGCTACCGCTGGACCGACGATCCCGCTGCCATCGAGGCAATGAAGGCCAAGGTGCCGCAGACCATGACCGAAAGCTTCGCCTTGATCGAGGACAAGATGCTGAAAGGCTCTTGGGTAATGGGAGAGCAATATACCGTCGCAGACGGCTATCTCTTCACCATGGAGAAGTGGCTGCCGGGAGACGGTGTCGATATCAAACAGTTCCCCAAGGTCAGCGCGCATTATCAGCGCATGCTCGAGCGCCCGGCCGTTCAGAAGGCGCTTGCCGTCGAACAGGGCTGATGTGGATCAGCCGAACGTTGCCAGAAGTTTTTTCGGGGCGCGGTATCGCCACGCCTCGATCAAGCGTAGCTCTAGTTCCTCGTCATCGATCGCACCAATGCGCAGCGGCAGGGATGGCCAGCCGACATAGTGATCGGTCTGGAAATAGATCTCCGGCGCCATTTCCATCAGCTGCTCCTTGCGGTCGAGCGGCAGCGACAGCACGATGGTCTCGTTATTCTTCACCGTCACGAATGCCTTGCCGCCGACCTTGAAAGCCGGTAGGCCGTAATGCAGGCCGGGTTCAACCGCCGGCAGCCGGGCTTGCGCGATAAGCCGCTGCAATCGTTGGGCGATGACGTCCATATCGATGACCGATGTCATGTTTTACGGATATAGAGCAGGTCTCTGTCAGGCGCATTCTTCCGGCTGAACGCACCGTTTGTCTATAGGCCGCCCGAGATTTTCCGGCATGAGCGGCAGGTCGGCCAGTTCTTCCAGCGACATGCTCGCGAGCATTGGGTGCTGCAGCGGATCGTTTTCCTGTTCGCGATCCTCTTCCTGTAGATGATTGAAGAAAAGCTTCAAGATCGACATGTGATTGCCTCCTTGGATCCCCGCATCGATGCAACCCAAGGAGCATCGGCCGGCGGGGTAGCGGCACTTTTCAATTTCATATTGCAATAATCGCGCGTATTCCCGCTTTGCGCAATTGAGAATGCCGAGATGCTGATATAGATATTCTATAATGAGAAATCTCAACAACGTTCATCTGAATGGCTTGCGCGCTCTTGAGGCGGTCGGGCGGCTCGGTTCGCTGCAGGCGGCCGCCGACGAACTTGGCGTAACGGTCGGCGCGGTTAGTCAGCAGGTCATCAAGGCGGAGGCGCAGCTCGGGCGGCCACTATTCGAGCGAACTCCAAAAGGCATGACGGCCACGGCATCGGGGCTGGCGGTATTGACGAGGCTTGGCGAGGGCTTTCAGGCGCTTGCGGCCGCAGTCGCGCTTGCGCAGCACAAGGATGAAAATATCCTCACGATTTCGGTCGCGCCGGTTTTTGCAGCCCGTTGGTTGGTTTATCGGCTCGACCGCTTCGCCAGCCGCCACCCGGATATCCGCCTGCGCATCGATGCCACCACGCGGCTCATCAATCCGGCGACGTCGGATGTCGATATCGGCATTCGCGTCGGCAGTGGGCAATGGCCCGATGTCAAAGCCGAGCTGCTGCTGGCGCAGGAAGTGTTCCCGGTGGTTACGCCGCAGATCGCCGCCACGCTGCGGGAACCGGCCGATCTCCTGAAAGTCCCCGCCGTGATCGACGGACACGCGATGTTCGGCTGGGAGGTCTGGCTGCGCAAAGCCGGGCTTTCAGGCCATTGCATGGAAGAGCGGCACATCTTCAATGACGCGTCGCTCTGTCTGGATGCGGCTATAGCGGGGCAGGGGGTGATGCTCGCCTGGCAGACGCTGGCTGCCTATGCCCTTCAGCAGAAATGCCTCGTCGATCCCTTCGGCATCCGTGTAAAGACGGGCTTCGGCCATTATTTCGTCACCGCCGAAGGCGTGCGCGAACCTAAGAAGGTGACCGCCTTCAAGGCCTGGATTCGCGAAGAGATGGAAGAGAGCATGCGTCTCTTCCGATAGAAGCTATCAGATCGGCTCCTGAGCGCGCGTCGCCTGCATGGCCTTGTAAGCATCGCGCGACTGGCAACGCTCGATCCAGGCTTTCATCTTCGGACGCGCATCGAACAATTCCTGTTCGGTCTGGGCGTAGCGCAGTACTTCCGCGAGATTGAGATCGGCGGCGGTGAAGCGATTGCCGACGAGATAGTCCTGGTTTTGCAGGTGCTTTTCCAGCACGTCGAGCGGTTTCTTCAGTGAGCGGCAGGCGACTGCGATCCCCGTCTTGCCGGCCTCGCTGTTTTCCTGGGCATTGTCATAGATGCGGACGAGCGCGACGCTGTAGGGCTCGACTTCGGTTGCCGCCCACATGGTCCACATCGACATCTGCCCTTCTTCCTCGATCGTTTTGCCGGCCAGCGGACCGCCATACTTGCGCGCGAGGTAAAGGTTGATGGCGAGCGATTCATGCAGGACGAGATCGCCGTCCTTGATGCAGGGGATCATGCCCATCGGATTGACGGCCAGGAACTCCGGCGACATCGTATTGATCGGCGCATCGGCGGCAAGCGGGTTGGGCAGCCGGCTCGCCTGGATGACAGGCACGGATTTGAACTCGACGCCGAGCTCATTAGCCATCCAATAGTTGCGCGAAGCGCGCGAGCGATAGACACCGTAGATCGTCAGCATATGGGTCTCCCAGATTCGAGTCGGCGCGACATTATTGGTCGCTTGGGAGGAGCGGAAGGCCTTGCCGCTGATATCTCGATGAAAGCTTGTGATGGAATGGTGTATAGATAGCTGGGCCGCCTCGTCCTCCGAGGGCTGATGGCTGGCATAGGACAAGCACGAAAATATCAGACAAGTCCCCCAATTCTTTGCAAATCATGCTGTTGATGCTTCGCCTTCGTTCGGAAATTAGCGTCGGCGCATGCTAGAATTCCAGCATGATTTTCATCGGAAGCGGTAGGAGGCTTCCGGCGAAATTAAACATGCGCATTCGATGACTGCGATCTCGGGAGGAGAGCAGATGCTTGCGACCAGTGTATCGCTAGACGACAAATATACCGCAGAGGAAGGCCGCGTCTTCATGACCGGCCTGCAGACGCTGGTACGCCTGCCCATGACGCAGATGCGGCGCGACCGCGCTGCCGGCCTCAATACGGCAGCCTTCATTTCAGGCTATCGCGGCTCGCCGCTCGGCGGTTACGACCAGCAGCTCTTGAAAGCCAAGACTTATCTCGACGCCCACGACGTCACCTTCCAGCCCGGGATCAACGAGGATCTTGCCGCGACGGCCGTCTGGGGCTCACAGCAGGTCGGCCTTTCGCCCGGCGCCCGCAAGGATGGTGTGCTCGGCATCTGGTATGGTAAAGGCCCCGGCGTCGACCGCTCCGGTGATGTGCTGAAGCACGGCAATGCCGCTGGCACCTCCAAGCATGGCGGCGTCCTCTGTTTCGCCGGCGACGATCATTCCGCCAAATCCTCCACCATGCCGCACCAGACCGACCATGATTTCATGTCTGCGGTCATCCCGGTCATCTATCCATCGTCCATCCACGAATTCCTCGAATACGGCCTGCTCGGCATCGCCATGTCGCGTTATTCCGGCTGCTGGGTCGGCATGAAGTTCATCGCCGACACCATAGAAACGACGGCTGCCATCGATCTCTCGGGGGAAAGGCGGCAATTCGTCCTGCCGACCGATTTCGAAATGCCGCCCGGTGGTTTGAATTTACGCTGGCCCGATCCGCCGCTGGTGCAGGACGATCGGCTGCAGACTTATAAGGCCTATGCGGCCATCGCCTTTGCCCGTGCCAATCGCGTCGATGAAATCACGCATGATGTGCCGAACGCCCGCCTCGGCATCATCTCGTCCGGCAAGGCCTATGAGGATGTGCTGCAGGCGCTGCGCGAGCTGGAGATCGGCCCTCAGGAAATGGCCGCGATCGGCCTGCGTATCTTGAAAGTGCGTATGCCCTGGCCTCTGGAGCCCGAGGCTGTCAGACATTTCTCGGAAGGGCTCGACGAGGTTCTTGTCGTCGAGGAGCGCCGCGAGATCATCGAAAACCAGATCAAGCAGCAACTCTTCAACTGGCGTGCCGATGTCCGTCCGCGCATCGTCGGCAAGTTCGATGAGCACGACAAGCCCTATCTCAGCCTATCGGCGGCATTGACGGTGGGCGCAGTGGCGCGAGCGATCGCAGGGCGCATCGTCAAGCTCGATCTCGATCAGGGCCTGCATGACCGCATCGCCGCCAAGCTTGCCTATCTTGCCGAGCGCGGCCAGATCAGCCGCAGCCATGTCGCGCCGCTGAACCGCACACCCTTCTTCTGCTCCGGCTGTCCGCACAATACGTCGACCCGCGTCCCTGAAGGCAGCCGCGCCATTGCCGGCATCGGCTGCCACTACATGGTCACCTGGATGGACCGCAACACCGAGACCTTCACCCAGATGGGCGGTGAAGGCGTGCCATGGACAGCGATTGCGCGTTACACCGATGAAAAGCACATGTTCGTCAATCTCGGCGACGGCACCTATTTTCACTCCGGCATTCTCGCCATCCGCCAGTCCGTCGCCTCCAAGGTCAACGTCACCTACAAGCTGCTCTACAATGATGCCGTCGCCATGACCGGCGGCCAGCCGATCGACGGCTATCTGACGCCGCAGCTGGTGACGAAGCAGCTGCATGACGAGGGCGTCAAGCCGATCTATCTGCTTTCGGACAATCCCGCCGCCTATCGCGCTTCGGAACTCGCGCCCGGCGTCAAGGTGCTGCATCGCGACCATATCGATCAGGTAATGCTGACGCTGCGCGAGACCGAGGGGTGTTCGGCGATCGTCTATGTCCAGACCTGCGCGGCCGAAAAGCGCCGTCGCCGCAGCCGCGGGCTGATGGAAGACCCGGCGAAGCGCGTCTTCATCAATCCGGCTGTCTGCGAGGGCTGCGGCGATTGCTCTGTGCAGTCCAACTGCATCTCCGTCGAGCCGCTGGAAACCGAATTCGGCCGCAAGCGCCAGATCAACCAGTCGAGCTGCAACAAGGATTTCTCCTGCGTAAAAGGCTTCTGCCCGTCCTTCGTGACGGTTCATGGCGGCAAGCGCCGCAAGCGCAAAGCACTTGATCATGCCGATGTCGATGTGCCGATGCCCGAAATTCCCGTCATTGGCGATCGGCCCTGGAATATTGCGATTGCCGGCGTCGGCGGCACGGGCATCCTGACCATCGGCGCTATCCTCGGCATGGCTGCGCATCTGGACGGCAAGGTGCCGATGATCCTCGACATGGCCGGCCTTGCCCAGAAGGGCGGCGCGGTCATGAGCCATCTGCGCATTGGCCATAATCAGGCCGATGTCACCTCCTCGCGCATCGTCAATGGCGGCGCGGATCTCCTGTTTGCCGCGGACGAGGTGGTGGGTGCCTCCAAGGATGCGATCACGCTCTGCTCGCCGGGGCGCACGACAGCCATCGTCAACACTGGGCTCATGCCGGTCGCCGATTTCGTCCGCAACCGCGATTTCGATTTCAAGACCGGCTCGATACAGCACACCATCGCAAAGACCGTCAGCGAGAAGTCCGTCTTCCTCGATTTCAACCACGTCGCGACCGAGGTGACCGGCGATGCCATATCGACCAATATCCTGCTGACCGGCTTTGCCTGGCAGCGCGGCCTACTGCCGCTGTCGCTCGAGGCGATCGAAAAGGCGATCGAACTGAACGGCGTCGCGGTCAAGGCCAGCCTTTCCGCCTTCCAGTGGGGACGGCTTCTGGCGCACGATCCGCAGGCCGTGCATGCCATGATGGCCGAGCCGGAGAAGGGCAGGACCCTGGCGGAGATGAGCCTCGACGAGCTCATCAAGCATCGCAAGGCTCACCTGACGGCCTATCAGAATGCAGCCCTTGCCGAACGCTATGCCGCTTTTGTCGCCCGCGCCAATGCGCTGGCCGCAAAAGAGCGGCTTTCGGATAAGGTGCCCTTTGCCGTTGCCGTCACCTATGCACGCGTTCTGGCCTACAAGGATGAATACGAGGTCGCCCGCCTGCTGACGGATCCCGCTTTCGAGGCGCATCTGCGCGAGGAGATGGAAGGCGACTTCAAGCTGGCCCTCAATCTCGCGCCGCCCATCCTTGGCGGCAAGGATCCGAACGGCCGGCCGAAGAAGCGGGAGTTCGGCGCATGGATCCTACCGGTGCTGCGGGCGCTTGCGCCGATGAAGCGTCTGCGCGGCACGCCCTTCGATCCCTTCGGCTATATGGCGGAACGCCGGCTGGAGCGTCGCCTGATTGCTGAATATGAAGGGGTTGCCGAGCGGGTGCTCGCCGGTCTGCGCCACGACAACGAGGCCGAGGCCCTTGCCATCCTCTCGCTCTTTGATGAGATAAGGGGCTTCGGACCGGTCAAGGAGGAGGCCGCCCGCAGGATCACCGTGAAAATCGCTGACAAGCTGAAGGCCTATGAGTCGCCGCAGGAGAAGCAGGGCAAACAGCCTATGCCTGCCGATGCTGCATGACGGCGCCGGCCGAAACTTGAAGCGGGTATGAAGAGATATAGGTTCGTAAGGATCGCGCGTTCGGGACGATCGGGAGGAGAAGCCGGATGTTTGCAGGGGGATTGAACTTTGCGCTTGGCGAGGACATCGAGGCGTTGCGCGAACAGGTGCGCCGTTTTGCTGCCAACCGTATCGCACCATTTGCCGATGAGATCGACCGCAACAACAGTTTCCCGATGCATCTGTGGCGGGAGATGGGTGATCTCGGCCTGCTTGGGATCACCGTCGACGAAGCCTTTGGCGGAGCGGGCCTCGGTTATCTCGCCCATACGGTGGCGATGGAGGAAATCAGCCGCGCTTCCGCCTCCGTCGGCCTGAGCTACGGCGCCCATTCCAACCTCTGCGTCAACCAGATCCATCGCAACGGCACGACGGCGCAGAAGGAGCACTACCTGCCGAAGCTGATTTCAGGCGAGCATATCGGTGCATTGGCGATGTCGGAGCCCGACGCCGGCTCCGATGTCGTCTCCATGAAGTTGCGTGCCGAAAGGCGCGGCCGCCGCTATGTGCTGAACGGCAGCAAGATGTGGATCACCAACGGTCCGGATGCGGATGTTCTCGTCGTCTACGCCAAGACCTCGCCGGATGCCGGCCCGCGAGGGATCACCGCCTTCATCGTCGAGAAAGGCTTCCCCGGATTCTCCGTGGGCCAGAAGCTCGACAAGCTCGGCATGCGCGGTTCAAACACCTCGGAGCTGATCTTCCTCGATTGTGAAGTGCCGGAGGAGAATGTTCTAGGTCAGGTGGATGGCGGCGTGCGCGTGCTGATGTCGGGTCTCGATTACGAGCGCGTCGTGCTCTCGGGCGGTCCCATCGGCATCATGGCCGCCTGCATGGATGTGGTGCTGCCCTACATGCATGAGCGCAAGCAGTTCGGCCAATCGATCGGCGAATTCCAGCTGATGCAGGGCAAGCTCGCCGACATGTATGTGACGATGAATGCCGCGCGCGCCTATGTCTATGCGGTGGCCGCCGCCTGCGATCGCGGCGAGACGACCCGCAAGGATGCCGCAGGCTGCATTCTCTACTCCGCTGAAAAGGCGACGGCGCTGGCGCTCGAATGCATCCAGGCGCTCGGCGGCAATGGCTATACCAATGATTATCCCGCCGGACGGCTGCTGCGCGACGCCAAGCTCTATGAGATCGGCGCCGGTACATCCGAAATCCGGCGCATGCTGATCGGCCGCGAGTTGTTCGGCGAAACGGCCTGATTTCGAATTCCATTTTACTCGATCCGCGAGGCCGCATGACCGTCCTGAAGTCAGAGATATCGACGCATACGGATCGCTTCCGCGACAATCGCGCCGCCATGCTGGAGGCGATCGGCGTCGCTGAGGCTGCGGCGTCGCAGGCGGCGGAAGGCGGAGGGGCGCAGGCGCGCGAGCGCCATGTCAGCCGTGGCAAGATGCTGCCGCGCGATCGCGTCGCCGGCCTGATCGATCCCGCCACGCCGTTTCTGGAAATCGGGACGACTGCCGCTCATGGTCTCTATGGCGGCGAGGCGCCGGGTGCCGGCCTGATCGCCGGTATAGGCCGCGTTTCCGGCCGCGATTGCATGATCGTCTGCAACGATGCCACGGTCAAAGGTGGTACCTATTATCCGATCACGGTGAAGAAGCATCTGCGTGCGCAGGAGATCGCGGCCGAGAACAATCTGCCCTGCATCTACCTCGTCGATTCCGGCGGCGCCAACCTGCCGAACCAGGACGAGGTGTTTCCCGATCGCGATCATTTCGGCCGCATCTTCTACAATCAGGCCAATATGTCAGCGGCGGGCATTCCGCAAATCGCCGTCGTCATGGGGTCCTGCACCGCGGGTGGCGCCTATGTACCGGCCATGTCGGATGAAGCCATCATCGTCGAGAAGCAGGGTACGATCTTTCTCGCCGGTCCGCCGCTGGTCAAGGCGGCGACCGGGGAAGTGGTCTCGGCCGAAGATCTCGGTGGCGGCGATGTGCATACGCGCCTTTCCGGGGTTGCCGATTATCTGGCGCGTGACGACGCCCATGCGCTTGCGCTGGCCCGGCAGGCGGTCGCCAATCTCAACCGCCGCAAACCCGAGAGTGTCGAGCTTCGGACGCCCGAGGCACCACTCTACGATCCCGAGGATATTCTCGGCATCGTCCCCTCCGACCTGCGCACGCCATATGACGTACGCGAGGTCATCGCCCGTATGGTGGACGGCTCCTGCCTCGATGAGTTCAAGGCGCGCTACGGTACGACGCTGGTCTGCGGCTTCGCTCACATCCATGGCATCCCAGTCGGCATCATAGCCAACAACGGCGTTCTCTTCTCGGAGTCGGCGCTGAAGGGCGCGCATTTCGTCGAGCTTTGCTCGCAGCGCAAGATCCCGCTGGTCTTCCTGCAGAACATCACCGGGTTCATGGTCGGCCGCAAATACGAAACCGAGGGCATCGCCAAGAACGGCGCCAAGCTGGTGACGGCCGTGGCTACGACCAAGGTTCCGAAGATCACCATGCTGATCGGCGGCTCCTTCGGTGCTGGCAATTACGGCATGGCCGGTCGCGCCTATTCACCGCGCTTCCTCTGGACCTGGCCCAACAGCCGCATATCGGTCATGGGCGGGGAACAGGCGGCGGGCGTGCTCTCCACCGTACGCGGCGAGGCGCTGGCCCGTGCCGGCAAGCCCTGGACGAAAGAGGAAGAGGCCGCCTTCAAGGCGCCGACACTCAGGATGTTCGAGACCCAGAGCCACCCGCTCTATGCATCGGCCCGCCTCTGGGACGATGGCATTATCGATCCGCGCAAGAGCCGCGATGTGCTGGCTCTTTCGCTTTCAGCAGCACTTAACGCGCCGATCGAAGACACACGCTTCGGTCTGTTCAGGATGTGAGGAGATGGAGATGAAACGCGATGCCATCAATGCCAAGAATGCGCCGCAGCCCCGCGGCGGCTACGCACAGGCCGTGAAGCTGGAGAATTTCGAGCGATTGCTTTTCATCAGCGGCCAGATTCCGACCGATGTCGACGACACCCTGCCGGAAGGCTTTCAGGCGCAGGCCCGCCAGGTCTGGCACAATATCGACGCTCAATTGAAGGCGGCCGGCATGACGAAGGACGACATCGTCAAGGTCACGACTTTTCTCGCCGACCGTCATCACACGATGGAGAACCGCGAGATCCGCAGCGAATATCTCGGCTCGCTCGCGCCGGCGATGACTGTCGTGATTGCCGGCATTTTCGACAAGGCCTGGCTGCTTGAAGTCGAAGTCATTGCCGCGCAATAGGGTCAGCCGATGTTTTCGAAGATACTGATCGCCAATCGCGGGGAAATCGCCTGTCGGGTCATCCACACCGCAAGGCGCCTGGGCATCCGCACGGTCGCCGTCTTTTCCGACGCCGATCGGGATGCGCTGCACGTGGCGCTGGCCGACGAGGGCGTTCATATCGGCCCGGCGGCTGCGAGCGAAAGCTATCTTTCGAAAGAGAAGATCATTGCCGCCTCAAAGCGGGCCGGCGCAGAGGCCATCCATCCTGGTTACGGCTTTCTCTCGGAAAATGCCGATTTCGCCGGGGCGGTCGAGGCCGCTGGTCTCGTCTTCATCGGTCCGTCGCCGGCCTCGATCCGAGCCATGGGGCTCAAGGATGCGGCCAAGGCGCTGATGGAGCGGGCCGGCGTGCCCGTCGTTCCCGGCTATCATGGCGATAGGCAGGATCCCGGCTTTCTTACCGAGCAAGCTGATAACATCCGCTTTCCCATTCTCATCAAGGCGCGGGCGGGCGGCGGCGGCAAGGGCATGCGCCGCGTCGACCGGCTGGAGGATTTCGACGCCTCGCTGCAGGCGGCAAAGCGCGAGGCGAAATCCGCTTTCGGCGACGATGCCGTGCTCATCGAAAAATATCTCGTCAAGCCGCGCCATATCGAGATCCAGGTGTTCGGCGACAGCCAGGGCAATGTCGTGCACCTCTTCGAGCGCGATTGTTCGCTGCAGCGCCGGCACCAGAAGGTGATCGAGGAGGCGCCGGCGCCCGGCATGACAGAGGAGATGCGTAGCGCCATGGGCGAAGCGGCGGTTCGCGCCGCCCGCGCCATCGATTATCGCGGCGCCGGTACCGTCGAATTCATCGCCGATGTTTCCGACGGTCTGTCGCCGGATCGCTTCTTCTTTATGGAAATGAATACCCGCCTGCAGGTCGAACACCCCGTCACCGAGGCGATCGCCGGCGTCGATCTGGTGGAGTGGCAATTGCGCGTGGCGAGCGGCGAGCCGCTGCCGAAAACGCAAGGTGAGCTCACCATAAACGGTTGGGCTGTCGAAGCCCGTATCTATGCCGAAGACCCCTCGCGCGGCTTCCTGCCGGCAACCGGCACGCTTTCCCGCCTTCGCTTTCCCGAAGGCGATGTCCGCATCGACGCGGGCGTGCGCGAGGGCGACAGCATCACTCCGCACTACGATCCGCTGATCGCAAAGCTGACGGTGCACGCCCCGGATCGCGCCGCTGCTTTGGCGAAGCTCACGCGCGGATTGGAGCAGGCGCAGGTCGCCGGGACCACGACCAATCTGGATTTTCTCATACGGCTCAGCCGCCAGTCGGATTTCGCCGCCGGCCGTCCGGATACCGGACTGATCGACCGAAACGCGGAAGCGCTGACCGCGACGCAGCAGCCCGATGACGCAGCCCTTGCCATCGCCGCCGTTGTCGAGGCGGGCGGCTTTGCTGAAACCGCTGGCAACGATCCCTGGCATTCGCTCGGCGCCTGGCAGCTTTGGGGCGAAGCAAGCCGTCCAGTTACGCTGCACTTTGCCGGCAGCCATAAGAATTGCCGGGTGACTGCAAAGGGTCGGATGTTTTTCAGTGTCGCCTTCGAAGATCGCTCCATTCTCGTCCGTCTCTTCGAAGACGATGATGTTGCCCGGCGTGTCGAAATCGACGGCCGGCAGACCCATGTCGATATCTTCGCAACATCGGCGGGCCTGACATTGTTCCTCGACGGGCACACCCATCATTTCCACCGGCTCGATCCGCTTGACGGCGCGGAGGAGGCTGCTAGCGGCGATGATCGCGTCATTGCGCCGATGCCCGGTCTCGTCAAGATCGTCCGCGTGCGCGAGGGCGACGCGGTGGCGAAGGGGCAGGCGCTGATCATCATGGAAGCCATGAAGATGGAGCTGACGCTTTCGGCGGCGCGCGACGGCATTGTCGAAAGCCTGCATGTCGGCGAGGGGGATCAGACCAGCGAAAGCGCCGTGCTTCTCTCGCTTCGACCGGAGGACGCGGCATGACCGAGAAGCTTTCCAATCAGGTCACCATCGTCGAAATGGCGCCGCGCGACGGCCTGCAGAATGAGAAAAAGCCGGTCGATACCGCGCGCAAGATCGAGCTGGTGGATCTGCTCTCCGATTGCGGTTTCGAGCGCATCGAGGTCACCAGCTTCGTCAGTCCGAAATGGGTGCCGCAGCTTGCCGATGCCGCCGCGGTCATGGCCGGGATAAAGCGGCATTCCGGTGTCCGCTACGCAGCGCTGGCACCCAACATGCAGGGTTTTGAGGCAGCACTTGCCGCCGGTGCCGATGAGGTGGCGATCTTCGCCTCAGCATCCGAAGCCTTCTCCATGCGCAATATCAATTGCTCGATCGCCGAAAGCATCGAACGCTTCCGGCCGGTCGCGGCAGCCAGCAGGGATCGCGGCATTCCGTTGCGGGGCTATGTCAGTTGCGTCGCCGAATGCCCCTATGAGGGCGCCGTGCCGCCGCAAAACGTCGTGAGCGTTGCCCGGCAATTGCAGGCGCTCGGCTGCCATGAGATCAGCCTTGGCGACACGATCGGCAGAGGCGAACCGGAGGCCGTGGACAGAATGCTGGAGGCCGTTCTTGCCGAACTCCCCGCCGCCATGCTGGCCGGCCATTTTCACGATACGTCAGGCCGGGCATTGGACAATATCGGTGTCGCTCTCGACCGGGGTCTGCGGGTGTTCGACGCTGCCGCCGGCGGTCTTGGCGGCTGCCCCTTCGCCCCCGGCGCGAAGGGCAATGTCGATACCGTGGCGGTTCACCACTATCTGGCGCTGCACGGCTTCGAGACCGGCCTCGACGATGAAAAACTTGCCCGCGCCGCCGCCTTTGCCCGCAGCCTCAGGAGCACCTCATGACATCGCAAACGATCCGCATCACTACCGATGACCGCGGTGTTGCCCATCTCACGTTGGCGCGCGCCGAAAAGCACAACGCCCTGTCGGCTGAAATGATCGATGCCTTGACGGCGGCAACGCACGATCTCGCCCGCGACAAGGCGGTGAGGGTCGTCGTGCTCACCGGCGAGGGTGCGAGCTTCTGCGCAGGCGGCGACCTCGGCTGGATGCGCGACCAATTCGACACAACGCGCGCCGGACGCATGGTCGAGGCGCGGCGGCTTGCCACGTTGTTCAAGGCACTGAACGAGCTGCCCAAGCCACTGGTCGCCCGTGTCCATGGCAATGCCTTCGGTGGCGGCATCGGCATCCTCAGTGTCTGCGACATGGTGATATCGGCATCGACCGCCCGCTTCGGCCTGACTGAGGTGCGCCTTGGCATCATTCCCGCCACCATCAGCCCTTATATCATCGCCCGGATCGGCGAGACGAATGCCCGTCCGCTCTTCCTCTCCGGCAAGATCATCGATGCCTGGCAGGCGCATGCCGCCGGCCTCTTGTCGCGGGTCGTGGCGGAAGAGGCGCTGGATGAAGCCGTGGAAGCGGAGGTCCGCCATTTCCTGGCGGCGTCGCCGCAGGCGGCCGCCCGCGCCAAGGCCCTGGCTCGCTCCGTCGGCAGGCCGATCACCGACGGCATGATCGATCACGTCGTCGAGCAATTGGCCGATGCCTGGGAGACCGAGGAGGCGAAGGAGGGCGTCACCGCCTTCTTCGAAAAGCGGCAGCCGAACTGGCGGTCGGCCTAAACGAGTTTGTTGTTTTCGATGGTCAGCTGCGGAAACTGCATGCTTCCCTTGATCAGCTCGCTCGATGCCGGCTTGTCCCAGCGGAAGCCCATGATCGCGGCGTGCTGCATCTCCTGAAAGAGATTGCCAGCAATCACCGCGGAGCCGGCGCCGTCGGCGACCGAGACCACGCAGCCGATGCCGGCATGTCGGACGATATTGCCTGTCGCGACGACGTCGCGGAGATATTGACCCCAGCCGAGCCTCAAGCCCCAGAGCGGTGCATTCTCGATGACATTATCGGCAACAAGCGTATCGGCTTCGGCCGAGATGCCGATGCCAAAGCCGCCATCTTGCGCGTAGGGTGCGGTGAGCGAGAGGTTGCGGATGACATTGCCCGTCACCGAGGCGAGCCTGCCGCCCCTATCGAAATTGGTGACCGAAATGCCGTTGGCGGCGCCATCGATCAGGTTGTTGTCGATCGTGGCGCCAATGAACTCGAATTCGCAGTAGATGGCCGTCTCGCCTGAGCGCAGGCACTGATTGTTCGAGATCTGCACATTCGATGCCGAGTTGGCGCGGACGGCGGTGAAGGCGCAATCCGCGATCTGGTTACCCGAAACCGTCACGCCATCGGCGCGGAAAACATTGATGCCGTTGCCGTTCTGGCCGGTGCCGCCGCCATTGGCGCGAATGCGGGCAATGCGGTTGCCGGTGACGCTGCTGCCATCCTCGGCCTTTTCCCAGCGATGGATCAGGATGCCGCCATTGCCGCAATCCTCGACGCGATTGCCTGTCACCGTCAAACCGGCCGACTGGACGGAATAGATCCCGGCTTCCGCCGCTCCGGAGATGCGGCTGCGCTCGATCCGGCCGCCGCAGCGTTCGAGCTGCAGCGCATGCTTGCGGCTGCCGGTAACTTCGCAATTGTCGATCAGCACCTCGTCGACACCGGTAAATTGCAGGAGGCCGCCTGCATAATCGGCAAGCCAGCGATTGCCGCCATCGAGCACAAGGCCGGAAAGCTCGATGCGTCTGGCCTTGTCCGCATTCATCAAATGGCCGTCGCCGCTATAGACCAGCCGCGAAGCGCCGGGAACACCTCTGATGCACGTATTATTAGGGAGTGTCAGGTTGGAGATGTTGTAGGTGCCTGGTGGCAGGAAAAGCGGCATGTTGTTGCGCGCCGCATTGTCGATCATCGCCTGCAGCTTGCCGCTCATGACGTCGCTGGTTCCCGGCGTCGTCTTCAGCGCAATGGCATCGATCGGCCCCCGCAGCTCGGCACCCGTCATCTTGGCCAGCGACGCGGCAACAACGCGGGGCGCAAGCAGGCCAGCCGCTGCCGAAGCGGCGAGGGAAGCGATGAAGGCGCGGCGTTGGATCATTGTGAGCTCCGGGAATTATGCCGATGAAGCAGAAATCATGCCAGGCCTGTCTGTGTCGTTTTGATACAGAGGCCGCTCTTCAAATGTTTTCGGCCGGCTAGGCCCCGTCGTTTTTCTATTTTATTTACCGGTCCGGCACGGACGATGCCCTGCGTCCGATCCATTCGCGCTAGGGGCGACTCGCCGCGCATGTTACCCCTGCGGCATGCGGATCGCGGCCTTTCAACGTCTGGCACTCTTCGACGCCGTCGAGCAGGCGGCCGAGGTTTTGGCGCGCGATCTGGCCTGGGCGGAAGAGCAGGGCATCGATCTCGCCCTTTTTCCCGAATGTTATCTGCAGGGGCATAGCTATGATAAATCCGTTGCCAAACGCCGCGCGCTTTCTCTGGATGATCCGTATCTGAACGCTCTTGTCGCCCGCTTCGCTGCCGGGGGGACGACGGCGATTGTTGGCCTTTTCGAGAGGAGAGGCGATGCGATCTACAATAGCGCCATCGTCGCCAAGTCGGGCCGGACGATCGGGGTCTATGCCAAGGCGCATCCGCTTGAAAAGGGCTGCACCCCCGGAAAGGATTTCCCCGTGTGGGAGGAAGGGCATTGGCGCTTCGGCATCAATATCTGCGCCGATCTCAGATATCCCTATACCGCGGCGCGACTGGCCAGAAAGGGAGCGGGGATCATCTGCAACCCCATCAATCTCATGCTCCGACCTCACAAAGCCGAGCTGTGGCACAAGCCGGGCATTTCGGGCCTGCAGATATGTGCCAGGCATACGGGCTGCTGGGTGATGGCGTCGGATGTGGTCGGCAGCAACGACGACGGCTGGGTGAGCTATGGCAGCAGCGCCATCGTCGATCCGAACGGTGTCGTCGTGGCGAAGGCGAAGCCCTATTGCGAGGATGTCCTGGTTTTCGACCTTCCGGATCGGCAACCGACACGCGGATTCGATCAAAAAGCTGCCGTCGTCGCTACCTAATCGTGCAAATCGCGCTATCCTCATAGTCATGAGACCCGATCAACTGCTTTATCCGGCGCCAGAGGGCCTGTTCTGTCCGATTGGCGGCTTCTATATCGATCCCGTGCAGCCGGTCGGTCGCGCACTCGTCACGCATGGCCATTCGGATCACGCCCGCTCCGGCCACGCGCATGTGCTCGCCACTCGGCAGACGCTCGATATCATGCGTATTCGCTATGGCGACGGTTTTGCCGGCTCGGAACAGGCGATCGGCTTCGGCGAGGAGGTGACGATCAACGGCGTCAAGGTGCAGTTCCATCCTGCCGGCCATGTGCTCGGCTCCGCGCAGATCGCGGTGGAGAAGGATGGGCTGCGCATCGTCGTTTCGGGGGATTACAAGCGCCGGCCGGATCCGACCTGTGCAGCCTATGTGCCGGTTCCCTGTGACGTCTTCATCACCGAGGCGACATTCGGGCTGCCGGTCTTCCACCATCCCGATCCCATGGCCGAGACGCGGAAGTTTCTGGCCTCGCTTTGCCAATTCCCCGAACGAACGCATCTGATCGGTGCCTATGCGCTCGGCAAGGCACAGCGCGTCACCCGTCTGCTGCGCGATGCCGGCTATGACAAGCCGATCTATATTCACGGTGCGCTCGAAACGCTGTGCGACTACTATGTCAGCCAGGGCATCGAACTCGGCGAACTCAAACCGGCCACCATAGAAAGCCGGGATCAGTCGATCTTCCATGGCGCCGTCGTCGTCGGCCCACCCTCCGCTTTCCAGGATCGCTGGGCGAGGCGGCTCCATGACCCGCTGCCGGCATTCGCCTCCGGCTGGATGATGGTGCGCCAGCGCGCCAAGCAGCTCGGCGTCGAGCTGCCGCTTGTGATCTCCGATCATTGCGACTGGCCCGAACTGACCGAGACGATCTCCGACTTGAAGCCGAGCGAGGTCTGGGTCACCCACGGCCGCGAAGAGGCGCTCGTGCGCTGGTGCGAGCTGCAGGGCATCGCCGCCAAGCCGCTGCATCTCATCGGCTATGAAGACGAGGGCGATTGATGAAAGCCTTTGCCGACCTTCTCGACCGCCTGGTGCTGACGCCGAGCCGCAACGGCAAGCTGAAGCTGTTGACCGATTATTTTCGCGACACGCCCGATCCGGACCGCGGCTATGGTCTGGCCGCCATCGCCGGCACGCTCGAAGTGCGCAATGTCAAGCCCGCAATGCTGCGCGAGCTCGTTCTCGAGCGCATGGACGAGGTGCTGTTCCGCTATTCCTACGATTATGTCGGCGATCTTGCCGAGACGATCTCGCTGGTCTGGGATAGGGAGAGCGATATAGAGCGCCCTGCCGGCGAGCAGCCGAAGCTCGGCGACGTCGTTCGCAGCATGAACGCGCTGGGGCGGACCGAGGTGCGCAGTTTCGTCCGCGATCTACTGGACCGGCTGGATACGTCGGGCCGTTTCGCCTTCCTGAAGCTCGCGACCGGTGCGCTGCGCATCGGCGTTTCGGCACGCCTCGCCAAGCAGGCGCTCGCCGAGCTTGGCAGCAAGGACGTCACCGAGATCGAAACGCTGTGGCACGGCCTGCAGCCGCCCTATGAAAACCTGTTTCGCTGGCTTGCGGGGGAGGCTGAGAAGCCGATCCTGGCGACGCCGGCGATCTTCCATTCCGTCATGCTGGCCAACCCGGTGGAACCTGGCGATCTCGATGGGCTCGACTCGCGGGATTTCGCCGCCGAATGGAAATGGGATGGCATCCGCGTCCAGCTTTCACGCTCCGGGGAGACGAGCAAGCTCTATTCGCGCTCCGGCGACGACATATCCGGCGCCTTTCCCGACGTTGTGGACGCCATGAATTTCGAGGGCGTCATGGATGGCGAGCTGCTGGTCGGCGGCACCGTTCGCTCCAATAGCCCGACACGCAGCTTTTCCGACTTGCAGCAGCGCCTCAACCGCAAGACCGTCACCGCAAAGATGCTGGAGGAGTTTCCGGCCTTCATCCGTGCTTACGATCTTCTGTTCGATGGCGCCGAGGATGTGCGTGCCCGCGGCTTCCTCGATCGGCGCGAGCGGCTGACTGACATCATCGACGCGGCACCGCATGATCGTTTCGATCTGTCGCCGCTCGTCGATTTCTCCTCCTGGGAGGAGCTCGACCGATTGCGCACCGCGCCGCCCGATCCGGTGATCGAGGGCGTAATGATCAAGCGCAAGGACAGTTCCTATCTCGCCGGCCGGGCCAAGGGGCCTTGGTTCAAGTGGAAGCGGGATCCTTATAATGTCGATGCCGTTTTGATGTACGCGCAGCGCGGCCATGGCAAGCGCTCCAGTTACTACTCCGATTTCACCTTCGGCGTCTGGGCGACGACGTCGGAGGGCGAGCAGCTCGTGCCTGTCGGCAAGGCCTATTTCGGCTTCACCGATGCCGAGCTGGAGGTGCTCGATAAGTTCGTGCGCAACAATACTGTCGATCGTTTCGGCCCGGTGCGGGCCGTGCGCGCCGATCGCGATTTCGGCTTCGTGCTCGAAGTGGCCTTTGAAGGCATCAACCGCTCCAGCCGGCACAAATCGGGCGTCGCCATGCGTTTTCCCCGCATTGCAAGGCTACGGCCCGACAAGCCGCCCTACGAGGCGGACAGGCTGGAAACTTTGATCGCGATGATTGACGCCAAGGCTCCTGTTGTCGATGAATAGGGCAGGGCGATTCCTCACCACAATGTGAGTTGGCCTTGCCTTTCGACCCGTGCAGATTTGGGCTGCGCCGGGATATTTGGACAGAGCTATGACCACGTCTGACGACCACCTATTCCGTCTCAATCGCCGTGCGGTTCTGGCCGGCATCGCTTCCACCCTTTTCGCACCCCCTATCGTCAGAGCGGCCGATGACAGCACGACCGGAAGCAAGCCGGCCGAGACCAAGGGCGAGATTGCCCGCAGCGATGAAAAGGCGTCCGATGCGCCGCCGCAGCTTGCCGGCGATTATGCCAAGGAGCGCCATCTGTTCCGGACCGACCTGTTAAGCAAGGGGCCGGCTCCCGATATCTACGAGCCGCTGGCCACGCCATCGACCGCCGATCGGCTTTTCTATCGCAGCGGCGTTGGTGACGAGCTGGAACTCGTCGCCTGGGTCTCCCGCTACACGCGCTCGGCAAAGCCGAAGCCGGCCGTGCTTTTCCTGCATGGCGGTAACGCCATCGGCCAAGGGCACTGGCAGCTGATGAAGCCGTATATCGATGCCGGCTATGTCGTCATGATCCCGTCCATGCGCGGGGAGAACGGGCAGAGGGGCAATTTCTCGGGCTTTTACGACGAAGTTGCCGATGTGCTGGCGGCCTCCAACCGGCTGCGGCACCTGCCGGGCGTCGATCCACATCGCCTGTTCCTGGCCGGACACAGTATCGGCGGCACGCTGGCCATGCTGACCGCCATGTCGACAAAGCGCTTTCGCGCGGTCGCGCCGATATCAGGCAACCCGGATGCCTATGCCTTCTTCGGCCGCTATCCGCAGGATATCCGCTTCAACACCAAGAACCCGCGCGAATTCCAGATGCGCTCGCCACTCTGCTATGCGCACAGCTTCAAGAGCCCGATCAAGCTGTTCCATGGCACCGAGGAAGCCCATTTCGACTCACGTCTGGCGCTGCTTTCGAAGCGGGCGACGGCCGCCGGCGTAAAGATGGAGATGGCAACGGTGCCGGGCAGCCATAATTCGGCTCTGCCGGGCGAAATCGAGCAGAGCATCGAATTCTTCAGGAGTGTCGCTGTCTAAATAACCGCTGACGCCATCAGTTTCTCTATCAGCGCCGCTGCCGCCTCCGCGATCACGGTTCCGGGCGGAAAGATCGCGTCTGCGCCGGCCGCTTCGAGGGCTGCGAAATCCTGTGGCGGAATGACGCCGCCGACGGCGATGAGCACCTTGCCCGCATGGCGGCGCGCGAGCGCAGTTTTCAATTCCGGCACCAGCGTCAGATGACCGGCGGCAAGCGACGATGCGCCGACGATGTCGACCCCCTCGCGCACGGCGACGTCGGCCACTTCCTCCGGAGTCTGGAACATCGCGCCGACGACGACATCGAAGCCGAGATCGGCAAAGGCCGTGGCAATGACCTTCTGGCCGCGATCGTGCCCATCCTGGCCCATCTTGGCGATCAGGATGCGCGGCTTCTCGCCCCGCGCCCTACGGAACGCCTCGACTTTGGCCACGGCCGCATTGAAGACGGGATCTTCGGAGCCGACCTCCTTGCGGTAAACGCCGGAAATGGTCCTGATCTCTGCGACATGACGGCCATAGGCTTTTTCAAGCGCCAGCGAGATTTCACCGACGGTGGCTCTCGCTCTTGCCGCCTTGACGGCAAAATCGAGCAGATTGCCAGTGCCGTTTCGCGCGGCATCCGTTAAGGCATCCAGGGCTGTTTCGACGGCAGCCGTCTCGCGGGTGCCCTTCAGCTGCTGCAGCTTGGAAAGCTGGCGTGCCCGCACCTCGGAATTCTCGACCTTCAGCACATCGACTTCGATATCCTGCTCCGGCTTGGAAAAATTGACGCCGACGACGGTCTGATGACCGCTGTCGATGCGTGCCTGCGTGCGGGCGGCCGCTTCCTCGATCCTGAGCTTCGGAATGCCCTTCTCGATCGCCTTCGCCATGCCGCCGAGCGCCTCCACCTCCTCGATATGGGCAAGGGCGCGCGCGGCAAGATCATGAGTCAGCCTTTCGACATAGGCCGAGCCGCCCCAGGGGTCGATGATCCCTGTCGTGCCCGATTCCTTCTGCAGCAGGATCTGCGTGTTACGGGCGATGCGGGCGGAATGGTCGGTCGGCAGGGCCAGCGCCTCGTCGAAGGAATTGGTATGGAGCGATTGCGTATGCCCCTGCGTTGCTGCCATCGCCTCGACCATGGTGCGGATGATATTGTTCATCGGGTCCTGTGCCGTCAGCGACCAGCCGGAGGTCTGGCTGTGGGTCCTGAGCGCCAGGGATTTCTGGTCCTTCGGCGCAAAATTCTTCTGCATCAGCGCCGCCCAGATCAGCCGTCCCGCGCGCATCTTGGCGACTTCCATGAAGAAATTCATGCCGACGGCCCAGAAGAAGGAGAGGCGAGGGGCGAAACTGTCGATATCGAGCCCGGCTGCGACGCCGGCCCGCGCATATTCGATGCCGTCGGCGATCGTGTAGGCGAGCTCCAGATCCGCCGTCGCGCCTGCCTCCTGCATATGGTAGCCGGAGATCGAGATCGAGTTGAACTTCGGCATTCGCTGGCTGGTATAGCTGAAAATGTCCGAAACGATCCGCATGGAGGGCTGTGGCGGATAGATATAGGTGTTGCGGACCATGAATTCCTTGAGGATATCGTTCTGGATCGTGCCTGATAGCTTGTCCTCGGAGACGCCCTGTTCCTCGGCCGCGACGATATAGAGCGCCATGATCGGCAGCACTGCGCCGTTCATGGTCATCGACACGCTCATTTCATCGAGGGGAATGCCGTCGAAGAGCTGGCGCATGTCGAGGATGGAATCGATTGCGACGCCCGCCATGCCGACATCGCCTGATACCCTCGGGTGATCGCTGTCATAGCCGCGATGAGTAGCAAGATCGAAGGCGACGGAGAGGCCCTTCTGGCCGGCGGCGAGATTGCGGCGATAGAAGGCATTGGATTCCTCGGCCGTCGAGAAGCCGGCATATTGCCGGATGGTCCAGGGCTGCTGGACATACATCGTCGGGTAGGGGCCGCGCACGAAGGGTGCCGCGCCGGGATAGGTCTCAAGGAAGTTCAGGCCGGTGAGGTCGCTTTCACCGTAGGCGCGTTTGACGGCGATGCCTTCAGGGGTTTCCCAGGCTGGGGCGTTGGTTGTCGGCGCGGTTGCCTGCGGTTTGATCCAGGGGATGGTGGCGAAGTCGGGAATCTTGGTCATGGGTTCGAAGCCTCCGTGGACGTCGAAAGTCTGATACCCCCCTCTGTCGCTTTCGCGACATCTCCCCCACAAGGGGGGAGATTAGAAACTTGCGGGGCCTTTCTGCCCCAAACAGATACCGCACCTGCGGCAGCGCGGGTTGGCATTCCCGCTGGGGTCAAATGCTGGCACGAAACGATCTCCCCCCTTGTGGGGGAGATGTCACGAAGTGACAGAGAGGGGTGGGCATTCTCCGCGAATTCAGCAGTCGCCATATGACACCCCCTCATCCAGCCGTACCGGCATCAACCCCATCCCGCCAGCAACCGGCCCCGACGCCCCCAAAACAACCACCGGCCGCTCCGTTTTCATCGCAAACAGCGTCGTTCCCACGATCGGCTTGGCGATGCGATCGGCTCGCGCCTCGGTAATCATCGCCGCAAGCTCGCCGCTGGTGATCACCTTCGCCAATCCACCTTTGCTTTCGATATCGGTGAAAATATCCCATGCCCGCTCGGCCAGTGCATCGGTCAATGCCTCGATGCCGCCGGCTCCGACGGCAGGATCGACGACATGATCGAGATGGCTCTCGGCCATGAGGATCGTCTGCGTGTTGCGCGCCAGGCGCCGCGCCAGCGGATCGGGAATGCCGTGCGTCAGGCTGTGCGGCAGGACGGAGATTTCGTCAGCACCGCCGACGCCGGCTGAAAAGACCGCAATCGTATTGCGCAGGATATTCGTCTCGGGATCGCGGTGGGTGAGCATGCGATAGCTCGTCTCGGCGAAGAGATGCGCCGGCTGCGGATTGGGGACGCCACAGGCCTTGGCGATCCGGGTGAAGATCAGCCGCGCCGCGCGTGTCTTTGCCATCGTCGTGAACTGGTTCTGATCGGCGGAAAGGCAGAGGCTGGTTGCCGCAAGCGCTGCCTCCAGCGAAAGGCCCGCCTCCTCTAGCAGTCGCAAATGGCCGACGAGGCTTGCAGCCATGACAGCCAGTTCCTGTGCTTCGGTGCCGCCGGCATTGTGAACCACGCGACCGTCGGCGTTGACTATCGTGCCACGGAGGCCGCGCTCGGCGAAGCGCTTGATATCCTTTGCAAAGGAAGCCTGTCCTCCATCGTAGGAAAAGGCATCGAAACCGAGATGCAATGTTCTGGCAGCCGGATTTGCAGTCGCTGAAACCAGGGCGTCGAGTGCGCCGGAGGAGAAGCCGTCGAAGCGCAGGACAGCGGCTTTGTCCCATATCGCCGCTGGTGAGCGGGAAAAGCCTGGGCCTTGCACGTCGATGCCGGTGCCGAAGGCGGAAGCGGATGTTTTGGAGACGAGACAGATGCCGGTTGCGCCATTGGCGAGATCGTCATCAAGCTGCGCCAGCGCCCGCTCGGTGCCTGGATCATCCATGCGCTGGATCACCGTCCAGGGCATATCGGCCTGCTGGCGGGAAAGCGGCGTGCCATCGGTCCGCCGCTGATAAAGCGGCTCGATGGCAATGCCGTCATCGGTCCGCGACACCAGCGTCTCTTCGAAATCCTGGCCTTTCAGCGCCCGTTCCACCAGCTTCAGCCAACCCTTGCGGTCGGTCTGATCGAAAATGGCCGGGTCGAGACTGTCGATATTCATGCGATCCTCCGTCCTGCAATGGTCTAACCCATGACGGCGCAAGGGAAAACAGAAGTTTGGCCGATCCGGACAATATCTCGCCCCGGATAATATCTCGACGATGACGCCAGCTTCGCTCCAGCCGCAACAGTCATCATGCGGCCGACCCAATATGTCCCAACTGGTTTCCGATGATGGCCGATCTGCTGCCCGCCTCCCGTCACCTGCTCGCCTCTGCCGCTCTGGCGGCATTGTCCGCCTGCAGCATCATTCCCGATACCGGTGCGACAGATCCGGACCGGTTCGCACAGGAGACAGCGCCGATCTTCTATCGCCCCGAAGGCATCGACCCGCAGAAGGTGCAGCGTCTGCCGGTGCAACCCGTGCCGCAGGCGCGTGATCTCTTCCGCACCCAGTTCCATCAGACCTACGGCCTGCCGACTTTCAATCCGGTGCATCAGGCCATGTATGCCCAGCGAAACGAAGATGATTTCATGCTGCCGGCCGTGCCCTACAAGCGCATCGATCCGCGCTTCCTGCGGCAGGAGGTCGACTACCAGACCAATGAGCGGCCCGGCACCATCGTCGTCGATACGCGAAACCACTTCCTCTATTTCGTCGAGCCGGGCGGCAGGGCCATGCGCTATGGTGTTGGCCTCGGCGCTGCGGGATATGCCTGGCATGGCAGGGGCATGATCCAGTGGAAGCAGAAGTGGCCACGCTGGACGCCGCCGGCCGAGATGGTTGCGCGCGACCCGCAGATGAAGTCGCTGGCGGCGGAGCGCGGCGGCATGAATCCCGGGCCGACCAACCCGCTCGGCGCGCGGGCGCTTTATATCTATCAGAATGGGCGGGACACGCTTTATCGCGTTCACGGCACGCCGGATTGGCAATCGATCGGCAAGGCAGCGTCCTCGGGTTGTGTCCGCATGCTCAATCAGGACGTGATTGATCTCTACAACCGGGTGCCTGATAAGACGGAAATCGTCGTTCTGTAGGGATAATTTACCACAAATTTTCGTGATGTTGCATAAGTGCGATAGCGGGCTCCGGCTACGCTCTTTAGTTTTGCTCCTGTCTCTGCGAACCTCTCGGGAAGCCGAATCAGCTCGCGTGCTGCGGATTCTTGGCTCCCCTTCAATAGGAACGATGCTGTCGACATGAGTCTGCCTTCATCACTATCCCGACGTAATTTTCTCGCCCTTGCTGGCATCGGCGCCGTTTCGACGCTCGCCGGCTGCGCCTCCACCATCGATAACGGCCCGGTCGTCAGCCCGGTGCAATATACCGGCTCGCCAAGGCCGTTCCGCACCTGGTTCTCCAGCTATGATGGCGAGCAGCCCGATCCGGCCGTCATCTATGCAGCCATGGATGATGGCGGTTTCCATATCCCCGCGGTTCCCTACGAGCAGATCGACCGGCGATTTTATCGTCAGCGCGTCGTGGATCCGACCGGGGAAGCGCCGGGTAGCGTAGTCGTCAATACGACGGAGCGTATGCTTTACGTCACCGAACAGGGCGGCACGGCAATGCGCTATGGCATCGGCGTCGGCCGCGAGGGCTTTGCCTGGCAGGGCCGAGGCGTCATTCAGTGGCGCAAGAAGTGGCCGCGCTGGAACCCGCCGGACGAAATGGTCGCCCGTCAGCCGGAGCTTGTGAAGTATTCCATCGCCAATGGCGGCATGGATCCGGGTCTGAAGAATCCGCTCGGCGCGCGTGCGCTTTACATTTTCGAAGACAAGCAGGATTCGCTTTACCGCCTGCACGGCAATCCCGACTGGCGCTCCATAGGCAAGGCCGTATCCTCCGGCTGTGTCCGCTTGCTGAACCAGGATGTCATCGATCTATACGATCGTGTGCCGGAGCGCGCGCCGATCCTCGTGACGGCCTGATTGAATATCATTGAAACGGGCGCCTATTCGGCGCCCCTTTGATTATATCGATAAATAAACCTCCACCTACGGTGGAGGACTGGACGAGTTCTACACGGTAGTTGAGAGACCTCCTGCTTGAACCGCTGGGGTGGCCCAGACTTCGAACAAGGAGGTTTTATGGATGAGCAAACGCTCTCGCATGCGACGTGGGACTGCAAGTATCACATTGTTTTTGGCAGCAAATACCGCACGAAAAGACTTTACGGGGACGTGCGGCGTGAGTTGGGAGAACTCTTGCGTCGGCTGGCACAGCAGAAAGGCTGCCAGATCGAGGAGGGTCATCTGATGCCCGACCATG